>JANPDA010000373.1:0-11407 GCA_031431235.1 Hyphomicrobiaceae bacterium
CCGCATCACGGTTTTCGACCGGGTGTTCACCCGTCCGCTTCACCGCGCACGACAAACATCCGATTTGGCAGCGCTCGCCGCGCCGTTAGAATTCGAACCTGATCTCGTGGAGTGGGACCATGGCGAATACGAGGGCCTGCGCAGCGCTGAAGTCCGCGCGATCAGACCTGACTGGAACCTCTACCAAGACGGCTTCCCGGGCGGTGAAACACCAGCCCAGGTTTCATTGCGGACTGACCGGATGATAGCCTGGCTCCGCACTCTCGAGGGTGATATCGCCATCTTCTCGCCCGGTCACTTCGGCTGCGTTCTGGCGGCCCGGTGGATCAGATTGGAGATTGAGCATGCAGTACGTTTTCTGCCCGACACAGCGTCGCTCAGCACTCTGAATTACGGGCATCGACTTGCCACTGAACCCGCGATCATTCTATGGAATGCGCGACCTGATGCAGCATCCGAGCCATGAACATGCCAATAGCCGAACAACATGCACTTTCCGACCGGTTGAACCAGCGCTGCCTCTGTACAACGCTTGACCGCAAACTGCTGGATGACGCCCTAGACCGCGCGGTAGACGATCCGGCGTTCAATGTCGAGCTGCTTAAAACTCGGCCAAATCTACTCTCCAACGTCCTGGTGTTCCTCTCATCGGACGATATGGCCCAAATGCGAGGCATCGTCGAAGCCATCGAAGCCACGGCACGATTACCCGCCTACCGGAACGCTGTCCTCGCATGGGCACCTGAATCGGCGCAAACTGACTTTGGCCCGCTTGGGGCATTTATGGGCTATGATTTCCATCTCGATGACAGCGGCCCCAGGCTCATCGAGGTCAATACCAATGCGGGCGGGGCTTTCATCAACGCTTTGCTCGCAAAAGCTCAGAAAGCCTGTTGCAGCGAGATCGAGCGTGGGCTGATCCAGATGCAGGCGGTAGACTTCGATGCGCAGGCGCTGGACGTGTTCATCTCGGAATGGCGGCTCCAGCGTTGCTCAGGCCGACCGCGCCGCGTGGCAATCATCGATGACCGCCCGGAAGAGCAATATCTCTATCCCGAATTCATGCTGGCGCGGCAGTTGTTGCGCGCTCATGGCATCGACGCCGTGATCGGCGATGCATCGGCGCTCACATTTGAGGCAGGAAAACTCCTTCTCGAAGGCGAGGAGATCGATCTCGTTTACAATCGGCTGGTCGATTTTCCATTTGCGGAAACGCCGCATGTGGCGCTCGCCGCAGCTTACAAAGAGGGCGCGGTTGTGGTCACGCCAAACCCGCACAATCACGCCATTTACGCCGCCAAACGCAATCTGACTTTGCTGTCTGATCAAACCTGGCTGAAGTCGGCTGGCTTGTCCGACGAGTTGCGGACAAGGCTGGCAGGCATTCCAAAAACCACATTGGTCGAGCCTGAAAATCTCGATGCGATGTGGGCTGACCGCAAGAACCTGTTCTTCAAGCCGCTGTCCGGCCATGGCGGCAAGGCTGTTTATCGCGGCGATAAAGTGACCAAAGGCGTTTGGGCAGACATTGCGGGTGGCGGCCATGTGGCGCAAGCCTTTGCGGCTCCGGGCCAGCGCATGATCAAACTCGACGGTGCGCCCGTCCAGCGCAAGATGGATATCAGAATTTATACGTATGCGGGTCAGGTTTTATTGACGGCGGCAAGGCTCTATCAGGGCCAGACAACAAATTTCAGAACGGCAGGCGGTGGATTTGCGCCGGTGTTCATCATTTGACTGATGGCTCGTTGGGCTCGTAGTGCCCGCCAAAGCCCAGACGCATGACCGACAGCAGTTTTTCCGCGCGCGGTTCCGCCTCCGATGCGGCCCATTCTGATAATGACAATCTTCATGTAGTTGTTCGCCATGATCGCGGTAAAGAAAGCGCCAACGCGACTACCCAGGGCAGCGTAAATGCAAGCAGCAGCCACTTGAAATCGGAGCCGATAATGAAGTTGGTGACCGTCATCCAGCCGATCGACGCCAATCCCGAAACCGAAACCACAGCGATCGCCCCGAGCTTTCCGGTCCTGAAACCCGTTGCGGCGACATAAACGGTGAGCAGGCCTGCCGCGAACATGTAGCCGCCGAGCACGCCGAAAACGCGGGCGAGCCATGGCCCCAATCCGGGCATGGCGGTCTGAATCTGCGCGAGCGACGCGCCCATGTATCTCAGGTCCTCTGGGAGCAGCGGCGGTCGCAGAAAGCCGAAATACAGTCCCATGCCCATCAAGATCACACCGCCGGAGGCGAGCGCTCCTGCCGCAATGAGTTGAATTTTCATGTTACCCTCTTGCCAGCCGACGTCCACGAAACCTGCGCCCTACTCACCGGCACGCCTCCTCTTGTCCTTAGGACGCCCGCAATGATCGTCATCACCCGGCAGCTCGGTTGGGCAAGCCAACCCGGGGGCCAAAAACACAACCCCGTTCACGTCATGCCGAGCCGCACGGGCCATCCAGTCGCCAGCCACTGCGCGAGCCTATTGTGTCGCCTCTACAACTGATTGACATGTCGGTCAAACGAGCGTAGTTTTTCTCCTCGATGGCAGCAGAAGCTCGCCCTGTCGATGTGCTCATATCGAGGTGCTCCGTTGGCGCAGTACCGACACGTTCGGCAATCGGCCGCACTCGAGCAGACGGAGCGGGACGGCGATCGGTTGCGGCGCCAACATCGATTTCAGCGAAAAACCGACGAAGTTCCATCCACGGCGCTCGAGCGGGCGTGGCAGCTCGTCCTGTTGTCACAGGGGGATCCCACATGACTTGATGCCGGAGGGGCAACTGCCATTGCGCAGGCAACATGGAGTTGCAGCGATGGCCAGCTGAAGTGCGATGAAGCTCAGGGAGGAACACATGCAAGAACGGCACGGCAGCTCAGACTTTTCGCTATCCCGGCGAGCGGTGCTCGGCGGACTCGCGGTTGCCGCCGGAGTCGGCGTGCTGCCCAGGGCAAGCCGCGCAGACAGCGAATTGAACGTGCTCGCCTGGTGCGATCATTCGGACGCCAAGCTCATCCAACCCTTCGAGCAGGCACATGGCGTCAAAGTCAATATCAAGTCTTATGAGGGAACGGGCACGGGCCTCTCGATCATCGATCAATCGCAGCCCGGCGATTGGGATGTGTTCATGGTCGATGCCACCGATGTGCCGCGCATTGTCGAGAAGGGCATTTTCGCGGAGCTGCCGGAGACCGTCGCACCGTGGACCGACATGTTTTCGGAGATGACCAACTCACCGTTTGCCCGCGTCAACGGCAAGCTCTATGCCGTCCCCGAAAAGTTCGGTTATTACGGCGCCTGCTTCGACAAAAACAAGGTTGATCTCGCCGATGCCAAACGAGGCGACATTCTCTGGAATGAAAAATACAAGGGCCGCATCGCGGTCTACGATTACTACTTCCCCTTGATCCAGATGATCGCTCTCAGCAAGGGCTGGAAGCCGGCCGATCTGAATGCCGAGAAGCTGAAGACCATCCGTGAGCTGCTGCTCAAGGCCAAGCCCAACGTCAAGTTGATCGGCGACATCGCCGGAGTTCAAAATGCCCTGGTGACAGGCAACGCCGACGTGGTGTTCGGAGGAGCCGAGTTCACGGTATCGAACCTCATTCCGGCGAACCCCCATCTCGACTGGGTGATTTTCGATACGGGCGGGCTGATCTGGACGCAGGGCCTCACGGTGCTCGAGCAGAGTAAGCGGCAAGACCTCGCTGTCGAGTTCATCAAGTGGGTGCTGAGTCCCAAGGGGCAGGCGATGCTTGCAACATCGGACTGCTACTGGGCAATGCCAACCAACCGCATGGCCGAGCTCGACGCCGCGCAGAAAGCAGTGCTCCGCTGGGACGATCAGCCGGCTTATCTGAAGAGCTCGGTGTTCTCGGAGCTCCCAACCAGCGACATCGATGCGCAGATGCTCGAGATCTGGACCGAGTTCCAGCAGAGCTGAACTGCTCCAGGTGGGGTCAGAACCGACGCGTTGGATAGTGGGCGCGCCCGGCGACAGGCGCGCCGCCACTGGGGAGAGTGGTCGGATCGTGCGCCAGGATGCGGCATCGGAGTGTGCTCAATGACGGCCAACCGTGCCACCCAGCCTCAGCCATTCGACATGGTGCGGTGGATGGCTTGGCCGGCCGTGCTGTTCACCGCGGTCTTTTTCATTCTGCCGCTCATCGTCATGATCGGCGTGAGTTTCTGGGATCGCAAGGCTGGCAGTCTCGCCGCCGCCTGGACCATGCAGAACTACGTCAAATTCTTCACGCGGGACTTTCTGCTGGCCGCCCTCGTCAACTCCCTCGAGGTGACGCTGCTGACGACGGTGCTAGCCGTGATCCTGGCCTATCCATTTGCCTATGTGCTGGCTTTCAACGTCTCCCGACGATGGCAGAAGATCATCCTGCTGCTGGCCATCCTGCCGTTCTGGACGTCCTATGTCGTACGCTCCTACAGCTGGCTGCTCATCGTCAGCGAGAACGGCTTCCTGAACGGCCTGCTGCTGCGCATCGGCTTGATCGCGGAACCACTCAAGATCGCCTACACGCGCTACGCGACGGTACTCGGCTTCGTGCATTTCTTCGTGATGCTGCTGACGCTGACGATCTATGCCAATCTGATCCAAATCAGCGGCAGCTACATCAAGGCCGCCCAGGACCTCGGCGCCAGCCGGTTGACCGTCCTGCGCCGCATCATCCTACCACTCAGCCTGCCGGGCGTTGCCGTCGGCGCCTTTCTCACCTTCGTCATCACGATCGGCGACTACGTCACGCCGCAAATTCTCGGCGGCAACACCGAGGTGCTGATCCCGCAGGCAATCATGTTGCAGATCGTACGCAGCGCCGACTGGGCGATGGCATCCGTCATGAGCCTCGTGCTGATGCTGCTGGTGACGGCCGTCTATCTGGTGTTCCAGCGGCACCTGAGAATGGATCGTCTGTGATGGCCCGCACCCGGACACCATTGCTGTCGTGGCTGCTCATCGCGGTCATGCTGGTGTTCATCTACCTGCCGGTGTTCGTCCTGGTGCTTTTTTCGTTCCAGAGCGGCGACCTGCCGGTTCCACCCTTGGATGGTCCGAGCCTCAAGTGGTACGTGCGTGCGCTCGGCAACGACCGGCTGACCGGAGCGCTTTGGAACTCGCTCGTCGTCGGCGTGTTGTCGTCGGCGTTCGCGACGGGGCTTGCGAGCCTGGCGGCCTACGGTCTGTTCCGGCACCAATCCCGCGCTGCCGGCAAGGTGCGGATGCTGCTGATGGCGCCGCTCACCGTTTCCTATCTGATCATCGGCCTGGGCCTGCTCTTTGTTTTCAATCTTTCCGGCTTCGGCCGGTCGCTGCTCGCGGTCGGGATCGGTCACGCGGTGATCAACCTGCCGCTGTGTTTTGCGATCATCTATTCGCAGATGGGCGATCACCTGCGGAACATCGACAATGCCGCCCATGATCTGGGAGCCGGCGATTTCGCGACCATGTTCCGGGTCATCATGCCGATCATGATGCCGTCGATTCTCGCGGTGTTCTGCCTGTCGTTCACGCTGTCATGGGACGAGTTCATCATCGCGTTCCTGCTGTCGCGGTTCGAAGTGACGCTGCCCGTCATGATCTTCGAGTTGATGCGGGCGGGGTTGACGCCCGAGGTCAACGCCGCCGGCACGATCGTCTTTGCCATTTCATTTGCGGCGGCGGTGACCGCGGCCATCGCAGTCATGTTCAGGGGCGAGAGGGGCCGATGAACGCGCATGCCGTCGAGATCAGGGATGTTTCCAAGTCATACGGCGAGCTTGTCGCTCTCCTCAGGCTGTCGCTTGCGTTCAAACCGGGTGAGTACGTCGTGCTGCTCGGACCGTCCGGCAGCGGCAAGACCACGTTGCTGTCGATCCTCGGCGGGTTCACCGCGCCGACCACTGGCACCATTCATATCGACGGCCGCGACATCACCCACATGCCGCCGGCCCAGCGACCGACTGTCACCGTGTTCCAGGACTATGCCCTGTTTCCCCATATGTCGGTTGCGGAGAATGTCGCCTTCGGACTGGAGATGCGCCGCGTACCCCGACTGGAGCGCCGGCAACAGGCGGCTCAGGCATTGGCCCTCGTCGGCTTGGACGGCTTCGGCGAACGGCGGGTGCATGAGGTCTCGGGCGGCCAGCGCCAGCGTGTCGCCCTGGCACGTGCGATCGTCATCGAGCCGGCGGTCCTGCTGCTGGACGAGCCGCTCGGGGCGCTCGACCTGAAAATCCGGCGTCAGATGCAAGGCGAGTTGCACGCGCTGCAGCGGTCGCTCAATGCCACCTTCATCCATGTCACGCACGATCAGGAGGAGGCGATGTCGATCGCCGACACGATCGTGCTGCTGAACAAGGGAAGGATCGAGGACATCGGCCCGCCGGAGCGCGTTTACCGGCGGCCGGCCAGCCTGTTCGCCGCGACTTTCATGGGCGATACCAACATCATCGAGGGCACCGTCGCAGCCGTCGGTGACGGCGAGGTTGCCCTCGACACCCCGCTCGGCAGGGTTGTTGCCACAAGCGGCAGCAAGGCGATCGGCGCAAAGGTCACGCTGTCGATCCGTCCGGAGAGTTTACGAGCCGGAAAGGCCAGTGGCGGACAGGCCTGCCCGTTGGGCAGTGCGACCATCGAGGATGTCGTGTTTCAGGGGACGCACCGGCGCTGCCACGCGACGGTGGACGGTGGCAACAGCAGGCTGCTGCTCAGCTTGCCCGCCGATACGCCGGTGCCGGCGGATGCCCGGATCGAACTTTGGGTGCGCCCCGAGGAGGTCATCCTGATCGATAGGGAGGACGAGTGAAAGAGACCTCGCAAGCGGCGGTGCGCAACCGGATGGAGACGGTCAAGCGGGCCAAGGCGCGGCTGCGCCGCAACGACGGCCTGCGCTCCAATGCACTGCTCGATACGGCTTTGTTGCTGTTTTCCGAGGAGGGATATCGCGATGTCACCATGCAGCGCATTGCCGATCGCCTCGGGATACGTCACTCGCTGATATATTATTATTTTGAAAGTAAAGAAAAATTATTTCACTCCGCATTGTTGCAGGCGATCGATCGATTAATGACCGAGTATGAAGAAATAAAGGCTAAGCATCAAAATCCAATCGATCTGATCAATGATTGGTTTCGACTTAATGTAGAGCAGGAACTGTTTCTGAAAGGCCTGATCAACATCATGATCGATCACGCCAGCAATGGAAGAAGTAAAACACCTCGTTTTGTCGATGAAATTGTTCGAGAGTTTTATGATATGGAGCAAAGAACTATAGCGGATTGCATACATAAAGGGGTCGATGCTGGAATATTCATTTGTGCCTCACCTGAGGAGATGGCCGTCTTCATCTCGAGAAATATCGACGGAATCTACTATGGCGCGATCGTGCGGCGTGACACATCGATTCCGGAATCCATGCAGCAGTTGAAAAAAATCGTCTGGCAACTGCTCAGCTACGACGAGCGCCAGTAGTCCAAAGGAGTGAAGTAACATGTGCAGTATCTGCGGTTGCGGCCATGGCGAGGTCCGGATCGAGGGTAGTGGCGGAACAGCGCCGATCGCAACGCGTGCTGTGGCGGCGCACTCCCACGCGCATGCCGGTCACAGGCACGATCACCAGGGACACCAGCACCATGGGCACGATCACCACGAGCACGCGCATCCCGCGGCCGCCGGCGTCCATAGCCATCCCGACGAAGTCGAGGCCGCATCGGCTCGGCCGACGTCGGACACGACCGGCTCGTCCCCTCGCCGCATCGAGATCGAGCAGAGCATCCTCGCCGAAAACCAGCGATTTGCCGACGACAATCGGTCGGATTGGTCGCGCCTCGGCGTGCTGGCGCTGAACCTCGTCTCGAGCCCGGGGGCCGGCAAGACTTCGTTGCTGGTCAAGACGCTCGAAGTGCTGCGTGGCGAGATGCCGTTGTGGGTCATCGAGGGTGATCAGGAAACCAGCAATGATGCCGAGCGGATCCGCCAGACGGGAGTGCCCGCGGTCCAGATCAATACCGGGCGCGGCTGCCATCTCGATGCGCACATGGTCGGACATGCCACTGAGAGCCTGCATCTTTGCGAGCACGGCGCGCTGTTCATCGAAAACATCGGCAATCTGGTGTGTCCTGCCGGATTCGATCTCGGCGAGACGAAGCGTGTCGTCATCCTATCGGTGACGGAGGGAACCGACAAACCGATCAAGTATCCCGACGCCTTTGCCGGCGCTCATGTCATGGTTCTCAGCAAAACCGATCTGCTGCCCTACGTCGACTTCGATGTGGCGGGAGCGACCGAGATGGCCCGGCGCGTCAATCCCGATATCGAAATCGTGTCCGTGTCGACCAAGACGGCTGGTGGCATCGAGCCGTGGCTGCAATGGCTGCGTCGCCAGCGGCAGTCCTTGATCGCCCAGGAGGTCGCGGCGATCGAGCGGCGCCTGGCGGAGTTGCGCGGCCAGCTGGTGGTGCCATGCTGATGGATGAGTCCCATCCCGCAGCTGAACCGCTCCACCAGACAAGGAATCCAGAGGTCGCTCGATCGCTGCCAAACGTCAGATTCGGACCACTGGTGACAGCGCGATCGCTCAGCCAAGTCGGCAGGAGGACTGAAGAATGCACGAGCTGACTTTGGCGACGAGCCTCGTCGATCTGGCATCGCGTCATGCCCGCGAGCACGGGGCCGATCGCGTGACCCGCATCACCGTGCGCCTCGGAGCGCTCTGCGGCATCGCTCGCTCCCTCTATTTCTGCTTCAAGCCGGCGGCGCGCCGGACGGTGTGCGCGGATGCCGTTCTGCAGATCATCGAGATCCCGCTGTCAGTCCATTGCAGCCACTGCAACGAGACGAAGCGCCCGCGCGCGCTCTACCAGTTCCGTTGTCCCGATTGCGGCAACCCGACACCCAAAGTGCTCACCGGGCGGGAAATGGAGCTCGTTTCAATCGAGCTTGGAGCCAGTGAGCGCAGCCATGGCGCAATGCCATCAGCCGAATGCGCTCCGACGACAGACACAACCGCCGGCCCGAAGTTCAACAACGACAAGGGAGCTGATATGGGTATGGGAGCCGACAGATGAAATCCAAGAAAGACTACATTTGGAGCTTTGTGCCGCATCAACACCAGGGCGTCGCGGAGCAGACCGGCGAAAACGATCATATTTACTCGCCCAAGAGCCATAACGGGGCGTTCAAGTCGCGTGGCCTCGCCACATTCATGGGAGCGCCCTACTGTCCCCCGGATCGCAAGGCGATCCGCGCCATGGGCGCCAAGGTATGCTTTCTCGGCTGCCCCTGGGATCAGGGCCAGATCGTACGGGCGGGGACGTCGCAAGGCGCTTCGGGACTGCGCGAGGCGACGACGCAGTATTTCCCCTACATGTTCGAGTACGACGTCGACATCCTGACGTTCTTCAAGGTGGTCGACTGTGGCGATATCCCCAATGTTCCCGGCAACAACGCCAAGTCGCACGATCTGATCGATCAATATGTGACCGAGTGCCTGGAGGGCGGTGCCAAGGTGATCATGAGCGGTGGCGATCATTCGCTGCCAATTCCGGGATCACGGGCGCTGTCGCGCTACATGAAAAAGGGCAAAATCGGCTACCTGCATGTCGACAGTCATCTCGACGCCGGGCCTGACTGGGCAGGCAACAAGATTACCAACTGCTCCGGCCCGGCGCGCGCAATCGAGCTGCCGAATTGTTCAGCCAGGAACATGGCGCACCTGGGTTCGCGCAACAGCCTGAACCCCAAGGATTGGTTCGATTTCTACGTCGACAACAAGATCCGTGTCATCGCCATGGGCGAGGTCGTCGAACGCGGCGTCGAAACATGCACGGAAGAAATCTTCGAGTTGGCCTGGCAGGGGACCGATGCGGTCTATTTCTCGTGGGACACCGACTCGATCGACATCAGCTGCATGCCCGGTTCGACATCGCCCGAATGCTATGGCCTGAAGGGCCGCGAGGCCATCCAGCTCGCCCGCACTGCCGGGAGATTCGGTTGCGATGTGCTCGAGGTGGTCGAGCTCGCTCCCTACTTCGATGTCAGCCACATGAGCATCAAGATGGCTGCCAACATGATCTACCACTACCTGGGATCGAGAGCGCGCACGCTGATCGACCAGGGAAAGTCCGCCTGACCAACCGCACCATACTGACCAGGGAACCAAACCATGAATCCGGCCAAAAGCTACGCGCATCTGTTCTCGCCCCTCGGTGGTGATGCAGGTGACAATTATCGGGCCCCCAACGTGCTGACCTTCCTGCGTTCTTCTTATGTCGCCTTGAATGTCGAGGCACTCGAGAAGAGTGGCGCGCGCTACGCTTTCGTCGGCGTGCCATTCGATGAAGGCAACATCGGCAAGCCGGGCTCCGAGGAAGGTCCGCGCGAGTTCCGCCTCGCCTCGCAAGAGTATTTTTCTTATTGGTTCGAGTACAATATCGACCTGCATGGTACCGCTGTCGACTGCGGCGATGTTTCCATGCCCAAGGTCAGCCCCGACGTTGCCCGCGAGCGGATCTATCGCGCGGTCCGCGAGGTGCTGAAGGCGGGGCTCATTCCGATCATCGTCGGTGGCGACAGGTCGATGTCGATCGCGGCGACCAAAGCACTTTCCGATCATATCGGCAGCAAGAAGAAAATGGGCTACCTGCACTTCGGAGCCCATCTCGACATGTCGGACAGCTGGGCCGGTGAGCGCAATCTCGCTCCTTGCGCGCTGGCACGGATCACCGAGCTGGCGAATCTGGCGGCGGCGAATGTCGCTCATCTCGGCGCCCGCAACTCCATGAACCCGAAAGATTGGATCGACCTCGCCAAGGAGCGCGGCATCCAATTCAACCCGATGTTCGAGCTGCTGAAAAACGGCGTCTACGAAACGGCGCAGTCAGCGATCAATCGGGTCTGGAAGGGCACCGATGCACAGTACATCAGCTTCAATTTCAACGTCATGGACGCGTCTGCTGCGCCGGGCGTGACTTCGACGGAACCCGGAGGTCTCGAAAGCCGCGAGATGATGCGAATCGCGGAAATGATCGGCAAGAAGAAATCCGTTTCGGTCATTGACGTTTCCGAACTGTGCCCGGTCTTCGACGTCAGCGGCACCGCCGCGCGGTTGGCCGTTTGCGTGGTGATGAGGATCATGGCGGCTCTCGCCAAGGCGCGGGGCGAGGAGATTGACGCTAGCATCCGCCGCAGCGACCTCGTCGGGACTTGAGTTGCAATCCCGTGCGGCGGATCCTGCGCAGCCTCGATCGAGCAGTCCGCTCGAGCTACCGTGCGCGACGAGAGGCAGATCCAATGCAGCGCCGCCGGGAAGTGCTTCTTGCCGAGTTTCGCCTCGCCATCGACCCAACATGCTTTGAGGAAATGTCCGATGTCCCTGGGAGCTTTCATCCGTAGCATACCTCTGGCAGCCGCTTTCG
>JANPDA010000374.1:0-2568 GCA_031431235.1 Hyphomicrobiaceae bacterium
CCGACCGTATCCGCAATGAGGGCGAGGCCGTCTATGGCGACCGCGAGCCCTCCGCCAGCGACTATTCGGCGCTCGCCTACACCCGCGCCGTGATTCAGGAGACGATGCGGCTCTATCCCCCGATCTGGGGCCTCATCCGCATTGCCGCGGACGACGATACGATCGGGGGCAAGGAGATCAGGAAAGGCGACAAGATCGTCATGTTCGCCTACGGCGCCCACCACAACGAGAAATACTGGGAGGAGCCCGAGGCGTTCCGCCCGGAGCGCTGGATGGGAGACGCGGCCAGGAAGCGGCAGAAATACACCTATCTCCCCTTCGGCGCCGGCAAGCGCAGCTGCATTGGCGGGGCGATGAGCCAGGTTGAGAACACGCTCGCCTTGTCGATGCTGCTGTGCCGGTTCCAGCCCGAGTACACCGGCCCGGTGCCCGCGCCCATCAGCGCGACGGTGACGCTGACGCCCAAGGGCGGGTTGAAGTTCCGGGTGCGGGAGCGGGCGGCGCAGTAGCAGCGAACCGCTCGCGCCGGCGCACCGAAGGAGGAAAGCTCAGGCCTTCGGTTTGGCGCCCGGGGCCCGCTTCGGCCGGCTGAGGGGCCGGCCATAGAGCTCGAGCCGGTGACCGGTCAGCTGATAGCCCAGCCGTTCGGCGATCTCGGTCTGCAATTGCTCGATCTCCTGCGATTTGAACTCGATGATGCGGCCCGTCTCCATGTCGATCAGGTGATCGTGGTGGGCGGTGGGAGCACGCTCGACGCGCGTGCGGCTGCCCTCGAAGCTGTGCTGCTCGATCAGTCCCACCTCGGCGAACAATCGCAAGGTGCGGTAGACCGTCGACAGCGAGATCTGGGGATCGCGCTCGGCCGCGCGGCGATGGATCTCGGCGGCATCGGGGTGGTCCTTGGCCGAGCCGACCACCTCGGCGATGACGCGGCGCGGCCCCGTCAGCCGGCGCGCTGGACCAAGCCGGCGCTTCAGTGATGTGCTCTGAACATTCGACATCTGTGCCACTTACCTACCGCCCGATACTGCAAACGGGTTGCAATTGCGTTGACGCGAACCCAGGCCGTCGATACCGTGCCTTATTGCATATTATTCGCAACAAGGGAAGCCGCCATGGCAGCGACTCTCGATCGGACGGCGCAGGTCCCCGGCTGGCTCCGGTCGCGCGGCGAGCCGTCTCTGATGGACGTTTTCCGGACGATCCCGGTCACCACCGCGATGACGCCGTGGCGCAAATTCCTGACGTTCTTCGGCCCGGGCTATCTGGTCGCGGTCGGCTATATGGATCCCGGCAACTGGGCCACCTCGCTCGCCGGCGGCGCCCAGTTCGGCTATACGCTGCTCGTCGTCGCTCTCCTGTCGAACATCATGGCGATCATCCTGCAGTCGCTGTGCGCGCGGCTCGCGATCGCGACGGGTCGCGACCTCGCCCAGGCTTGCCGCGACGCCTTCCCGCGCTGGCTCGCCTGGCCGCTGTGGCTGCTGGCGGAGCTGGCGATCTGCGCGACGGATCTCGCCGAGGTGATCGGCACCGCGATCGGCCTCAATCTGCTGTTCGGCATCCACCTCGAGATCGGCGTCATCATCACCGCGCTCGATGTGTTCCTGATCCTGTGGCTGCAGAACAAGGGTTTTCGCTGGATCGAAGCCTTCATCATCACGCTGCTCGGCGTCATTGCGGCGTGCTTTGCCATCCAGATCGCGCTCGCCGATCCGGACTGGGGCCAGGTGATCCTCGGATTTGCACCGACCAGGGACATCATCACCAATCCGAACATGCTCTATCTGGCGCTCGGGATCATCGGGGCGACGGTGATGCCGCACAACCTCTACCTGCATTCGGGCATCGTGCAGACACGCGCCTATGGCCATACGATCCCGGAAAAGCGGGAAGCCCTGAAGTATGCGACCATCGACTCGACCGTCGCGCTGATGTTTGCGCTGACGATCAATGCCTCGATCCTGATCCTGGCCGCCGCCACCTTCCACAAGACCGGCCAAACCGAGGTCGCAGAGCTCGGCCGCGCCCACGAGCTGCTCGCGCCACTGCTGGGGCTATCGATCGCACCGAGCCTGTTTGCGATCGCGCTGTTGTGCTGTGGCCTCAACTCGACCGTCACGGCGACCATGGCCGGGCAAATCGTGATGGAAGGCTTCATCGATATCCGCCTGCCAGCCTGGCTGCGGCGGCTGGTGACCCGGCTCGTCGCGATCATTCCGGCGATCGTCGTGACTATCGTCTACGGCGAGAGCCAGGCCGGCAAGCTGCTGATCCTGTCCCAGGTGATCCTGAGCTTCCAGCTGCCGTTTGCGGTCGTCCCGCTGGTGATGTTCACGGCATCGCGCACCAAGATGGGGGCGCTGAGGGCCCCTGCTTGGCTGACGGCGATCGCAGCCGTGGTTGCGATCATCATCATCGTCCTCAACGTCAAGCTGCTTTTCGACGTCGCCACAACCTAGTGTTCCATCCCATTCATTCGATTCCGGCGAAGCTGGATCAATGAATGGAAAGACGGAGCACAAACAAAGAGTTGGCTAGTGGGTTGGCCATTCATTTGGGGTACCG
>JANPDA010000375.1:0-12382 GCA_031431235.1 Hyphomicrobiaceae bacterium
GTTGCTAGTGTCCTTTCATCTCCGAAATACGCTTCAGAGGACACTGCGAGGTTGAGCGTATTTCGGAGACAGGACACTAGCCGAGACCGTGTGCTCCCAGCTACGAGTGACCGGGCACCGCAACGAGCACCAGTGGAGGACAGGCGATGGGCGCGAACGGGGAATCGCTTTCGGGACATCGCCCCAAGAAGGCCGCCGTCGAGACCCGCAAGGCGACGCGCAGCGGCTTGCGGCGCGCTGTCCATCGCCACAAGGGCCTGTCGCGCAAGGGTGTGCAGGAACGACTGTTCACGATGGCGTTCCGCAGCCTCGTCTATCCCCAGATCTGGGAGGACCCGGTGATCGACCTGGAGGCGCTCGACCTCGGCCCAGGGCACCGGCTGGTGACGATCGCCTCGGGGGGCTGCAACGTGCTCTCCTATCTGATCGCCGATCCCGAGCGGATCACGGCGGTCGACCTCAACCGCGCCCATGTCGCGCTCACCAAGCTGAAGCTGTGCGCGGCTCGGGAGCTGCCGGATTTCGAGACCTATTATCGCTTCTTCGGCGCGGCCGACGCCAAGGAGAACCTCGCGGCCTACAAGCGCTTCATCAAGCCGGCGCTCGACGACACCAGCCGCGCCTATTGGGAATCCCGCGATCTGCTCGGGCGGCGACGCGTGCGATTTTTCTCGCGCCGCTTCTATCGCTACGGCCTGCTCGGCACGTTCATCGGCACCGGCCATCTGATCGCGCGTCTGCATGGGCGCAATCCGCGCCGGCTGCTGGAGGCCCGAACCATGGCCGAGCAGCGCGCCGCCTATGAGGAGCTGATCGCGCCCCTCTTCGACAAACCGCTCGTCAGATGGCTGACCAGGCGTCCGAGCGCCCTCTATGGGCTAGGCATTCCGCCCTCGCAGTACGACGCGCTGAAGGGTTCAGGCCCCGGCGGCATGGCACGGGTGCTGGAGGAGCGGCTGGAGCGGCTCGCCTGCGATTTCCCGCTCGCGGACAACTATTTCGCCTGGCAGGCGTTCGGCCGAAGCTACGCCGCCGAGCCCGACAAGGGTCCGGTGCCGCCTTATCTGGAGCGCGGCAATTTCGACGCGGTCCGCGCACGTGCCGACCGCGTCAAGGTCGAGCACATGTCCTACACCGAGTACCTGGTCGGTCAGCCCGACGCCAGCCTCGACCGTTACGTGCTGCTGGATGCGCAGGATTGGATGAACGACGCCGATCTGACTGGGCTCTGGAGCGAGATCACCCGAACCGCGCGACAGGGCGCGCGCGTGATCTTCCGCACGGCGGGCGAGGAGACGATCCTGCCTGGACGCGTGCCCGACCAGATCCTGTCGCGCTGGCACTACGAGGCGGAGCGCTCGAGCGCGCTGGGCAAGCGCGACCGCTCCTCGATCTATGGCGCTTTCCATCTCTATCAGCTGAAGGATGGCGGCTGATGGCGGACAGCGGCGCGGCAGCCCAGAGCATGGACCGGATGTACCGCGCGCAGCGGCACATCTACGATCTTACTCGGAAGTTCTACCTGCTCGGGCGCGACCGCATGATCGCTGGTCTCGACGTGCCCGAGGGCGGCAGCGTGCTGGAGCTCGGCTGTGGCACGGCGCGCAATCTGGTGGTGGCAGCCAAGCGCTATCCGACCGCACGACTGCATGGCATCGACATCTCCGCCGAGATGCTGCGGACGGCGGAGGCGGCGATTGCCCGTCAGGGGCTCGGCAGCCGGATCCGCGTCGCCCAGGGCGATGCGACCAGCGCCGATCCGGCGGCCCTGTTCGGCGTGGCCCGGTTCGATCGCGTGTTCGTGTCCTACTCGCTTTCGATGATCCCGCCTTGGCAGCGAGTGGTCGCGCATGCGGCAACCCTGCTCGCGCCGGCGGGCGCTTTGCATGTCGTCGATTTCGGCATGGGCGAGCGCCTGCCGGGGTTCTTCAATGCCGGGCTCAGGGGTTGGCTTGCCCGGTTCCATGTGACGCCACGTGCCGAGCTGGAGGCCGCGATGCAGGAGACCGCTGCGCGCCAACGGCTGCAACTCCGTTTCGAGCGGCTCCATGGCGGCTACGCTCAGCTGGGTGTCCTGACACGCAAAGCCTGATCCAGGCAGGTGCTGTGCGCATTAACTGATAAATCCATCCTCGAGGTACTAACTTCGCTCTACCCGCTACACTGCGGCCACTACGGAATGGCACCGCGGCAGCTCCGGGCGACCTCGTCCGGCCGGTGAGCACTCGACCAGGGAATGGGTATCAGGATGGCTCGGATCAAGGGCACCAACGCTCGCGACATCTTGCGCGGCACCGGACAGGGCGATCTGATCCAAGGGCTGTCGGGCCATGACGCCTTGTTCGGCAAGGGCGGCGATGACTCGCTGTTGGGCGGAGCGGGCGATGACAGCCTCGATGGTGGCAAGGGCAACGACTTCCTGAAGGGAGGAGGCGGCAACGACACGCTGATCGGCGGAGCCGGCGCCGACTCGCTCGATGGCGGCTCGGGCATCGACTCGGCGGACTACTCCGCTTCGCGGGCCGGTGTCCTGGTCAATCTCGTTGCGGGCACCCTCAATACGGGCGGCGACGCGTCTGGCGATATCCTGCGCAGGATCGAGAACCTGATCGGGTCATCGGGCAACGATACCTTCATTGGCAGCGGGGCGGCCAATCTGCTGCGCGGCCGCGGCGGCAACGACGCCTTCTTCGCCAACGCGGGGGGCGCGCTCGGCGCGGACACGCTCGACGGTGGCAGCGGCACCGACACGGCATCCTACCAGATTGCGATGGCCGGCATCGTTATCGATCTCGCGACGGGTCTGGGCTCGCTGGGAGCGACAGGCCAGCGGCTCATCAGCATCGAGAACGTCTTCGGCTCGCAACTCGCCGACACTCTCACCGGGACCGATGCTGCCAACCTGCTGATGGGGCTCGGCGGCCGGGATACGATCCGCGGCGGCGCCGGCGACGACGTCATCGATGGGGGTGCGGGTGCCGACAGCCTCGTCGGTGGCGAGGGGCGCGACACGGCGAGCTACCTCTCGTCGAGTACAGGCGTCCAGGTCGATCTCCTGTTTGGAGTTGGCTCTCAGGGTGAAGCGCAAGGCGACACGCTCTCGGGCATCGAGAACGTGATCGGCTCGCAGCACGATGATGCCATCAGGGGCGACGACGCCGACAACCTCATCGAGGGTCTCGCGCGCAACGACGTGCTGCTCGGCAGCAATGGCGCCGATACTCTGGATGGCGGGATTGGAACCGACGCAGCCGACTACAGCCTTACGCTTGCCGTGATCGGTGTCGCGGTCAACCTGCAGACCGGGGCCGGGGAGAGCGGCGATGCTGCTGGCGACCGCTATCGCAACATCGAGAACGTCCGTGGCACCGGCTTTGCCGACCAGATCATCGGCGATGGCCACAGCAACACTCTGTTCGGGTTCGCCGGCACGGATGCCCTCTCGGGTCTGGGAGAGAACGACTTCCTCGACGGCGGAGCCGGCGCGGACACACTCGATGGCGGCGCAGGCAAAGACACGCTCATCGGCGGCGCGGGCGGGGATTCGCTCCAGGGCGGCGACGGCATCGACACGGCCGACTACTCCGCGTCGGGGCCGGTCATCGGCCAGGTCGGCATCACCATCGATCTGGCGACCGGCCAGGCACTCGGTGCCGACGCAACAGGCGATCAGCTCCTCTCGATCGAGAGTGTCATCGGCACCGGCTTCGACGACGAGCTGACCGGCAATGACGACGGCAACCTGCTGCGGGGGGGCCTGGGCAGCGACATGCTGCATGGCGGCAACGGGGCCGACACGCTGGAAGCCGGCCGCGGCGACGTCCGAGAGAATTTCCTGTTCGGGGAAGCCGGCAACGATCGCATTATCGGCGGGGACGGGCGGGATTTCATCGAGGGCGGCCTTGATCGGGACCAACTGACGGGTGGCACCGGGAGCGACACCTTCCAATACACGTCAGTGCTGGAATCGGCGCCAGGCACCACCGCCCACGACACCATCACCGATTTCGTCGCCGGCCTCGATCGCATCTCGCTCAGCCAGATCGATGCCGACATCTCAGTGATCGGAACGGGCGATCAGGGCTTCACCTTCATCGGCACCGCTCAGTTCAACGGCGATGTGGCGCAGGTGCGGTTCTTCTTCGATGGGACCAACACCATCATCCAGGCCGACCTGTTCGGCGACGCCAACACCGATCCCGACCTCGAGATCGTGCTGACGGGCTCCCACACATTGCAGCAGTCGGACTTCCTGCTCTGATGGCGCTGCTCACGTCGCGCGCGGACCAACCCGCAGCCGCATCCCGCCCTTGGGCCGCAGAGTCAGCCGTGAGATCGGCTCGGGGTCGCAACCTTCGACGTGCTCGAAGCAGCAGGCTCTGAGGAAAGTTGCAAGCACGGCCTTGGCTTCGAGCATGGCGAAGCTCATGCCGATGCAGATGCGCGGCCCCGCGCCGAAGGGCATGAACTGATAGCGCGTGCGCTTCTCCGTTTCGGCCGCGGCAAAGCGGGAGGGATCGAACCGGTCGGGGTCCTCCCACAGCCGCCGATGGCGGTGGATCGCGTAGATCGGCACGATCACGCGGGTGCCGCGCTTGATCGGCGTATCCCCGATCATCGTATCCTCCGCTGCCTCGCGCAGCATCACGGGTGCCGGCGGATAGAGGCGCATCGCCTCGTTCAGCACCTGCTCGGTCAGCACGAGGCGGTCGAGGTGGGCAGCCGAGATCGGACCGTTGCCCACGACCTCGCCGATCTCGGCGATGAGCCGCGCCTCCCATTCGGGCGATCGCGCCAGCAGATAGAGCGTCCAGGTGAGCGCCATGGCTGTCGTCGCGTGGCCGGCAGCCAGGAACGTCAGCAGGTTGTCGACGAGGCTCTCGTCGGGCATCGGCTTGGCCGTCTCGGGATGGCGCGCCGCGATCAGGCGCGAGAACAGGTCGTCGCGGTCGAGTGGATGGCGCCGCCGCGAGCTGATGAGCGCGCCGACCGCCGATCGCAACTCGCGCTCGGCCCGGCGCATCGAGCGCGTGCCGGGATGGGGCAGCCAGGTCGGCAGTTGCAGCATGGCGTAGGCGATCTCCCAGGAGATCGGCTGCAGATAGTCCTTGTGCGCATTCTCGATCGCCCGCGCGACGAACGTGTCGCCGCCCGGCAGCATGGTGTCGGAGATGATCTTGAAGGTGACGGCCGCCATGTCGCGGTCGATCTCGCGAACGCCTGGCGCCCGCCGCCACTCCACGGCCATGCCCTCGGCCGCCGCCACCATCGCCGGCACGCATTGCAGGATCTCGCCATGGCGGAAGAGCGGCGCCACCACCTGGCGCTGCCATTTCCAATCGGCGCCCTCGGACGTGAACACGCCATTGCCGAGCAAGGGTCCCAGCACGCGCCGCTCCAGCCGGGTTTTGGGGAATTTCTCCCGGTCGTCGAGCAGCACCTGCTTGACGAAGGTCGGATGCGTCACCCAGCAATAGGATCCATGCGGTCCATCGGCGCGCACGATCGGCTGCTCGAACACGGCGGCCGGCCAGGTCGAGATCGGGTTCCTGACGACGTCGATCAGGAAAAACGGAAACCGCGGCGGCGCGATCGGCGGGCTGACGCGCGGCGGATAGAGTGGGGTGCTGTGGTGGGCGGCAACGACGGCAACCATGGCGATCCTCGGACATTGGCGTCGGGCATGCCACTCATATAGTGATGAAGTTAGGGCAGCGTGAGGCACTGTAGGGCGGGATAGGCCCCAGGCCGTATCCCGCCGTGAGCGTCCGAATGGCGCATTACGCTTCGCTAATGCGCCCTACAGTGCTACCCTTCGTCCGAAGTAGTTGTCCCATGTCTCTGCTCGATCCATAGATCAAAACCGCCCCCGATCCCGACCGCGCCGCAAGACCGTGGCGACCCGGCGCGTTCTTCTCGACGAATGCGTTCCCCAGGATCTGCGTCATTCCCTCACCGCCTTCGATGTCCAGACGGCGGACTACGCCGGTCTCGCCGACCTCGGCAGAGCGACTTCACGCCGCCCACAACGTTGCTTCCGGCAGGTGCTGCCTGTCATGGCGCGAGCAGCCATGCTGCCTTGTCCTCGATGACGAATTGCGCGCGGGCGCTGGCGCGGCTAACGTCGCCGGCAGATCCGCGCGCACCAAGGGGGCCATCGTGAGCACCGTCGATCCCAACCGAGTGATCGTCACCGGCGAGAACCCGTTCATCCGCCTCAGCAAGGCCGATGGCGAGCCCAACTCGACCGAAGCGAGCTATTGGCGAAACCTGTTCAGCCCGGCCGGGCCCGGGCATGTGCTGTTTCTCAAGAGCGAGCTGACCGAGGGCAA
This sequence comes from Hyphomicrobiaceae bacterium, assembly GCA_031431235.1. Lineage (GTDB taxonomy): Bacteria > Pseudomonadota > Alphaproteobacteria > Rhizobiales > Hyphomicrobiaceae > JANNSW01. The sequence continues at coordinate 6,333 of JANPDA010000375.1, forward strand.
GTGGCGCATCTATTCCGACAACATCGCCATGACGCGCTGGCTGCAGTCGACCGTGCAGGGCATGCTCAACGCCGAGCTCGACGACACGGGGCTGCCCGTCACCGATGCGAGCTTTTCCAAGCAGGGTGACCCGCGCTATTTCTGGACCGAGGCCGTGCATGCGCCGAACGAGGAGATCGCGCTCACCTGGCACGATCTGGGCGATCCGCTGCTGGTCCACACCCAGCCCAATTCGCAGCCCAACCGGCCTTACGGCGTGTGCACGATCCTGGTTCCGGCCCGATCGGCGCGCCTGACGCGAAATGGCATCCAGGCGGCTGGCAGCCCCTGGCCGCGCGACCGCGAGGGCCGGCCGTTCAGCACCTGCGCGCTCGCATACTCGGAAAGCTGGACCGAGGCGCGGTGAATTCGGGGCGCGGTGAAGGAGCGCGGGTCGAACGGCAGAGGATCAACCCCATTGGTCGTCGACCAGCCAACGATCGGGCAGTCATCGCTCGATCCGCGGGGACGGGTCGTGCAGGCAAGCACCGATCGCGTGGTCACCGGTGGCGGGAGACACTGTAGGGCGGGATAGGCCGAGAGGCCGTATCCCGCCGCCGAGCGCATAGGCGGCGCAATCGGCTGCGCTCCCAAGAAACATCCTGGCATCACCCGTCATCCCGGACGCCGCCGTGCCAATGGCGCGCCTCCGGCACGACTGCGGCGATCCGGGATCCTGGCCACAGGCGCGGCATCCGTCGCAGAGATCCCGGATCAAAGCCTTCGGCTTGGTCCGGGATGACGGGTGGATGGGTGTGCGCGAGACGTTGCCTCCAACAGGCATTCCGGCGCAGCCGGTTGGCGGGCTATTGCGCACTTGCGCCCTACGCGCTCCCGAACACCCTCGCGAAGATCGTTTCCACGTGCTTCAGGTGGAAGCCGAGGTCGAAGCAGGCGCGGATGTCTTTCTCTTTCAGAGCCTTGGTCACGGCCGTGTCGGCGAGGAGCTCGGTCAGGAAGTCCTTGCCCTCCTCCCAGACCTTCATGGCGTTGCGCTGCACCAGGGCATAGGCATCCTCGCGACCCACGCCCGCCTGGGTGAGCGCCAGCAGCACACGCTGAGAATGGACGAGGCCACCCAGCCGCTCGAGATTGGCCCGCATGCGATCGGGATAGACGACGAGCTTGTCCATCAGGCCGGTCAGGCGGAAGAGCGCGAAATCGAGCGTGACGGTCGCGTCCGGCCCGATCATGCGCTCGACGGATGAATGCGAGATGTCGCGCTCGTGCCAGAGCGCCACGTTCTCGAGCGCCGGGCTCACATAGGCGCGCACCATGCGCGCGAGCCCCGTCAGGTTCTCCGCGAGCACGGGATTGCGCTTGTGGGGCATGGCGGAGGAGCCCTTCTGGCCGGGCGAGAAATACTCCTCGGCCTCCAGCACCTCGGTGCGCTGCAGATGCCGGACCTCGGTCGCCACCCGCTCGATCGAGGCGGCAACGACGCCGAGCGTCGCGAAGTACATGGCATGCCGGTCGCGCGGGATGACCTGGGTCGAGACCGGCTCGGGGCGCAGGCCCAACTTCTGCGCGACATGAGCCTCCACCCGCGGATCGAGATGGGCAAAGGTGCCGACGGCGCCGGAGATGGCGCAGGTCGCGACCTCGGCACGGGCCGCGACGAGGCGGGCCCGCACCCGCTCGAACTCGGCGAAATAGGTCGCGAGCTTCACGCCGAATGTGGTCGGCTCGGCATGGATGCCATGGCTGCGGCCGATGCAGACGTCGAGCTTGTGCTCGATCGCGCGGCGCCGCAGCACGCCGAGCAGCCCGTCGGTGTCCGCGATCAGCAGATCGGCGGCGCGCACGAGCTGCACACTGAGGCAGGTGTCGAGCACGTCCGACGAGGTCATGCCCTGGTGCAGGAACCGCGCTTCCGGCCCGACGATCTCGGCGACATGGGTGAGGAAGGCGATCACGTCGTGCCTGGTGGTGCGCTCGATCTCGTCGATGCGAGCGACGTCGAAGGCTGCGTTGCCTCCCTTCTCCCAGATTGCCTTGGCGGCGTTCTTGGGAATGGTGCCGAGCTCGGCCATGGCATCGGCCGCATGCGCCTCGATCTCGAACCAGATCCGGTAGCGCGTCTGGGGCGTCCAGATCGCTGCCATCTCGGGGCGGCTGTAGCGGGGGATCATGGCGGGGCTCCCTGCGAGTCGCTCAAAATTCTGCGTGAGGGCTAGCAGAGGGGGCAGGTGGGGGCAATGTCACCCTACGGCGCCCTGGCGCACCGGAAGCGGCGGATGCCCCTTTCGGTCATCGCGGCGCAGCTCCCGGAGCGATGCTTCGATCGCCTTTCTCCATGCCGGGCCCCGCACCCTGATGCTATCCAGTGCATCGAGCAATGCCACCTCATCCGTCTCGAGCAGGATGTCGATCAGCTCGTTGGCCTGTGCGAGATCCTTCGCGCGCTTGGCGAGGAACCGCCCGCCCCGCTTGCGGGCAATGAGCAGCTTGTGCATTGCATAGCGCGGCGCGGGCGGCACGCGCACGACGACACCGGCCCCGTAGAGCGCGACCGCCTCCATGCTCTCCTCCGCCAGATAATCCATGTCGGGCAGCGCCTCGGCCGGATCGGCTCGCTTCAGGATCGCCTCGATGTCCTGTGGCTCGCCCCGCGCGACGAACGAGACAACCAGCAGATCGATACCATTGGTGAGGGTCGCGGCGGCCCCAAGATAGGCTCCGAGCGGGCAGGCATAGGCCTGGTAGGCCGCCGTGCCGATCAGCACGACGCCCTGCCGGAAGAGACCGGCGTTTGCGATCGCCTCCAGGATGCGACCGAGCACGAGCGAGGGCGCCGGCACGCGGGCCTGCTTGAGGGCGGAGACAGCCCTCCGGCGCGCCCTCGCATGGGCCGCGGCCTGTCGCAGCGCCTCCGCCTTCGACTGTGCCGCCGGATCGCCGGCCGGGCCGACATAGCGCTCGAGACGCTGGCTGGCGTCGCGGCTGACGACGTAGAGATATTCGCGACCGCGCCTGACGCGCGTCGGTTCATGGAGTTGCCTGCTGTTGCCCGACAGATTTGCATTTCTGTGGGCAACGGTGCAATCACGATCCGCGAAACGAAGCCCGGCGCAGGGTGCAAGGCACTCGAACGGGGAGTGAGTCATGCCAACGAACGGCAAGCGCGGATCGACCACGCGCTGGACCTGGCCGAGCGCGGTCCGGGAGAACTTCTACGTCCGCCCGAGCGAGGATCCGGCCGAGCCGCAGCTCTGGTGCTACACCGATCATTTTTCCTACGCGCCCGGCGATCGGATCCGCGTGCATGTCTCGACGAGTGCTGCTGCCTACGACTTCCGGCTCACCCGCGACGGCGCCGTCGCGACGACGGTTCTGGAGCGCAAGGGTCTCCCTGGCACGCTCCACCAGACGCCGGAGGATTGCGCGGTCAGGGGCTGCGGCTGGCCGGTCGCCTTCGAGATCGAGGTGCCGGTCGACTGGCGCTCGGGCGGCTATGTCGCGCACCTGACGGCGCGCATGGCGGATGGCACGGCGATCGACGGTCATCACGTCTTCATCATCCGTGCCTCACCCACGGCCGAGCCCGCGCCGATCCTGCAGGTCGCCGCCACCTCCACCTGGATCGCCTACAACGATTGGGGCGGCTCGAACCACTACGAGGGCATCACCGGGCCGGAGCGGAACCTCTATTCCCCGCGCCTCTCCACGCAACGCCCCTGGACGCGCGGCTTCGCGTTTCTCCCGGTCGGTGCGCCGCGCATCCCGACCCGCGAGCCGCTGCGCATGGGCGCCGCACCCCGCTATCCGCATATGGAGTGGGCCTACGCCAATGGCTATTCCAAGAAGTATGCATCCGCCGGCTGGGCGAGCTACGACCGGCATTTCCTGCGATGGGCCGAGGGCGCCGGCTACCGGGTCGACCTCGCCACGCTGCACGATCTGCATTTCAATCCCGAGATCCTCGACCGCTACCGCTGCGTGGTGTTCGTCGGCCACGACGAGTACTGGACCGGCGAGATGCGCGACGCCGTTGACCGCTATGTGGAGAAGGGCGGGCGAGCCGCGCGCTTTGCCGGCAACTTCCTCTGGCAGGTGCGGCTCGAGGACGAGGGCACGACGCAGGTCTGCTACAAGTACCGCGCCCGCAAGGAGGATCCGCTCTATCACTCGCCAACCGAGCGGCATCGCACGACGAACGCCTGGGAGGCGCCCGAGGTCGGCCGGCCTGGAACGTCGACATTCGGGCTCAACTCGCTGCGCGGCGTCTATGTGGGCTGGGGCGGCTGCGTGCCGCGCGGGCCCGGCGGCTTCACCGTCTACCGGCCGGAGCACTGGGCCTTCGAAGGCTCCGACCTCTACTATGGCGACGTGTTCGGCGGCGCCTCGCGCATCTTCGGCTACGAGGTCGATGGGCTCGACTACGAGATCCGCGGCGGGCTGCCCACTCCGGCCGCGGGCTCCGGCGCGCCCGACGGCGTCGAGATCATCGCCATGGGGCTCGCCTCGCTGCTCGAGGAGGATCACGGCAATCCGGGCAGCGATCTCTTCATCGGCAACGAGGATCTGGCGTTTGCCGCCGAGACCATCTTCGGCGCGGCGACGCCGGAGGCCATGGACGAGCTGCGGCGATCCTCCGGCATGATCGTCACCTTCCCCAAGGGCCGGGGCGAGGTGTTCCACGCCGGCACCTGCGAATGGGTCGCCGGCCTGATCGACCGCGATCCCTTCGTCGAGCGCATCACGCGCAATGTGCTCGACCGTTACCGCGGATAGACGACCCTCACTGCCGCGCCAGGAAGTCGAGCATCGGTTTGGCAACCCTTTCCGCCGCCTCCAGCAGGATCGCGTGGCGCAGCCCCGCCAGCACGACGAGCTCCGAGCGCGGCAACGCCTTGGCGATTTGCTCGTTCAGCCGCGGCGGGCAGCCGCCGTCGCTCTCCCCCGTCAGGACGAGTGAAGGAGCGTTCACCTCGTGCAGCCAAGGCGCCATCTCGGTTTCGGCATAGATGTCGAAGACGGAGAGGAAAACGGCGGGGTCGCAATCGATCACCTGTTGTAGGCGCCGCTCGATCACGTCCGGGCGGCGGGCGGCGAACTCCGGGGTGAACCAGCGGTCCTTCAGCGCGTGCAGCACGGGCGCGATGCCCTTCTCGCGCATGGAGGCGACGACGGCTTTGACCCTGGCTGAATCCTCCTCCGTCCGGAACGCCGCCGTCGAGAGGAGGCCGAGCGACAGCACCCGTTCCGGATGGACGCGCGCATAGGCCGGCCCGATCATGCCGCCGAGCGAATGGCCGGCGAAATGGGCTCTCTCAATGCCGAGCTCGGCCCTCAGCGCCTCCAGATCCACGACCAGATCGTCGAGGGTGTAGGGCGGCGCCGGCACCGGCGACTTGCCATGCCCGCGCAGATCGTAGGCGATGATGCGGTGCTTGTGCTTCAAGGCCGCGACGACGCCGTCCCAGGAATGACGAGAAGCGCCAATGCCGTGGATCAGGAACAGCGCGGGGCCCTCGCCTTCGACGGAATAGGCGGAGCGGATGGGAGTGGGCATGGAATACCTCGGCTGGGAGTGGAGTCGGCGAAGGAGCACGAGTGTAGTCGCGCTCCGCGGCAACGCAAGGAGGCGGGGGCGGGATGGGAGGCGAGGTGGAGGAACCGGGCATCGGCGCTGCCAGCCATGATGCTCTGAACGCGACACCGAGTTGATCAGCGCGCCGTCTGGACCATTCGCCGCTTGCTGATACGATTGCGGAGCGTCAGGCAGGGGCTGCAGGTGACGCGGGTGGCCCACTGCCTCATAAGTCGTGGGCGGAAATTGTCGGATCGGTCACTTCCGGTTACGGTCAGGGCAGACGTGAGGCCGTATCGCTGGCGGTGACGCGATGGGGCAAGTGCTACCATCCCGAGACACGGATGATCCGAAGGCATGTGCTTTTTTGCGTCCTGTACACCATATTGCGGAGCAACGCATGCTGCGCTGCAACCGGAATTGCGCCGCGCGTCGACGGCGCCCGCACGGTGCCACCACGCTGAGTGGGCAAATGGCC
>JANPDA010000376.1:0-50656 GCA_031431235.1 Hyphomicrobiaceae bacterium
GTTGTGAATAGTGAGATGATGTCCGACAGCGGCGCCACCACTCACAATTCACAACTCACAACTCACAACGAACGGAAAAGCCCATGCGCCACGGTAATGCCCACCGCAAGTTCAATCGCACCCAGAGCCACAGGAAGGCGATGTTCCAGAACCTCGCCGCCTCGCTGCTGCGCCACGAGCAGATCGTGACGACGCTGCCCAAGGCCAAGGATCTGCGACCGATCGTGGAGAAGCTGATCACGCTGGGCAAGCGCGGCGACCTGCATGCCCGCCGGCTGGTGGCGGCTCGGCTGCGCGACGAGGATATGGTGAAGAAGTTGTTCGACGATCTGGCGCCCCGCTACAAGACGCGGGCCGGTGGCTATACGCGCGTGCTGAAGGCGGGCTTCCGCCAGGGCGATGCGGCCCCGATGGCTGTGATCGAGCTGGTCGAGCGCAACGAGGCGGCCAAGGGCAGCGAGGATCGCGCCCGTCACGCCGCATCGCAAGCGGCCGGCGGCGAGGCCGCGGCCTGAATCCGGCACTCCATCGCCGAGCCTACCAGGCGGCGATCGCTCCCGCGCAGCCCTCGACGAAATCCGGCGGATCCGTTCCAGTTCCGTTTCCCGGAAAGCCGTCGTGCCGAAGGCGCGCACCTTCGGCACGACAAGCGGCTATCCCCGGCCCAGGCTCACGGCACGGGCGGCTGCCGCATCGAGCCCTCGATCCCGGCTCTCGGGCGGGAATGAGGTTTCGTCAAATCGCTCATAGTCCTGGCCCGCCCGCGGCCGGGATGGCGGGAGCTGGATTGCCGGTGCCAGCTCAATCGTTGCAACAGGACTGCTCCGATCGGCTCTCGGGCACATCCAGCGCCGGATTCTGATCGAAGAAGCCGACCGGCATCCAATGGAAGCCCGCGTAGACGGTCGGCTGCACTGGCCAGTCCTCGGGGCGCGGCAGGTGGTGATAGTTGAGCGTGTACCAGACCACCACGTTCTCGCCCTCGAGCTTGCGGTCGCTGGCCGCATAGAGCGGCACGCCGTCGCCGCCGCGATGCTGATTGGGATACCAGCCTGCCGCATAGAGCTCGTCGGGGGCATACCGCGTCACCCAGAAATGCTTGAACATGAAGCCGGCCCGCTTGCCGACCGGGGATTGCGGATCGAGGAACGGGACCGCATTGGTGCCGGGCACCAGCTTGTAGCCGACCGGCTTGCCGAGCCGGTTGATCGAGCCCGGATTGACGATCTTCCAGTAGCGCGCCCGCGCATTGTCGGTCTCGCGCTGCGCCGCGCTCTCGGAGGCGAGCGCCGTCTCGACGATGCGGATCGCGTTGCCGTAGGGGTTGCCCTTGCCCATCGGCACCTTCTCGAAGTCGACCTCGCGCACGGCGTTGCTATCGCCATCGACAGCCATGTCGAAGCGGTAGGAGAAAATGTGCTGATGCACGGTGCCGTCGATGCCGGGCGCCATCGGAGCGCCGTGCGGCGTCCCGGCACCGGGCGCGATCGCGGCCGGCAGCGGGATGCCGGTCGCCTTCACCTCGACCCCGATCGTGCCGTCCTGGTAGAAGTACCAGAAGAAGCCGTAGACGTAGTTGCCGATGGTCGAGAGGCAGGAGATCACCAGCCGGCGCGAGCGCCGCACCGCCGCTTCCCTCGCCGTGAAGTCGGTGTACTTCCAGAGGATGCCGTAGTCCTCCTCGTGCATGCAGATGGCGTTCTCGATAGTGCGCGGCTGCCCGTGCCAATCATGCGCGACGGCATCGAAATAGTGGATGTGGCCGAGGCAGTCGCAGCCCAGCTTCAGGCTGTCGAGGTACTGCCCGACGCCGTACTCGCCGACGTCGAAGGCGTTCTTGCGGTAGTGCGCGCCGGTCGGATCGCCATAGGGCACGACCATCTCCGACATGGAGGCGCGATAGATGATCGGGCGCACCTTGCCCTTGTCCTCGTAGCCGATGTCATGCAGCACGAGGCCCTCGCGCAGCTGGTAGCCGACGCGGATGCTCCAGCGCTGCCAGCGCACGAGCCGCCCCTCGACCGTGAAGCTCGGCCCGTCCTGCTGCGTGATCTCGAGCGGCTTCACGTCGGTGCGCGGCGACTTCGGCTTGCGGAAGGCCGCGTGGGCGGGGGGCAGCGGAACCTCGCCCAGGTCGTCGACCCGGAGCAGCTTCTGCGCTGCCAGATCGAACACCGGATGCAGGTTGCCGATCGGCCGGCCATAGGAGTTGTCCGGGCTCGCGACCGAGCAATGCCCGTAGGCGATGCGCCGGCCCTCCTCGTCGGGAAAGCCGAAATAGCCGCCCGACCACGGCTCGACCTGCACGCTGTCGAGGTCGGTGATGCCGCGCTTCGCGAGCGCCGCGACGAAGCGGGGATCGGATTTGGCGATTGTGTCGCCGAGCAGGAACTCGTCGGCCACGATGCGCGCCTGCATGCCTTCCACGTGCCGCCAGCGCTCGAGCTTTCCGGCGAGGAGATCGACTGCGCCATCGAAAGTGCGATTGGTCTTGGGCTCGTAGCAACAGACGAAAGCGCGCCGCGGGATCGGCTTGCCGGGCGTCCAACCGCGCACGAGCGCCTTCTCGGGCTCATCGAGCGAGATCGTCTCGAACCAGGCCGAGCCATCCAGACCGGCCTGATCTCGCACAATGCGGACGGCGGCCTCGATCTCGGCGGCGGAGAGGGGGTCGAGGGGGTGGGTGTGGGTGGGCATGCGATCCAGAAGCCTCTTGATTTAGAGTTGGTTCAGCTGGAGCCGTTGGTGGCGGACTGATGTTCAATCGCCAATAGCGTGGCCTTCAGACCCGGCAAATCGACTGAAGCTGTGTCCCACACGATCCGAAGGCTTACTTTGTCGTAGACATGCCGGTATACGTTGCCGCTGTCGGCGATCTGGTGCCCCGGAATCCCATTGTGTTTCGACTTGACGGACTTCGGGATGTCCCGGGAGGCCTCCGAGACAATCTCCAGGCAACGAATGACCGCAAAATGAGTTCTGTCGTCATTTCGGAACTCGCCGTAGCTCATGCCATCGATGAAGCGCTCGCAACGCTCAATAGCATCCAGCATCTGTGCGACTACGTCGCCAAGCTCTCGCCGGATGGTAGGCTTCGGCATCTAGAGCACTCTCACCGCATCACGAGCAATGCGACGGAGGTTCCCGTCCGAAAAATCCTCTCGTGTCGCAATGTGCACCGGAAGCGATGTCACCGCCTCGATCAAGTGCTTTACGGCGACGAGGTCATAGACAGAGAATTTGCGATCGTGGTCGTAGTCGACCAGCACATCGAGATCGCTGTCTTGTCGATTGTCGCCGCGTGCGCGTGAGCCATAGATGTCGAGCGTCGTGACGCCGAGCCTGCGGATCGCATCCGCTCTGTCGCGCAAACGTGCGATGATTTGTGTCCGATCGAGGCTCATCCCCGCACTCTGCCGCAGCCCGAGGGCCCACGCAACACGTGAGCCATCAACTTCGACAATGCGCCGCTCCCCCCAATGGCCTCCGCCGCTGTATTCCGCAAACGGCGATTGCAGTATCATTGCGAAGTGTTGCCGTCCGCCAGCCGAAGAGAATTTTCCGATGACCCGCATCCCCGATTTCACGACGCTTCGCTTCGAGGTTGCTGGCACTGGGCCCGACGGAGCGGGCGCGGCATCCGCCGGGCCGGCCTGGCAGACCCCCGAGGGCATCGCGGTCAAGCCCCACTACGGGCCGGCGGATACGGCAGGCCTCGACTTCCTCGACACCTTTCCCGGTCTCGCCCCGTTCGTGCGCGGACCCTATCCGACCATGTACGTGCAGAAGCCCTGGACGATCCGGCAGTATGCCGGCTTCTCGACGGCCGAGGATTCCAACGCCTTTTATCGCAAGAACCTCGCCGCCGGACAGCAGGGCGTGTCGGTCGCCTTCGATCTGGCGACGCACCGGGGCTATGATTCCGATCACCCGCGCGTCAAGGGCGATGTCGGCATGGCCGGCGTCGCGATCGACTCGATCCTCGACATGCGCACGCTGTTCGAGGGCATCCCGCTCGACCGGATCTCGGTGTCGATGACCATGAACGGGGCGGTGCTGCCGGTGCTCGCGCTCTTCATCGTCGCCGGCGAGGAGCAGGGCGTGCCCCCTGAAAAGCTCTCCGGCACGATCCAGAACGACATCCTCAAAGAGTTCATGGTGCGCAACACCTACATCTATCCCCCTGGTCCCTCGATGCGGATCGTCTCCGACATCTTCGCCTATACCGCGAAGCGAATGCCGAAGTTCAACTCGATCTCGATCTCGGGCTACCACATGCAGGAGGCGGGAGCGACGGCCGACCTGGAGCTCGCCTACACGCTCGCCGACGGCATCGAGTATGTGCGGGCGGGTGTCGCGGCCGGGCTGCCGGTCGACAGCTTTGCTCCGCGCCTCTCGTTCTTCTGGGCGATCGGCATGAACTTCTTCATGGAGATCGCCAAGATGCGGGCCGCGCGTCTCCTCTGGGCCAAGTTGATGCGCGACGAGTTTGCCCCCGAGGACGACCGCTCGCTGTCGCTCAGGACCCATTGCCAGACTTCTGGTTGGAGCCTGACCGCGCAGGACGTCTACAACAACGTCACCCGCACCATGATCGAGGCGATGGCGGCGACCCAAGGCCACACCCAATCGCTGCATACGAACGCGCTCGACGAGGCGCTGGCGCTGCCGACCGACTTCTCCGCCCGGATCGCGCGCAACACGCAGATCCTGCTGCAGCAGGAAACGGGTACCACCCGCGTGATCGACCCCTGGGGTGGGAGCTACTATGTGGAGCGGCTGACGCACGATCTCGCCCAGCGCGCGCTGACCCACATCGCCGAGGTCGAGAGTCTCGGCGGCATGGCCAAGGCGATCGAAGCGGGCTTGCCCAAGATGCGGATCGAGGAGGCGGCTGCCCGGACGCAAGCGCGCATCGACGCCGGCCGCCAGACTATCGTCGGCGTCAACAAGTACCTGGCCGAGGGAGACTCCGGTATCGAGATCCGCCAGGTCGATAACGCGGCGGTGCGCGAACGCCAGCTGGAAAAGCTCGCCAAGCTGCGCGCCGAGCGGGACGAATCCCGCGTGGCAGCCACGCTCGCCGCCTTGACCCGGGGCGCAGCCTCACGCGAGGCGAACCTGCTCGAATTATCCTTGGAAGCAGCGCGCGCCAAAGCGACGGTCGGCGAGATCTCCGAGGCGATCGCGCAGGTGTTCGGCCGCCATCGTGCCGAATCGAAGGCCGTTTCGGGCGTCTATCGTGCCGAGATTGGAGGAGGGTCCAAAGCCGTGCGGAAGGTTCGCGAGCTGGTCGAGGCGTTCGAGCTGGATGATGGCCGGCGGCCGCGCATCCTGGTCGCCAAGATCGGCCAGGACGGCCATGACCGCGGGCAGAAGGTGATCGCCTCTGCATTCGCCGATCTGGGCTTCGATGTCGATATCGGCGCGCTGTTCGCAACGCCCGCCGAGGTCGCACGCCAGGCGGTCGAGAACGACGTGCATATCGTCGGCGTGTCCTCGCTGGCGGCGGGCCACCTGACACTGGTGCCGGAGCTGAGGGCCGAGCTCGAGGCGGCCGGGCGCGGCGATATCCTGATCGTCGTCGGCGGCGTCATCCCGCCTGCCGACTATCCGGCCCTGTTTGCGGCCGGGGCGAAAGCCGTGTTCGGCCCCGGCACCAACATCCCGGAAGCAGCGGCTGATCTCGTGGAGAAGCTCAGCGCGGCGCTGGGGTATCGGGCGCCGCAGAAGTTTGCCGAATGATGCCAGCCTGCGGAGCTTGGAAACGCGACAAGTCGGTGGTGAACTACCAGGATGAAGTTCGAGGTTGATGACAGGTGTCTGGTTGAGCGGCGTCATGGGGTATCGGCAGGGCATTTTACAAGCGTAGAGGCGGCCGTGAGCTCGGCCCTCGACAGCTTCCTCGTAGCTTCCGAGGACATTTCTTGGGCAAAGCCACTCATCGACGAAGCGCTTGCGGAGAAGCAACGGGGTCGAGGTATCCCGCACGACGAGTTCAAACACGAGATCGCGGCGCACTTGGCTCGCCTGGAGCGCTGATGAAGGCACATGCCGTCGTCGTAATGCCGGCCGCGCGGCGCGATTTCAGCACGCTCATGCATGAGCTTGGCACCGGTGCGTCATGAGCAGCGCGGCCAAGGCGCCCGCCGCGGCAAGGCTTGCGGCTATGGCAAGCGCGAGCCGGTAGCCGCCCGTGGCGTCGTAGAGCGCGCCGGCGAGCCAGGGACCGAGCAATCCAGCCGCACCCCAGGCCGTGAACACCCGGCCGAATGCCCAGGCCCCCGTCTCCCGCCCCAGTCGGCGTGCGAGCAACGCGGGCACGAGCGAAATCAGCGCGCCATAGGCAAAGCCAGTACACGCCAGTAGAGCCAGCACGAGCAGGGGCGTTGCAGCGAAGGCGAGCGCCAGAGTCGCGAGTGCGGAGAACGCATTGATGCCGCCGAGTGCCACGCCCGGCCCGAGCCTGTCGGCAAGCCGGCCGCCGAGCACGCTGCCGCCGATGTTGCCGAGTGCCAGCAGCACCGGCGCGAGTGAGAGCAGATCCGGGCTCGCCGTGGTTGTCGCGAGGATTCCTGCCGCATGGCCAATCGCCATCAGGCCGCCGGTCGCTCCGAGAAAATAGACGATCCAGTCGAGCGCAAGGTCACGGGCGGGCGGGCGAGTCCGAGGCAGAAGCTGTTCGGCGGATTGCACCTTGCCGGCATGCGCAGCGCCGCCACGGAACGCCAGCGCCGCGGCGAGGCTGCCGGCCGCGACGGCGGCAGCGAGCATGGTCAACGCGATCGAAGCGGGTTCCCTCGCCACGATCGAGCCGAGCGCAGTCGCGAACACCATCGCTCCAACTGCATAGGCCGCCGTGACGGTGCCGATGGCGAGGCCAGGATGTCGTGGCCTCGCCGCGGCGGCGCGTTCCAGGAAGAGCCCATAGCCGATGCCATTGGCAAAGCCGAACAGCAGCCCATAGCCGAGCAGCAGGCTAATGCCGGTTCCGCCATGAGCAGCCAACAGCAGTCCACCCGCACCACACAGCCCAACCGCGACCGCCATGCCAGCCGGCCCGAGCCGGCGCCGCAACGCCGGCACTACCAGCACCGCGACCGTCAGCGCGACGATCGCGAGCGAATAGGCGAGACCCGCCGTCGAGCGGGTGATCCCGAGCGCCTGCTCGAGCGGCGAAAGCAGCACGCTATAGGCATGGAGCGAGCCGAGCACGAGGGCGAGCAGCAGCGCGCCGGCAAACTCGCGCTTGCCTGTGCCCACGTCCACCGTGCCGGCCACCTCGCTCAAGCGAGCCCGAGCTCCTGCTTGCGTCTCTTGGCCCATGCCCCGATCAGCCGGTCGGCGATGATACCGATGAAAGCGATGCCGAGGCCGGCGAGCAGCCCGCGTCCGGTGTCGGCGCCCGGCAGTGCCTTGTAGATCTCCTGCCCGAGGTCGCGCGACCCGATCAGGGCCGTGATCGCCGTCATGGCGAGCGCCATCATGATCGTCTGGTTGATGCCGAGCATGATCTCCGGCAGCGCGATCGGCAGCTCGACCTTCCACAACCGCTGCAGCGACGTCGTGCCGGCCGCGCGCGCCGCCTCGATCGTTGCGAGCGGGACCCGCTTCAGCCCCAGATAGGTGAAGCGGATCGCCGGCACGCTGGCATAGCCCAGGATCGCGATGATGTTGGAAAGGTCGCCGACCTTCAGCAGCATGATGACCGGGATCAGGTAGATGAAGCTCGGGAAAGTCTGCAGCGTATCGCAGACCGCCATCACGACCTTGGCCGTCCGTTCGCTTCGGGCCGCCCAGATGCCGATCGGCACGCCGATCAGAATGCAGAGAACGGTCGCGGCGGTGACGAGGTAGAGCGTCATCATCGCCGGGACCCAGTTGCCGACGAGGAAAAGCGAGGCCGCGAGCGCGGCGACCAGCGCAGCGAGCCGTGGCCCGCCGAGTTGCCAGCCTGCGAGCCCGACGAGCCCTGCAACCAGCGTCCAAGGCAGCCACAAATAGAAATCGCGCAAAGGCAGCAACAGCCAGAGCGTCGTCCACTCGCGCACCGGATTGATGAGGAAATAGGCATTCTTCGAGACCCATCGGACCGCGAGGTCGAGGATCGGACCTGCGCTGATGGTGAGCTCGCGCGGCAGCACCGCGAGTTGGGGCAATACGAAGGCGAGCAGGATGCAAGCTGCGAGCACTCCCGCGAACAGCAGCGCGTGCCCGTGCTGGCGCCAGAGTGGCGTGCCCTCGGGGATCCGCGCGAGCGGACGATAGGCATAGGCCTGCGACAGGCGGTCGAGCACGATCGCGATCAGCACGATGGCGATGCCTTGCTCGGTCGCCTTGCCGATATAGAGCTGCTGCAGCGAGAACAGGAGTTTCTGTCCAAGGCCCGAGGCGCCGACGAGGGAGGCGATCACCGCCATGGCGAGCGTTTGCATGACGACCTGATTGAGGCCGAGCAACAGCGTCTGCTGGGCAGCCGGGACCTCGACCTTCCAGAGCAATTGGCGCTTGGTGCAGCCCGCCATGCGGCCCGCCTCCACGATCTCGGGCGCAACCGTCTTCAGGCCCAGCAACACGCAGCGCGCCATCGGGGGAAGCGCGAACCCGAGCGTTGCCAGCATCGCCGGCACCTGACCGAAGCCGAACAGCACGACCACGGGGCCGAGATAGGCCATGTGCGGGGTTGCCTGCAGCACGTCGAAGCAGGCGGTGACGAAAGCCTCGACGCGGGTCGAGCGTGACGCCCAGATGCCGATCGCGAGACCGAGCATGGCGGCCAGCGGCACCGTGACGACCACGATCGAAAGCGTCTGCATGGCGTCCGGCCAAAGCCCGAACAGCGCCACGTAAAGAGCTGACATTCCGCAAAGTGCCGCCAGCCGCCAGCCCGCGATCCAATGGCCCAGGATCGCCACGCCAGCCACGATCGCGATCCACGGCAGCGGCGGCAGCCCGATCTCCTTCACCCCGCGGAAGAGTGCCACCTCCGCCCAATGCAGCGGGTAGGAGAGGACCGTCGAGATGAAACGCGTCAGATCCTTGACTGTGAACAGCCCCAGGCTCGCCTCGCTGCCGAGCCAGGCGAAGAACTGCGTGACCCAGGCTTTTGCGGGCACGACCCATTCTTGCGGCCAGCGATCGGTCCAGGGCAAGGCGTACTTCGCCGCGACGCACAGCGCGATCAGCAGCAGCGCGGGCACCAGAAACCCGGTGCCGGCTCGCGGGCCATTGCGCATAACGCTGGGTGCAGTCCCGGCAATGGCGACAGTCACACTTTGCTCTCCCGATAGAGGGCGGCGATCAACCGTTCGCGGCGCACCTGGCCGACGAGCTGCTGGCTGGCGTCGGCAACAGCGATCGCCACATCGGAGGCCAGCACCCGCGCGGCGATTGCTCCGAGCTTGGCGGAAGCATCGACCGGGTTCTCGTGCCGGGTCGAGCCGTTCAAGGGCTCCATCACGGACCGGACGGTGATGATGCGCTCGCGCGGCGCATTCTTGCTGAACTCGGCCACGTAGGAGTCGACAGGGTTCGTCACCATCTCCTCGGGCGTCGCGAGCTGGATCAGCCGTCCATCCTTCATGATGCCGATGCGATCGGCGAGCCGCGTCGCCTCCTCGAAATCATGTGTGATGAAGACGATCGTCTTCTTCAGCATCCGCTGCAGCCGTAGGAACTCGGCCTGCATCTCGTGCCGGATCAAGGGATCGAGCGCTGAGAAAGGCTCGTCCAGGAACCAGACATCGGGCTCGACCGCGAGGCTCCTGGCAATGCCGACCCGCTGCTGCTGGCCGCCCGACAGCTCGCGCGGGAAATAGCTCTCGCGACCCTCGAGGCCGACGAGCTTCACCATCTCGCGGGCGCGCTTCTCGCGCTCGTCGCGGCCGACCCCCTGAACCTCGAGCGGGAAAGCGACATTGGCGAGCACATTGCGGTGGGGCAGCAGACCGAAATGCTGGAACACCATGCCCATCTTGTGGCGGCGCAACTCGATCAGCTCGCGCTCGCTCGCCAACAGGAGGTCGCGGCCCTCGAACAGCACCTCGCCCGCTGTTGGATCGACGAGACGCGTCAGGCAACGGATCAGCGTCGATTTGCCCGAGCCCGAGAGGCCCATCACGACCAGGATCTCGCCCGTCTGCACATCGAACGTGACGTCGCACACGGCGCCGATGGTGCCCTCGGCCTTGAAGGCGTCCTCGGAGGGGTGTCCGCCATGCCGCTCGAGGAATCCGAGCGGATCACTGCCGAACAATTTCCACAGACTGCGGCAGGCGATCTTGACGTCCTTCGTCATGTTTCCCCCGAGGCCAGACGGAAGTCCTGCGGTCCCAGCATGCGCCCGGCAGTCCGGTAGTCAAGCAGTCCGGCAGTCAAGCATGGAGGCTGGAAATCGAGAAGGCCGGGTGCGGCCGAACTACGCCACCACCCGGCCTCCTCATGCTGGTGAGATCATCGGCGAAGCTGTCACGAGCTCGCGTCGATCCAGGCCTTCCAGGTCGCCTCGTTGTCGGCGATCCACTTCTTCGCTGCGTCCTCGGGCGTCAACCCGTCGACGTCGACCATCGAGGCAGCAGCCGCGATCTGGGAGTTGTTGAAGCTCACCTTCTGGATGATCTTCAAGGCCTTGGGCCACTTGGTGCCGAAGCTCTTCGACACGACCTTCTTCAGATAGCCCTTGGCCGGTGCGCCGCAGTCATAGATGGCATCCGGATTGGAGCCCCACTTCGGGTCGGTGTAGCAGGCCGGGTCATAGGCCGGGAACTCGACGAACTGGCCCTTGAACTTCGCCTCGATGAAGTTCGGCGTCCAGTTGAAGATGACGACGGGCTCCTTGCGATCATAGGCAGCCTGCAGCTCGGCCCAGAGCGTTGCAGCCTGGCCGACGGCCACCTCCTGCAGATTCATCTTCAGAGCGGCGATGCGCTCGGAGTAGTGCTTGCCCCAATCGGCGGGCGGACCGACGAAACGGCCCTTGGGCTTGGTCTCGGCCGTTGCCAGCTTGTCGGCGCAGGCGTCGAGCGCCTTCCAGTCGGGCAGGCCCGGGCACATCTCGTTCATGTAGCTCGGATACCACCAATCCTCGCGCGTGACCGCGTCGTGGGCGCCCGCGTCGACAGCGCCGGCGGCGACGGACTTGTTGAAGCTCTCGGCCATCGAGCCTTCCCAGACCTCGACCTGGAAGTCCATGTCGTCGTTGGCCAGCGCAGTGAACTGGAGCTGGGTGTCGGACGACTTGTACTCGACGTTGTAGCCCTGGGCCTTCAGGATCTCGCCGACGACCGTCGAGAGCACGAGCTGGCTGGTCCAATTGTTCTGGATGATCCGGATCGGATCCTTGCTGTCGTCCGCCTGGGCAATCATCGACGTGCCGGCCATGAAGGCAGGCGCGACGAGACCCAGCGCGACGATCCTCTTCAAGCTCTTCATTCTAGTCCTCCCGGTAGTGGTGCGGCTGCGTGCCGTTCTTTGGGCGCGTCTCCGCTCCTGGCGATTGAGGTGTAAGCGACGGAGAGCAATCTAGCGGCGGGCTGTTAAGGCGTATGGACGGCTCGGTGAAGTTCATGGCGCCAATTGTGAAAGAATGTTAAAGCTCCGGTCTCGCGAGACGGGAGCGCGTGAGCATGGCCTTGAGCCCCCATCACATCGTCATCGTCGAGGACGACGAGGTCACGCGCAGGAAGCTCGCCGGCTATTTCACGGCCATGGGCTACCGGGTGAGCGAGGCCGAGGACGCGCGTGCCATGCGCGAGGTGCTGCGCACGAGCCCGGCCGACTTGCTGATGATCGACATCAACCTTCCGGGCGAGGATGGGCTCGAGCTCACGCGCAAGCTGCGCGAGAAGTCCGATGTGGGGATCATCCTCGTGACGGGGCGAACCGACACGGTCGACCGGATCGTCGGCCTCGAGCTGGGCGCCGACGATTATGTGACGAAGCCCTTCGATCAGCGTGAGCTGCTGGCGCGCGTCAAGAACCTGCTCAGGCGGGCAGCGCGCACGCGGCCGGTCCACGAGCAGGAGATCGTCGTGACGTTCGAAGGCTGGATCTTCGATCCGGCACATCGGACGCTGAAGGCCGAGGACGGGAGCTTTGTCGAGCTGACGCGGGCCGAGTTCAAGCTGCTGGCGCTGCTCGCCGGGCATCCGGGGCAGGTGATGAGCCGCGACCGGATCCTGCACGAGATTGCCAATCGCGACTGGGATCCGGCTGACCGCACGGTCGACGTGGTGGTGCGCAGGCTACGGCAGAAGCTGAAGGACGACAGCCGCCATCCCCATCTGATCGTCACCTCGCACGGCGAGGGCTATCTGTTTGCGGCGACCGTTGCACCCACCGGCAGAGGCTGAGGGGCGCCGGACGCCGGCGGCACGAGTTGACGGCCGGCAGCGGCCGCCGCGACGAGCCAGATCTCGCATTGCCCGATCGCCTGTGCGATTGCCGCGGGAGTGGCGGACAGCGCCTGCCGCTCCAGCCGCCGTGCCGCCGTCGCAAGGCGCAGGAAACCGGCCGAGCCCGCTGCACTCGCAATCGAATGGGCAAGGCTCGCGATCCGGGCGCGATCATCGCCGGCAAGTGCGTCACGCATGCCCCGGCAGCGCTCCGCGATCGAGCGCTCGGCCAGATCGAGCAGATCCCTGACGCCGGACGCTCCCAGCACCGCGACGTCTCCGGCCAGGATGCCGGCATCGACATCGGGGGCATCGCCGGATGGATCGCCTCCGTTTGTCGCAAAGGCAAGCTCGAGTGCCGGCACGCTCAATGCTTGGCTGCCGTCGGTGTCCGTAGCTGTGGCCCGGCGGATCGCACTTGCAAGGGCATCCGGGTCGATCGGCTTGGCGACGAAGCCGTCCATACCGGCTGCCAGTGTGCGATCCACGTCGCGGCGGAACACATGCGCCGACATGGCAATGACAGGCAGCCTGGCCCGGCCCGGGTGCAGCCGCAGCCGCCGCGCCGCCTCGATGCCGTCCATGCCTGGCAGGCTCAGGTCCATCAGCACGAGGTCGGGACAGGAGTGCTCGGCCGCCTCGATCGCGGCAAAACCGGTCGCGGCCGTACGCACCTCGCAGCCCATGCGCTCGAGAAAGGCGATGACGACCAGGCGCGTCGGCTCGTCGTCCTCGACCACCAGCACCTGCAGCCGGCGCTGGCCGTCGCGATGGGGAAGGTGCTGGCGTGGCACCAACTCGGCTGCCACCAATCCAACCTCGAGGGGAGCGGTGAGCGTGAAGGTGCTGCCGCGCCCCAGTGTCGAGACGACGGCAATCCCGGCGCTGATCATCCCGGCCAGACGCCGGCTGATGGCGAGACCGAGACCGGTGCCCCCGAAGCGGCGCGTGATCGAGGGATCGGTCTGGGTGAAGGGCTCGAAGATCCGATCGAGGTGCTCGGCCGCGATGCCGATGCCGGTATCCTCGATCGCGATCTCGACACTCTGGCGGCCGTCCGCCACTGCGCTGCCCGACGCCTCGAGACGGACGTGGCCTTCGCCAGTGAACTTCACCGCGTTGCCGAGGAGGTTGAACACGATCTGGCGCAACTTGCCCGCATCGCCCCGATGACGCCCGAGCACCTCGGGACCGATCGCGAGGGTGAGCTCGAGGCCCTTCTCTCGTGCCGTGTTCCGCATCAGCGCGACGATCCCCTCGAGCAGTGGCGCGAGGCCGAAATCAGCCTCGTCGATCTCGACCGACCCCGCTTCGATCTTGGAGTAGTCGAGAATGTCGTTGAGGATGGCGAGCAGCGCTTCACCCGAGGTCGCGATCACCGAAAGCTCACGTTGCTGCGCGGGAGAAAGCGCGGTATCGGCCAGCACGCGGATCATGCCGAGCATGCCGGTCATGGGCGTGCGGATCTCGTGGCTCATGGTTGCGAGGAACTCGGACTTGGCGCGGCTCGCACGCTCGGCGCGCGCGCGCGCGTCCGCGTGGCTGTCGGCTTCCTCGCGCAGGAGCTCATTGGTGTTGGTCAGCTTCTCGGTCTGCTCGGCGACGAGCTGCTGCAACTCCTCGCGATGGCGGCGCAGCTCCTCGTTGATCCGCTCGCGCTCGGCCTCCAGCTCCCGTCGCCGCTTCGTCTCGTCGCGGAAGACGCGGACCGCTCGTGCCATTGCCTTCAGCTCATCCGTGCCGTCCTCGGCGACGGAGACCTCGGTGTCGCCATCGGTCAGCCGCTGCATGGCGCCCGTGAGGCCGACCAGTCGCCGTACGAGGTTGCGCTGCACATAGAGCCAGACGATCAGCCCGGAGAGAGTGATCGCTGCAAGCGAGGTTCCAACGAGCGCATAGAGCCCGACGTCGAGCGCGCGCTCGGCCTGGCGCGTGGTCGCCAAGGCAAAAGCCTGCGAGCCCTGCAGCATGCGTTGCACCACCTGGTTCAGGTGCGCCGACAGCTCCTGGTCGGCACGGGCGAGCTGCTCGATCTCCTCGCCGATGCCAATGAGCCTTGCGCGCTGGGCGAACAGCGATGCGTTGAGGGGCGATTCACCCACCGCCTGCTGCAGCACAGCCAGGTGGGCGGCGGCCTGCTGGCGGCGTACGGGATCGTCGATCGAGCGGATGCGGCGCCGCACGACGGTCAGATGGCGTTGGTACTCGGCTGCAATCTCCACGCTCTCCACGGCCGAGGCAGCCCGGGTCAACCGATTGGTAATGAGGCCGATCTGCGAGCTTCTGAGACGCAGCTCGAACATGCGGTCGAGCAGGTAGATGTCCTCCTCGATCAGCCGGTCGAGCGCATCGAACGCGGCGCTGCGCCGCGACGGGTCCTCGATCAGGCCATAGAGGTTGGCGACGACGGCGGAAGCTCCCGACGACGCATTCGAGACGAGTGTCTCCGACAGATCGACGATTTCCGTGGCGGCCGCAATCGTCCGCTCGGCCCGGTCGGCGAAGCTCCGCCCGAGCTCGAGTCGCTCCTTGACGAGCGTGCTCTGGCGCGAGAGGTTGGCCGTCAGCCGGTCGACTGTACCGGCGAGCTCCTCCATCGCGGCCTCGTCGGTCGCCGAGCGGCGCACTTCGGCGGTCGAGTGGCGGATCTCGTCGGCAAGACGTGTCAGCTCACGCTCATTGGCGCGACGGGCGGGCTCGTCGAGCGAGGCGATCAGAGCGGGCGAGGTTGCAACCAGCCGCGCGCTCGCCTCCGCCGTTCGTTGCGCCGCGACGATGGTCGGCAGCGCCTCGGTATTGACGCGCGTCTGGGCCAAGGAGATCTCGCGCAGGATCAGCCAGCCGACGACACCCGACGACAAGGACAGCGTCGAGATGGCAATAAAAGCAATGAAGAGCCGAGCGCCGATGCCGAGCCTGGAGAGCATGGCCAGGAGTTAAGCATCATTCGAGGGACAGTGGAAATGGGGGAAATTGGGGAAATGGGGCATTTGGCCAAGCCGGCCGGTCTGGCGATGCTGGTGTTGCTATGGGGGAGCCCGCTCCTGGCGGCCGAGGCCTGGCAGGTCGACGTCTGGCACTCCCAGAGCCTCGAGTTCGCCAGCGCGTCGGAGCCCGCACTCTACGTACCGCTGGAAACGGCCCGCAAGCGCTGGCGCATCTGCACCTCGTATCCACATCTGAAGGACAGCTATTGGCTGAGTGTCAACTACGGCATGGTCGAGCAGGCCAAGCGTGTCGGCGTCGCCCTCGAGGTGGTGGAGGCGGGCGGCTATCCCAATCTCGAGCGCCAGATCGCCCAGGTGAAGACGTGCGCGCGCGGCGCCGACGCCTTGATCGTGGGCACCGTCTCCTATGACGGCCTGACGCCGACGATCCGGGAGATCGCGCGCC
Source organism: Hyphomicrobiaceae bacterium (assembly GCA_031431235.1). GTDB lineage: Bacteria > Pseudomonadota > Alphaproteobacteria > Rhizobiales > Hyphomicrobiaceae > JANNSW01. The sequence continues at coordinate 15,786 of JANPDA010000376.1, forward strand.
GCATCCCCGTGATCGCCGCCGTCAACGACATCGCGAGCGAGGGCATCACCGCGAAGGCGGGCGTCTCTTGGGTCGACATGGGCCGCGCCATCGGCGAGCATTTCGCACGTCAGCACCCCAAGGGCACCAAGTCCGTGCGCGTCGCCTGGTTCCCCGGCCCCAAGGGCGCGGGCTGGGTACGCTTCGTCGAGGCCGGTTTTCGCAAGGCAATGGCCGCGAGCTCGGCCGAGATCATCGCCGTCAAATGGGGCGATACCGGCTTCGAGGCGCAGCTCCTCCTGATCGAGGAGGTGCTCGAGGACCATCCCGACGTCGAGTATATCATCGGCAGCGCCGTCACAGCGGACGCCGCGGTCTCGATCCTGCGCGCCGAGCACCGGGAGCGCGAGATCCGCGTGCTCGCCGACTATTTCACCCACGGCACGTTCCGTGCGATCAAGCGTGGCAAGGTTGCGGCGGCGCCAACCGACGCACCCGTGATGCAAGGCAAGATCGCGATCGATCAGGCCGTGCGCGCGATCGAAGGCTCGCTGGTCGTGCGTCACGCCGGGCCCCAGATCGTCGTCGTCGATCAGGCCAATATCGGCTCGCTCGCGATTGACGACAGCCTGGCGCCTGCCTGGTTCAAGCCGACCTTCGAAGTGAAGTAGCGCCTTCACTTCGATGTCATCGTGGGGAAGGCTTCCTGCCCCCGCCTCAATTCGGCTCGGGATGCGCCTGGGCGCTCTTCCATTGCGGCTCGAGGCCGAGGATCGTTACATTGGAGGCTAGCTCGGGATTGAAGATGCGATTGTGCCAGAGCGTCGCCTGGAAGGCCTCGCTGCGCGGCGCGAGCGCGCGAACCGAGCAGATCATCTTGAAATTCTGGCTGTACTCGTCGAACTCGAGCAGGCACTCGCCGGCCCCGAGCAGCCTGCGCGCGAGGGCCGATTTGGGCGGGAACACTGCCGTCATCTCGTCGCTGAAGCGCGCGGATAGCTGGAAATGGGTCGAAGCGAGGTGCTCGAGCCCTTTGGTATAGACTACGCGCGGGTCGTTCGATTTCTGCACCTGGAACTTGAGGAAGTCGGTGCTTTCCTTGGGCGCCCTCGGCACGATCAGCACCGTCAGTCCGTCCGAAACCTGCTCCGAGCCGATCAGCAGCCGCGGCCGCATGCCGGGGCTCGGGCGGCCCCCCGCCTCGCGCATGGCGATCTGGCGGATCCGGCACTGCCAACCGAGGAAATGGTCGCGTACTCTGGTGTCGGGCAGCTTCTTCATGGTGGGCTCTGATCGGTCTGCCTGGTGGGTGTCGCCGGACTTCTAGAGTGCGGCGGGTCGCAGGTCGAGGCTTTGCTGATCGCCGCTTGGCCAGGATGGAGGGAGTAGCGGATGACACGAACGATCGTGCCGGCGGCCGAGGGGCGGGCGGTCGAGGTGGGCAAGGGTCGCCGCCTCACAATCACGTCGCCGAAGGGCCGGCAGGCGGCCGACTTCTTCGCCTACAACGCCCACGACCTCGGCGAATGGCTGTCGCCGCCCCATTCCTGGGTGACGACCTTCTGCCTGAAGCCGCGACCAGGCGATGTGCTGATCTCGCGCTTCCGTCGGCCGATGGTGAAGATCATCGAGGATGGGGCCGAGGGCTGCCACGACATGCTGATCGCGGCCTGCGACCAGTTCCGCTACGAGTTTTTCGGGCACGAGGGGCTGCATGCGAGCTGCTCGGGCAATCTCGAGCTCGCCATGCGCCGGCTCGGCCATCAGGTGGCGGTGATCCCGCAGCCGGTCAACTTCTTCACCAACACGGTGGTCGGACCGGACGGCAAGCTGCTGTCGCCGCCCAATCCGGTGAAGCCGGGTGCCTTCGTGGTGGTGGAAGCGCTGATCGATCTCGTGTGCGTGGTCTCCTCCTGCCCGTTCGATCTGAAAGTCGAGGGCTGGGAGATCAACGACACGGGCGGCGTCAGCGAGTTGTGGCTGGATGTGGAGTAGGAGCGAGCGATGGCATCGAGAATGCCCGAAGCGGGCGCCGGCGGGATTTTCCGATAGTGGAGGCGGCCGAGGTTGCCCCGGCCGCTGCGGCTGGTCGCTATTTGCCTCCCGCAGCCGGTACCTCGAGCTATCACCCGTCATCCCGGACGCGCAAGGCGCGATCCGGGATCTTGGCCAAGGACACTGACGGTGCCTGGACGATCCCGGCTCGCGCACCGGAGCACATGATTGGTCGGATCCTGCGAGGGCGGGCCGGTTCACGTCCGGGATGACGGGTGTGGGGCAGGCTGGCCGAACCGACTACTCCTTCGACCCCTCGCCTCCGGCTTCCTCGCCCGCCTGCTCCTCGCGATCGCTCGCGCCTTCCTCGAACATGTCGTTGGCCGCCGCGCCGAGCTGGTCGAACTTCGCCATCTCCTCCTGCACGCTGGTCACGTCCTCGCCGCGAGCCTGGCGCTCGGCCTCGTCCATGGTGCGGGCCACGTTGATCGTGATCTTCGAGAAGACCTCGGGATGCAGGCCGACGCGGACCTGATGCAGACCGAGCACCTTGATCGGCTTGTCGAGCAGCACCTGGCCGCGGCCGACCGTGAAGCCGCCTGCCGTCACCGCATCCGCGATGTCGCGCGTCGAGACCGAGCCATAGAGCTGGCCGGTATCGCCGGCGGTACGGATGATCGAGAAGATCTTACCCTCGAGCTTCTCGTGGACGGCCTCGGCTTCCTTCTTCAGCTCGAGGTTCCTCACCTCGAGTTGGGCCCGCTCACGCTCGAACCGGGCGAGGTTCTCCTGCGTCGCCCTGAGCGCTTTCTTCTTTGGCAACAGGAAGTTGCGGGCGAACCCATCCTTGACTTTGATCACGTCGCCCATTTGTCCGAGCTTGGCGATCCGCTCGAGCAGCACGACTTGCATGTGAGGTCTCCTTGTTCAGGGGAAGGGATTGGGTTTCAGGGGTTCGGGATGCGGGGGTCTGGGGCTCGGGTGTAGCGCGCGCGCAAATGGAGCAATGGATCGACCAGGCCGAGCAGCACGAGGATGGCTGCGGCAAATGGGGTGAGCAGGACCAGCGCGCCATAAGCAACGGTCAAGACGAAGCCGCGCAGGGCACGGCCTCGGGTCACCGCGTGCACCACCCCAAGTCCGATCAGCACGAAAGCAGTAACGTGCGCGCCTGCGAACGCGCTGGCAATCGGGCCGAGCAGGCCAGCATGGAAGCTCGCCGCAACCGAGACGAGAAACGTGATCAGCAGCACGAGCGGCCCGTCGGTCATGGCGAGATCGGGGCCGGGCCTGTCGAGGCGCCCCGAGGCGAACAGCACGCTGCGTGCGATCAGCAGATTGAGCACCATCAGCCCGAGCCAGACCGACGCCATCGCTCCCGGCAGCGAGGAGGCGAGCGCCGCGATCACCTGCTCGAGCCGAGCGGGATCGAGGCCTTCGCGCAGCGGCGGCGGCAGCATCGCCGCGATCTCGCCGCCCAACTGCTTGACGGAAGCGTCATAGGCGGAGCGCTCGATACCCAGGCGCACCACCATCAGTCCGCCGAAGGCGCCTGCGAGCAAGGTTGCAACCGCGAGGATCATCCCAGGGCGTGCCGAAAGGCCAGGGGTCACCGCCCCCCCGCTCGCCTGACCCGGTCCCGATCCGACACCGACCGCAGTCAGCAGCAGCACCGGCAGGCCATACCCCAGGAGATAGCCTGCCTCGGCGCCGAAGCCCGCCGTCAGGCTGATGACGAGCGAAGCCATTGCCACCGCGACGACGGCAGCCTTCAGCCCCCAGCCGAAGCCGACGATCAACCCCGGCAATGGCAGGATCAGGTAAAGCAGGAACGCCAACGCCGTTCCGGTCGTGATCGACAGGAACAGCACGGCACTTGCAAGGCCTGCGCCGAGGCCGATCGCTAGGGGATGTCGCAGCATTCGAGCTGTCCCGCCGCTGGCGGTTAGGGGCGGGAGCCCGATCGCCGGGACCCCCGCTCCAACCACGGCCTCTCCTGGAGGCCTACTTCAAGAGGTAGGGCAGCAACCCCAGGAAGCGCGCGCGCTTGATGGCTTTCGCCAGCTCGCGTTGCTTCTTGGCGGAAACCGCCGTGATCCGGCTCGGCACGATCTTGCCGCGCTCGGAAATGTAGCGCTGGATCAGGCGCACGTCCTTGTAGTCGATCTTGGGCGCCTTGTCGCCCGAGAATGGGCAGGTCTTGCGCCGGCGATTGAAGGGGCGACGCGCGCCACCAGTCGAGCCTGTGGAAGCAGCCGGTGTCATCGACATCACTCATTCCCTCCGTCGTCCTGGGCCGGGGTATCGGGCCGGAACCCGCCGCCACTTCTGCCGCCACGGAAGCCGCCGCCTCCGCCGCCACCACCGCCAAATCCGCCGCCACCGCCACCGCCACCGCCAAATCCGCCACCGCCGCGGCCGCCACGGAACCCGCCGCCCTCGCGATCGCCACCAAAGCCACCGCCGCCACTGCGGCCGCCACGGAAGCCGCCACCACCACCCTCACGGTCGCCGCGCGGCCCGCGCCGGTCGTCGCGGTCGCTCTTCCTCATCATTGCGGAGGGCTCGGTCTCGTGCGCCTCGACTTTGATCGTGATGTAGCGCAGCACATCCGAGGAGATGCCCATCTGGCGCTCCATCTCAGCTACCGCGGCGTGCGGCGCATCGAGGTTGAACAGCGTGTAGTGGGCCTTGCGGCTCTTCTTGACCTTGTAGGCGAGAGCCCGCAATCCCCAGTGCTCGGTCTTCACGACCTTGCCACCATTGGTTTCAATCACGCCTTCGAATTCCTTGGCGAGCGCCTCGGCCTGCTGGGTCGAGACGTCCTGACGCATGAGGAACACATGCTCGTAGAGTGGCATGGATGCCTGTCCTTATCCGATCCCCGGCGCAAAGCCCCTCTTGAGCCGGAGGCAGCAATGCTGCCGGACAGGCCCGCAAGGACGACCCGAAAGAGCAAAGACACAGGAAGCCGGGCACCATGCCCTGCAGAGCGGGGTCGCCGCCATGCCTTCCCTTCAGCCTTCGACCGGGGGATTGAGAGCCGTTCCTTTAGTCGAAGAGGGGCCAATGCGGCAAGTGAAATGTCGATCAGACCGGCCGGCGGCTTGTCCTGCCGGCCCAACGGGCCCATGTTGAGCCGATGATGCAGCTCTCCATACTGGCTCGTGCGCTTGCAATTGGGCTGATGGCGCTCTCGGGTTCCGGGCACGCCGTCAACTGGGAAGGCCATACGGACTGGATGGCCGACATGCCGCAAGCCCTCGAGCTGATGCGGCAGCTGGAGGAGAATGCGCCCCCGACCGCGCAGCCACGACCGCCATCGTGCCCCGACGACACCGCGACTTCCTCGCTGGCCGGCTCGCCTGCCATTTGTCCGCCTCCGCCCGAACTCGAGGCGCCATGACGGCGGGCTCGACTCCGTCCGGCTGGCCAGACCTCGCCGGCCGCATCGTCGAGGACGCGGCTGGGCGGCGGCACGTCCTGCCGGTGCGCGTCTACTTCGAGGACACCGACTTCTCTGGCCTCGTCTATCATGCGAGCTACCTCAGGTGGTGCGAGCGCGGCCGCTCGGACTTCCTCCGTCTGCTCGGCATCCACCATCACGAGCTCGAAACTCCAGCTGACGGCGGTGAGCCGGCTGCTTTCGTCGTGCGCCGGATGGCGATCGAGTTCCTGAAGCCGGCACGTATCGACGAGGTATTGGAGGTCGAGACACGCGCCGGCGCGATGACGGCAGCCACGCTCGAGCTTCAACAGATCGTTCGGCGCGCCGAGACGACGCTCTTCACGGCAAGGGTCCTCGTCGTGCTGGTCGCCCGCTCCGGCAAGCCACAACGGCTCGGCCATCGGTTGAGGGCAGCACTGGGTCCGCCATTGACAAGGTCATGAGCCCCCCGCAAAACGCCAGACATCCACGATCGACCCATCCAGCGCGCGAGCCCGCCCCATGTCCCACGCCAAGCTGCAATCCGTGATCGAGGCCGCCTGGGAGGCGCGCGACACCATCGGTCTCACGACCAAGGGTGAGGTGCGCGATGCGGTCGAGACGGCGCTGACGCTGCTCGACAAGGGGGAAGCCCGTGTCGCCCAGAAGGGCAAGGATGGTGGCTGGACCGTCAACCAGTGGCTGAAGAAGGCGGTGCTGCTGTCGTTCCGCCTGAACGATATGGCGATCATCGATGGCGGCCCCGGCGGCGCCACCTGGTGGGACAAGGTGCCCTCCAAGTTCGAGGGCTGGGGCGAGAACCGCTTCCGCGAGGCGGGTTTCCGCGCAGTGCCGGGCGCGATCGTGCGCCGCTCGGCCTACATTGCGCCGGGCGCGATCCTGATGCCTTCGTTCGTCAATCTCGGCGCCTATGTCGACAAGGGCACCATGGTCGACACCTGGGTGACGGTCGGGTCGTGTGCCCAGATCGGGAAGAATGTGCACCTCTCGGGCGGTGTCGGCATCGGCGGCGTGCTGGAGCCGATGCAGGCGGGTCCCACCATCATCGAGGACAATTGCTTCATCGGCGCCCGCTCGGAGGTGGTCGAGGGCGTCGTCGTCGGCGAGGGCTCGGTGCTTTCCATGGGCGTCTATATCGGAGCTTCCACCACCATCATCGATCGCGCGACCGGCGAGCGCTTCATGGGCCGCGTGCCGCCCTACTCCGTCGTCGTCTCGGGGACCCTGCCCAGCAGGCCCCTCCCCGACGGCTCGCCCGGCCCCGGCCTCTACTGCGCCGTCATCGTCAAACGTGTCGACGAGAGGACCCGCTCGAAGACGAGCATCAACGAGTTGCTCAGGGACTGACGAGGCGTAGGCGCGACCGGCAGGTCGTCCCAACGCCTCAGCTCCGTGCAAGATCCGGGTCGCGCTCCGACGCGAGCCCGCTTATCTCCATCGTCATCTCAGCCATGGAGATCCGTCATGACCGCCATCCGCTTCCTCGCCCTCCCGACCAGCCAGGTCCGCGCCCTCCAGGCGGGCGGACCCGATGCCTATGGGCTCGTGCCAGAGCGGCGCGTGTCGGATGGGGCGGGCATTCCCTGTCGGCACTGCCTGAGCGAGGTTGCAGCAGGCGAGGCCTACCTCATCCTCGCGCACCGGCCGTTCGCGACGCTGCAACCCTATGCCGAGACCGGGCCGATCTTCCTGCACGCATCGCCGTGCGAGCGCCATGCCGAGAGCGCCGAGACACCCGCCATGTTCCTCGAGTGGGAGCAGCTCCTGATGAAGGGCTACACGGCGGATGAGCGCATCGTCTACGGCACTGGCCAGGTGCTCGCGACGGTCGCGATCGCCGCCGCCGCCGCTCGGCTGCTGGAGCGCCCCGGCATTGCCTTCGTCGACCTGCGCTCGGCCAAGAACAATTGCTTCCAGGCCCGGATCGTGCGGGCCTGATCGGCTCGCGGTCAGGTCGAGAGCAGCAGCCGGCTCTCGCCCTCGAGCACCAGCGCCGTCAGCCGGCCGGTGAACACGGCGCCGGTGTCGATGCCGATGCGCCAGCGCCCGATATCGGGCGCCTCCATCGGCGTGTGACCGTGCACCACCACTTTCTCGTGCGGGCCGGGATGGGTCAGGAACTGATCGCGGATCCAGAGCATGTCGCGCTCGGTCTGCTCGGCGATCGGCACTCCTGGCTTGATGCCTGCATGCACGAACAGGTAGTCGCCATGCGTCACGTTCGTTTTGAGCCTGCGGAAGAACGCGACGTGGCGCTCTGGCATGGCCCCCTCCAGCAGCGAGTGTGGGTCGTGCCACAGCCCGAGCACCTTGGCGTAGGAGAGCATCGTCGTCCTGCCGCCATTCATGATCCAGCCGACCACCCGGTTCTCGTCATCGAGCGCATCCAGCAGCATCCGCTCGTGATTGCCCATCAGAAAGTCGGCATCAAACCCGGCCGGCAGACCGACCAGCAGCCGTTCGACGACGCCATGGCTGTCGGGGCCGCGGTCGATGTAGTCGCCCAGAAAGACGAGCCGCTGCTCGGCGACCGGCGCAGCGGTGCGGGCATGCTCGATCACCTTCGCCAGGATCTCGTCCAAAAGATTCGACTGGCCATGAATGTCGCCGATCGCGTAGATCCTCTGGTCTCGGGCGGGCTGCGGCATCGAGCTCCTCGCACAAGCCTCTGTTTGCATGACGGTTTCGCGAGCCCTGGATACCAGATTCAGCCACCCGCGCCAGCGTTCGTTGCCACCGCCCCAGTGTGGTGTCTCGCAAATGTGTCCTTTCATCTCCGGAATACGCTTCAGAGGACCCTGCGAGGATGAGCGTATTTCGGAGACAGGACACTAGCAGGCTGTCGAAATTGGATTTTTGAGGTAGCGGAGCGATGTCTATGGTCGAGGAGAATCTTGGCGATCGTACCCGGCCCTCGTTCAGATCGACCGCAGACATCGGTGTTCAGCTTTCGTCCGCACTCGTCGTTTCGTTTTTCAACAGCCTGCTAGAGACGTTCCAGCCGCGCGGCGATCACGCGGGCAATCACGGGCCAGGCGAAATGCTGCTCTGCATAGGTCCGGGCGGCGCGGCTGGCTTGCGGCCACTCCTGCGGGCGGGCAAGCAGGATGTCCAGCACGCGGGCCATGTCGAGGGGATCGTCCGCCTTGTGGGTATGGAGCCAACCATGCCCCGTCAACTCGGTGTTGTCGGGCACGTGGCCTGTCAGCACCAACCGTCCGGCCGCCGCATAGTCGCGAATCTTGATGGGCGAATAGCCAAAGGCCGTGTCACGTTTCTCGGTCAGCGGCAGGATCGCGATGTCGAAACAGTTGACGGCGAGATTGGCGCGCTCTAGCCCAACCGCTCCCATGAAGCGGACACGGCTCCGCGGTTGCAACCGTTGCGACAGCGCTTCGAGCGAGGCCCGCGCCGGACCATCCCCGAAGATCACGAGGTCGAGCTCTGGATGGGTTTTCGCCGCGATCGAGAAACCCTCGATCGCCGTGTCGAGCCCATGCCAGGGCACCATGTTGCCGATGAAGCCGATCGTGGTGCGCCCGGCCTCGAGCCCGAAAGCAGCGAGAGCCTGCGCGCGCGGCAGCGGAAAGAACTGGGAGACGTCGCAACCATTGCCGAGGGAGATGATCCGTGCCGGCGCAACGCCGCCCGCGACGAGCTCGTCGGCCATCCCGCGCGTCACCGACCGGGTGAAATGGGCGGTGCGCGACGCCGCGATCTGCGCCCACTCTTCAAAGGCCGCCAGCCGGCCGCTGCCACCGGCCTCGCGCCGCTCCTTGGCGAGCCAGCCATTGTGCTCGACGGCGACCTTCAGCCCGAGCGCGCGGGCAACGAGCACCAGCACGAAGGTGGCCATGTTCACGCGCGAGTAGACCACATCGGGCCTGAGCCGCCAGGCTTCCAGAATCAGCGCGGGGAGCTGAAACAGCGTATCGAGGGAGGGTGGCAGCCTGAGCCGACCCGCCAGCCGAGGTGTCGCACGCACGCGACCGCGATGCTGCTCTGGCAGCGCCGGCATGGCACCAGCCGCTGGCGTCAGCATGCGCACCTGATGGCCCATCTGGAGCCAGGAATTCATCAGGCCGAGTTGATGCTGGTTGGAGCCGCTGGCGGAATCGAAGGCGACGAGATTGACCATCAGGATGCGCAAGGCGAACGCCCTCGGCTGCATTGAAGACCCACCTCGATCAGGCCGCCTCGCGCCTGCCCGCGTCCCGGCCGGCGAGCAGGCGCTGATAGACCCCCAACAGCGTCCGCTCCTGAGCCTCCCAGTCGAATGACGCGACGAGGCTGGCGAGCCGCGCGTGATCGGGGACGTAACGCGCACGCTCAGCATGGACATGGCGCAGGCCGTCGGCAATCGCTTCGGGGTCTGTCGCAGCCACGGCTATTCCGTTGCCGGCATGGCGCACGAACCGGTCGAGCTCGACGTTTTGCGAAACGACCAGCGGCAGCCCGGCGAATGTCATCTCGAACAGCTTGTTGGGCAGGCAGTACTCGTAGTTGAGGCAGGTCGCCTCGATCGTGCAGACCCCCACATCGGCGCTGCGGATGAATGGCACCACATCGCCATGGGGTACGCTGCCGAGCAGATGGATCCGCTCGTTCAGTCCCGGGCGGCTGCGCAGGGCTTCGAGTTGCTGGACCATCCCGGGTCGCACGGGGCCCACTACCGCCAGGTGGAACTCCTGCGCAATAGCGATTGCTTCCAGGATATGAGCATTGCCGCGACCCGCCGCCATCACCCCCACATAGACGGCGAGCGGCACATCGCCAGTGAGCCCCACTCGCTCACGTACCGTCTCCGCCAGGATCCGCCCGCGCTCGACCCGGGGGGCGTTCAGCACCAGCGCCGGGGAAGCGATGCCGTGCTTCCTCGCATAGTGCGCGGCAATCGAGGGGCTGACGGTGATGGCAGCCGCGATCCGCTTCATGGCGCGGGTCTCGATGGCACCCTTCAAGCGCGCCAGCAGCGGACCAGGCAATGGCAGGCGCCCCTCCTCCATCTCGTGCATGTCGTAGACGATGGACGCGCCGGTGCGGGCCGCAACCCGCAGCGCGGCGGGCAGCGTGTTGAAATCATGGGCGTGCACGACGTCCGGGCGGAACCGGGTGGCCGGAGCAACGAAAGCCAGCGCCAGCCACTCGTGCTCGAGGAACGGGCCCGCGGTTGCCTTCAGCCGGCCGAGGAGGCCTGGAAACGGGTTGAGTGTTTCGGCCGGGGGGCCATCGACGGGCGCGCGAGCGGGCAGATCGTCTCGCCGCACCACGCGCGCCACATCCGCGAGGCGCCGCTGCGGCAACGCAACCCGCTCATAGGCAACACCATTGCGGATCTCGAACGGCGCGAGCCCCGGTTCGGCAATACAGTACACCCGCACCACGAAGCCATGCCGTGCCAGGCTCTCCGCCTCCTTGATGACCCGCGCATCGTTGGCGCAGCCATTGGCGATGAGCATGGCGATTCTGGCCTTGGCACAGCGCATCGATCCTGGCCCTCGTATACGTGCAACACTTCAGGTCCTGCGCATACCGCCAAACCGCAGCAGACGATCGAGCATGGTGGGCTGCACGGCCTTGTCCGTTCGTCTCGGCATCGCGACCACCGCGGCCGTAGGCCGGCGCACTGACGCCAGATCGGCTGCAACTGCTGTCCAAAAAGTCGGGGTTGGCGATTGCGTCGCCGCGATGACGCCGTCGTACCAGGGCGTGCCAGTAAACCGCCGGGATGCACTCGCCATCACGTCATAATATTGTGGATGGAGTAGGATTCGATAGCGCTTACCCGGTTGCATTGCCCGCACGAAGTCGCGCAGGTCGCGCGTCGATGGGTCGGGCGATTTGTTGTGGCCGCCATCGCTGAAATTGGCGGCAAAGCGCGGTGTTCTGCCGTTGTGCACCCAGATTGCGTCTCGCTGCAGCCCCGGCGGGTAGGGAAGATCCCGGTTGTTGCGGCCATCGGGACCTGCAACGCCGCCATGGGCCGAAACGAAGCGGATGCCGAAGCGGGTCCGCAACGCCGCGAGATCGTTCAACAGAATTTCGTGCGCACGTGGCAGATCGAACAGGGCTTGCTCGTGGGCATTGACATGGTAGCCGACGACGAAGCCTTCGCGTTCGAGCCTGCGCAACAGCGCGTCCTGGATGCCATAGTCGGTGAACGAAAGCTCTCCCGTCCGCGACAGCAGCCTGCGGTCGATCCGGCGATTGAACAGCATCACGTTCGCCGGCACACCGCGATGGGCGGGATCGGCGAGCAATCCCATGGTCCGCTGTGGCTGGCTATCGACATCGTACTGGAGGAGAACATGAATTTTGCTCCGGTCACGACGCCCGTTGGCGAGCGAGGCGGTCCAGGATTTCAACTCGCCGGGGTAGAAGGCCTCCGGGTCGTCGCCATCGACCCAGTCGAGGTCCCCATAGGTGATGACCTCGAACAAGTCGGATCGTGATTTCATCAGCTCGTAGAGCTCAGTCACGAACCGGCGCGGAAAATAGGCACCGCGATGGGGCGCAAGCTCGTCGTCACTAGCCGCCTCTGGCTGCTCCATCATGTCCCGAGCCCCTTGCCGAGCTTGGCGCGCAGGCCCCCCGCTTGCTCCGCCATCGGCGTGTGGGTCAGATTGCGGACGAACACGATATTGTTGGCGACAGTTCCGTGCACGCCATAGCGGCGCGACAGTGCGTCGGTGAGCGCAATGGTGCTGAACCCATGCTGCTCGAACACCAAGCGCTGCAACTCGAGCGTGCGGCCGATGGCGGCACCATCGAGCGTCACGGACTTGGGCGGGCCGTTCCATGGGGCGATCCAGCACCACGCGCCCGGTCGGGCGAGCGCTATCGTCGCCTCGATCAAGGTCCGATGCGCGCCATCGTCGTCCCAGCACCAGAAGGCGTTCAATGCGAACTTGTTGAAGACGCCATCGAATGTCTCCTCGAGCGGCTCTTTCGCCAGATGCTGAAGATTGCGCTCGATAGCGCGGAAGCCTTTGTGACGGCCAAGCTCGATCACCGCTGGGTCGAAGTCGACCCCCATGCAGCTCCCACCATCCTCACGCACGATCTCGCCGAAATCGTACTGACCAGGCCCGAGGTCGATGTAGCTGCCGTCGAGGACCAAGCCACCGAAGAAGTCGCGCCGGATGTTGTGGAAGTGGTCGCGCGAACGGCCGGGATCGCGCACGTTCTTCTGTTTGGCGCGGGAGATGATCTCGATCTCGCGTTTGTCGGTGAGCAAGGTTGTCTCCTTGGCGGCAGATATGGAGGTTGGGCGGGCGCCGAGGCGCTCGATCAGAGGTAGCCGAAGCGGCGCAGTGCATCGCCCGCTCCGGCCATGAACTCCGCGATCTGGGCTTCCGATAGATCCCGCTTCCAGCGCCCGATCTTGCTGGCGTCGATCGAGCGCGCAATCCGCTCGCCCGAGAGATGATTGACCTTGAATACGCTCAAATCCAACTCGTTGTGACGCAACATCGATTCATCGAACGGCAGATGCAGGAACTCGCACAGCGCGCGCAGCTCCAGATCGGGCTCTTGCGTCAGGTCCTCGTAGCGCACGAGTCGGAATTGGCGGGGGTGCGCTGCCGCCATGTCCTCGAAGCGTCTGTGGGTCTTGGCCCAGGATTGGGCAATGCCAGCGGGTGTCGCTTCGAACGCGCCCGTGTTGAGCTGACTCGCCAGCACGTCGCGCCCGTCACGCAGCATGTCGAGGAATTGCGCCTTGGGCCATGCTCCCAGGTAGTCCTCATAAGCGCCGGTGCACTTCATGCCCCAGCGCCGTCGGCCGAGCCTGTGCATCTTCGCCAAGCCGAACAGCTCGACCAGCCTGAACCGGCCCGCGAGATCGGCGAGCCCATGTCCCTCGTCAAAGTGCTGATGCATCAATCGCGCCGCGTCTGCGAGCGAAAGACCGCCGCGGCCAGCGCGAACCACGAAAGTCGTGAGGCCCTTGGTCGGAAGCAGACCCTTCAAATTCTTGCCCGGCTTGGCACGATCCAACTGTCTGGCAACAGCACTCAGATCGATTTTCTCGTCCGCTTCCAGCAGGCTCGGATAGAGCTCGTATGACATCGCGATCTCGCGGTGCGCGTCCAACAGCGTGCACATCAGGGTGCCGCCCGACCGGCTCATGCCGCGCACGAATATGGGATCGGAAATCGTCATGCCAGCAGGCCTCCGGGAGGGTGCGAATCACTCTCGATGTCGGCCGAGAATACCCTCTGACGAGTGCCAGCTCCTAGCCCCTGCAAGCGATTATCCCCGCCGGCTGGCTATTTCGGTGCACGCTTGGCGAGGATGCGCTGCAGGGTGCGGCGGTGCATGTTGAGGCGGCGCGCCGTCTCCGAGACATTGCGGTTGCAGAGCTCATAGACGCGCTGGATGTGCTCCCAGCGCACGCGGTCGGCCGACATGGGGTTGGAGGGCGGCTCCGCCTTCTGGTCGGCGGGCGCGAGCAGGGCGGCCAGGATATCGTCGGCATCGGCCGGCTTCGAGAGGTAATCGGTCGCCCCGACCTTCACGGCCGAGACCGCGGTCGCGATGTTGCCGTAGCCGGTCAGCACGATGGCGCGGGCATCGCCGCGGGCCTTCTGCAGCTCCTCGATCACGTCGAGCCCATTGCCGTCCTCGAGGCGCATGTCGACGATGGCGAAGGCGGGCGGCAACTGGCGCACCATGGCTTTGCCCTCGGCGACGGAAGCCGCCATCCGGACCTCGAACCCTCGCAGCTCCAGCGCCCGGCCAAGCCGTGCGAGGAACGCCTTGTCGTCGTCGACGATGAGGAGCGTCTTCTCGGCTGGCAACTCGAAGGGCACACTCTTGTCGTTCACAATGGCACTCCCGGCAAACTCAACCACATTCATGCGCGTCAATTGGACCAACTGTCTCATACAAGGTTTTCGACAGCACGCAAATTCAAGCCGCATCGACGGTCAATTCGACGCCCTCGCCATCCTCGGACCGTTCCTGCATGCTGCCGGCTTCCTCGAACGATTTGCGCGGCCAGGCGATCTCGACGAGCGCCCCATGCTCGGGCAAATCGCGATTGGCAAGCTGCAACTCGGCGCCGGAGCGCTCGAGCAGCGTGCGCGCAATGAAGAAGCCCAGGCCCAGACCTCCACCGCCCCCCTGCTCGCGATGCACCCGCTCCCCGAGCGGGCGGCTGGTGACATAGGGCTCGCCCAGCCGGTCGATCACATTGGCCGGGAAGCCCGGGCCGTCGTCGGCAACCGTGATGATCACCCGTTGCGCGTCCCACCGTGCCGAGATCTCGACCTTTTCGGCGGCAAAATCGGAAGCATTCTCGACGATGTTGGTGAGGCCGTAGACCACGCCTGGCCGGCGCACGCCGACCGGCTCGGCGGCGGCGCTCCCCTCGACCCCCTCGAGTGGCCTCAGGTCGACGGTAATGGTCTTGTCGGAGATCTGGAACGGCTCGATCGCCTCCTCGATCAAATGGGCGAGCGGCAAGTGCTCATGCAGCGGATCGCCGGCGTCGCCGCGCTGCGTGAGGGTGCCGAGTATCTCGCGGCAGCGCAACGCCTGGCTCCGGATGAGGGCAATATCATCTGCGAGCGCGGTGCCCTTGGGCACATCCCGCATCAGCTCCTTGGCGACGAGCGTGATAGTGCCGAGTGGCGTTCCGAGCTCGTGGGCCGCGGCCGCGGCCAGACCGTCGAGCGCGTGCAGCTGCTGCTCGTGGGAGAGCACGAGCTCGGTTGCGGCAAGCGCGTCCGACATCTGCGTCGCCTCTTTCGCCAGGCGGCGCGCATAGAGCCCCATGAAGGCCACACCACTGAAAATCGCCGCAAGGATGCCGAGCTTGTAGAGGAAGGGAGCATCGAAGGGCGTCTCGCCCGGATACCACGGCAGCGGCAGATGAAACCGCACCAGCAGCATCGCGATCACCCCTGCGACCCCCGACACCAGCAGCGTCGCATGCAGCGGCAGCATCGCCGCCGACACCATCACCGGGGCGATCACCAGGAAGGCGAACGGGTTGAGGATGCCTCCCGTCATATAGAGGAGTGCGCCGAGCTGCAGCACGTCGTAGCTGAGCAGCATCGAGGAATGCAGCGAGGACAGCCGGTGGCGCGCTGGATAGCGGATGCGCAGGAAGATGTTGAGCCAGGTCGAAAGCGCAATGATCATGAGGCAGCCGCCGATCGGCAGCTCGAACCCCATGATGCCCCACACGCCCAGCACCGCAACCAGCTGGCCGACTACGGCAATCCAGCGCAGGCGTACGATCGTCTGCAGCCGGAGGCGGCTTGCGCCGCTGCGCTGGATCTTGTGCCTGGGGACATAGGCCATCGTGGCTTGCCAGAGTGAAGTGAGGGATCGGGTCGCGGGGTAGCATGCGCCAGCGCACCTCATCGGGCAAATCGGACATAATGATGAAATCGGACTATCACCGTCCTGCGGAGGTCCCCGGCGCTCAGGCGACCCGATAGGGCGGCTCGCGGCCAGCGAGGACTGCATCGATGTTGTCGAGCGCCTCGAATCCCATCTGGGTGCGTGCCTCGATCGCACTCGATCCCATGTGCGGCAGCAGGAAGGTATTGGGCAAGCCCAGATAGCCCGGATTGATCCGTGGCTCGCCATCGAAGACATCGAGGCCGGCATAGGCAACATGCCCCGATCGCAACGCCGCGATCAACGCCGCATCATCGACGAGGTCGCCGCGGGCCGAATTGACGAGGATGACGCCCGGCTTCATCTGCCGCAACGTCGCTGCGTTGACGATGCGCTTGGTCTGGGGCGTCGAAGGGGCGTTGAGCGAGACGATGTCGCAGACCGCAACCAGGCTCTCGAAGCTCCCATGATAGACGGCGCCATGCTCCTCGGCGGGCGGCAGCCGGCGGCGGTTGTGGTAGTGGATCACCATCTCGAAGGCCCTGGCGCGACGGGCGAGCGCCTGACCGATGCGTCCCAAACCCATGATGCCGAGCACCTTGCCGTCGAGCCGCCGGCCGAGCAGCTGTGTCGGTGTCCAACCAGTCCAGCCACCCGATCTGATCAGCGCCTCGCCCTCGGGCGCGCGGCGGCACGCGCCCAGGATGAGCAGCATGGCGATCTCGGCAGTCGCGGTCGTGACCCCATGTGGCGCATTGCCGATGATCAGCCCCTTCGCGCGGGCGGCGGCGAGATCGATGTGCTCGGTGCCGGCCGAAAAACTCGACACGATTTTCATGCGCGACGGCAGCCGATCGATCACGGCACGGGTGAGCTTCTCGCTGACGCAAATGAGGAGTGCGTCGGCCCCGGCGGCGAGGCCGATCAGCTCGTCGGTGCCGAGCAGGCGATCTTCCGGATTGAGCCAGGCGTCATAGTCGCGGGCAGCGCGAGCGTGCACGTCGTCCGTCAGGCAGCGGGTGACGATCAGGCGGGGCTTGGGCATGGGAGCGATCCGAGGATGGTCGTCGGTGATCACATCATCTGCTACCGCACCTCGGCTGGTTTGTCGCCTTGCTCCGTCACGAGGGCGGCATGCTCGAGCGCCGCGGCAATGTCGGCGTCCTCGAGGTCCGGGAAGTCATCGAGTATCTGTTGCCGTGAGGCCCCGCCTGCGAGCATGCCAAGGACGTCGCACACTCGTATCCGCATGCCACGGATGCAGGCCCGCCCGCCGCATTGGCGCGGGTCGACGGTGATCCTGTCGCGAAAGTTGCTCGTCATCGACCTGACCTCTGCGAGGTCAATTGTTGCGCACACAGCCCGCCCTGCGACCACTACCCGAGCTTGCCCATCGCCACGGCCGTATCGCACATGCGGTTGGAGAAGCCCCATTCGTTGTCGTACCAGGACAGCACCCGCACCAGCTTGCCGTCGACGATCTGGGTTTGCGTCAGATCGAAGTTCGAGGAGAACGCATTGTGGTTGAAGTCGATCGACACCAGCTCCTCATGCACTACGCCGAGGATGCCCTTCAGCTCCTGCGATGCGGCACGCTCCATCGCGGTGTTGATCTCCTTGACCGTCGTCTCGCGGCCCGGAATGAACTTCAGATCGACCACCGAGACATTGGGCGTCGGCACGCGGATGGCGGTGCCGTCGAGCTTGCCTTTCAGCTCCGGCAGCACGAGGCCGACGGCCTTGGCGGCGCCCGTCGAGGTCGGGATCATGCTCATGGCAGCAGCACGCGCCCGGCGCATGTCCTTGTGGGTCTGGTCGAGGATCTTCTGGTCGTTGGTATAGGCGTGGATCGTCGTCATGAAGCCCGATTGGATGCCGCACAGATCGTTCAGCACCTTGGCGACGGGAGCAAGACAATTGGTGGTGCATGACGCGTTGGAGACGACCCGGTGGTCCTTGGCGAGCTTGCCATGGTTGACCCCATAGACGACCGTCAGATCGGCGCCGTCGGCGGGTGCCGAGACCAGCACGCGCTTGGCGCCCGCTTCCAGATGCACGCCGGCGGTGGCCTTTGTCGTGAAGAGCCCCGTGCACTCCATCACCACGTCGATGTCGAGCTCCTTCCACGGCAGCTTCCTGGGGTCCTTCTCGGCGAGCACCTTGATCGGCCTGCCGTGGCCGATATCCATCATGTCGCCCTCGACCGTGACGGTGCCATGATAGGGACCATGCACGCTGTCGTACTTGAAGAGATGGGCATTGTCCTTGGGGGCGGAGAGATCGTTGATGGCGATGACCTCGAGGTCGCTGCGCTTGGCTTCCGATATCGCGCGAAGCACGTTGCGGCCAATGCGGCCGAAGCCGCTGATCGCGATTCTGACTGCCATGTCGGTTTTCCTCGTCGAATTGTCGATCGGTGGCCAGGGGCGGCCACCGCCCGATCTGCGCGCACCTTGGTGAGCCACCATGGACCTGTCAATCTGGTGCCCGCGAACATCAACCGCTGTTCGCCAACGATCATGGCGATTGACGCCCGATCGCGCCACCCCATAACGTGCGCCCCGCAAGGGCGGCGGCGGTGGCAGGACAGGGATTTCACGGATGGCAGCGGGGGGAAAGAAACCGGCAACGGCGAGCAGGCCGCGCCCATCGGCGCCACGCAAGCCTCCCGCGGGAGGCAAACGCCAAGCCGTCTCGAAGGCCGATCCCGAGCTGTTGGCTGCAGAGCGCGACGATCTCGCGCGCGAGCTGGCGCGTGCCAAGCGGCGGATCGCAGCACTCGAGAAGAGCCGGACCCAGATCTCCGAACAAATTGATTCAGCAATTAAATCCATTCATAACGTGCTTCAGATGGACAATTGATTCGCGCGCCCGCACCCACTCCCCGCGGCCGTGGATCGTCGGACAGGGCAAGCGGCGCACGTTCATGGGACAGGTCACCGTCACGCTCAACAGCCGGACCTACCGCCTGGGGTGCGGCGATGGCGAGGAGGCCAGGCTGCAAGAGCTGAGCAGCTATCTGGCGGCCAAGGTCGACGCGATCAGAACCGAAGTCGGACAGGTCGGCGAGGACCGGCTGCTGGTCATGGCAGCGTTGTTGATCGCCGATGAATTGTTCGAGGCGCGCGAGCGTTCGGCCGAGCCCGCCGAGGCCCGGCGCCCGTCCCGCCGGAACCGATCCACGGGCGGCCGCAGCAGCAATGGCAGCGAGCCAGAGGCCAACGCCGACGAGCCTGCCGATCGATCGGCCGTGATGCCCATTGGTCCGATTTGAGCCGTCTGCTCGTGATTTTCCAGCGCCAATGCCGGTTCGCCACTGGAATCAGTGGCAACTCCTGCTACATATCGACATGGTAGCAGGGCTGCGGGGTGCGTCAGGCAAGCAAGTTCCCCTAGGCCGATAAGACTCGCTCGGGTGCTGACCCTGGCCGGAGCCGTGGCTCCGGCTACTCGGTGCCCACCTACACTGTAGGGACCAAGCGGGATCTTCAACGCCAACGGCCATCGTGGCCCTGCTCCGCTGTTGCCGCCCGCGCCGGCCACGCCACCATTCGTCTTGCCGGCCAACTCCGCCTCTGCTCTAACCGCGGGCCATGACTGGATCTGGCGAAGAGGATGCGCTGAAGCGCACCAAGGGCGAGCTGCGGCGACAAGCGCTGCAGCGACGCGGCGTTGCCTATGCCAAGCACGGCGCAGAGGCCGGCCGGGCGCTGGCTCGGCACGGGACACCGCTCGTGCTCGGCCTATCCGGTAGGCTCGTCAGCGCCTACCTCCCCATCCGTGACGAATTGGACGTGCTCCCGCTGCTTTCGAGGTTGATCGCGGGGGGACGGACGATCGGCCTGCCGGTGATCGTCGCGCGCGAGCAGCCGCTGGTGTTTGGATGCTGGCGGCCGGGCGAGCCACTCGACGCCAAGCCCTTCGGCCTCAGCGAGCCGGCGCCAACGGTGCCCGCGATGCTGCCCGACATTCTGCTGGTGCCGCTCGCCGCCTTCGATGCCACCGGCGCAAGGCTCGGCTATGGCGGGGGCTACTATGACCGCACGCTCGCACTCTATCGCAGCAAGCGTGCGGTCATCGCCATCGGCATCGCCTATGACGAGCAGGAGACGGCACACCTCCCGCGTGGTCCCCACGACGAGCCGCTCGACATCATCCTCACTCCCTCGGGGAGCAGGGACCACAGGAGCTGATGCATGCGCCTCGTTTTCCTGGGTGACGTGGTGGGACGGGCGGGGCGCGCCGCGGTGCTCGACGCGTTGCCGCTACTGCGCAGCAGGCACTGCGCCGACTTCATCGTGGTCAACGGCGAGAACTCGGCCGGCGGTTTCGGGATCACGGAATCGATCTTCACCGAGCTGATCGATGCCGGCGCCGATGCCGTCACGCTGGGCAACCACGCTTTCGACCAGCGCGAGACCCTCGTCTACATCGAGCGCTACGAGCGGCTGCTGCGGCCGATCAATTTTCCGCCCGGCACACCGGGTCGCGGCTCGAGCCTGATCAAGGCCAGGAACGGCGCGACCGTGCTGGTCGCCAACCTGATGGGCCGGGTGTTCATGGGCGAGTTCGATTGCCCGTTCAGGGCCGTCGACGGGCTCCTGAAATCCTGCCCGCTCGGTGAGGCGGCCGACGCCGTGGTGCTCGATCTCCACGCGGAGGCGACCTCCGAGAAACAGGCCTTCGGACTTTTCGTCGATGGCCGCGCCAGCCTCGTTGTCGGCACTCATACGCACGTCCCCACGGCCGACGAGCGCGTGCTGCCGGGTGGAACCGCCTATGTCAGCGACGTGGGGATGTGCGGGAACTACAGCTCCGTGCTCGGCATGGACGCCGAGGAGCCGCTCAACCGGTTTCTGCGCAAGATCCCGCGGGCGAAATTCGAGCCGGCGCCGGGTCCCGCAACCGTGACGGGCGTGATCGTCGATACCGACGACCGCACCGGCCTTGCCACCACGATCGTACCGCTACGGCTCGGGGGAAGCCTGAAGCCCGCCGAGCCGCAGCCGGTCGTCGAATCGAATTGAGGTCGCATCTGGTTGGGACGCTGATGGCGCAATGGCAGGTGCGCCGATCGTCGTGATCATCCAGCGGTAGGAATGGCCTGGTTGATGCTCCAAGTGCACGTGGCCATCAACGAATGGCACTATCGCTGATTCGCTGTCCCTCGAACAAGCCCCGGCTCAACGAGAAAACGCCGCGGAGGCCCGCCCCGCGGCGTCGATCTTTCGATCTCAGGCTACGCATTTCCAGTCGGCTACGGTCCAGCTGGCCTAGGCACTCGCTCGTTGAGCGCGCCGCTTGGCCCAGGACCGTCGAGCTGGTCGTCTCCACGGGACAGGGGTCGTCAGATCATACCGATTACGATAGCAATGACGAACCCGAGAGACAGCACCGTGGCGAGCACGTTCAGCCTCGTTTTGAGTTCCATGGGAGCCTCCTTTCGGTCGGCCATACTTGGTGACGCCGCGTTGGCGACAGCTGGACTCTATACGGGCTTTTTGGCGGCAATCAAGAGGAAACTCGTTGCCGCCGAGACCTGCTGCCGGCAGTGAGCGGCGAAAAGCCCCGCGATTCAAACAGCCTAGCCGAGACTCGCAACTTTACCCACAGCTTTCCCAAAGCGTTGCTCGCGGCACGCGCAACCGGCGCAGATTCTGTTCGCCGTCACAGCGTAGAGTTATTACCGGAGCTGGTGTCATTATTCAAGTATTGGCACTCGAGTTGCGGATTATGACAATTCAACGCAGGATCTCCGGGCGCACTGGCACAGAAGATTGTCGGGGGCGGGCTTCACAACCCGAAGGCGATCCGCTCTCGCGGCCCCTACTCCCACTCGATCGTGCCCGGCGGCTTGCTCGTCACGTCGTAGACGATGCGGTTGATGCCCTTCACCTCGTTGATGATGCGGGTGGCGATACGCCCGAGCAGATCGTGGGGGAGCGGATAGAAGTCGGCGGTCATACCGTCGGTCGAGGTGACGGCCCTGAGCGCCAGCGCTTGATCATAGGTGCGCCCGTCACCCATCACGCCGACCGTCTTGACCGGCAGCAGCACGGCGAAAGCCTGCCAGATCGCATCGTAGAGCCCCGCCTTCCTGATCTCCTCGAGGTAGATGCGGTCGGCCTTGCGCAAGAGATCGAGCTTGTCGCTGGTGATGTCGCCGGGAATGCGGATCGCAAGACCGGGACCGGGGAAGGGGTGGCGACCCACGAAGGCTTCCGGCAGCCCGAGCTCGCGGCCCAGCAGCCGCACCTCATCCTTGAACAGCTCGCGCAGCGGCTCGACCAGCAACAGGTTCATGCGCGCGGGCAGCCCACCCACATTGTGGTGCGACTTGATGGTGACCGAGGGTCCCCCTGTGAACGAGACACTCTCGATCACGTCGGGGTAAAGCGTCCCCTGCGCGAGGAACTGCGCGCCACCGAGCTTGCTCGCCTCGGCCTCGAACACCTCGATGAAGTGGCGCCCGATCGTCTTTCTCTTCTGCTCCGGGTCGCTCACGCCGGCCAGCGCCGCCAGAAAGCGTTTCGATGCGTCCACATGCACGAGGGGGATGTTGAAGTGGCCGCGGAACATCCCGACCACCTCCTCGCCTTCGTCCTGGCGCATCAGGCCATGGTCGACGAAGATGCAGGTGAGCTGATCGCCGATCGCCTCGTGGATGAGGACGGCCGCGACCGCGGAATCGACGCCTCCCGACAGCCCGCACACCACCCGCCCGCGCCCGACCTGGGCCCGGATCCGGGCAACCGCCTCAGCCCGGAAGTGCGCCATGGTCCAATCGCCCGGGAGACCGGCGATACCGTGCACGAAGTTGGCGATCAGGCGCGCGCCATCGGGCGTATGCACCACCTCGGGGTGGAACATGGTCGTATAGATGCGCCGCCGCTCATCGGCCGCAACCGCGAACGGGGCATTCTCGGAGACGCCGAGGACGCTGAAGCCCTCCGGCAGCGTCGTCACGCGGTCGCCATGGCTCATCCAGACGGGATAGCGGCGCCCGGCCTCCCAGACCCCAGCAAACAACGGGCTGGCTGCCTTCACCAGGACATCGGCCCGCCCGAACTCGGCCGCATGCCCGCCCTCGACCCGGCCGCCGAGTTGCACGGCCGTCGTCTGCTGGCCATAGCAGATGGCGAGAATGGGCAGGCCAGAGTCGAAGACTGCCGGTGGGGCACGCGGGCTATCGGCGTCGAGCACCGAAGCTGGACCACCCGAGAGGATCACGGCTTTCGGACGCAGCCGCTCCAGCGCTGCCGCCGCCTTGCCAAAGGGTACGATCTCCGAATAGACGCCCGCCTCCCGCACCCTGCGGGCGATGAGTTGCGTCACCTGGGAGCCGAAGTCGATGATGAGAACGGTGTTGGTCATGGCTGCAGCTAGACGAGCGCGCCGCAGCTAGGCAAGGGGCCCGCGAGAACAATCAGCGAACTGTTGGGCTCGCAATGGCCGCTCTGGCAAATTTGTTGTGGGCGAGGCCTTGCCTGCGCCCGCGCTCCGCCCGCAGCAAGCCCACGATCGCTCGTGTTCCGTCCCATTCATTCAATTCCGGCGAAGCTGGATCAATGAATAGAAAGAGGGAACGCAGCCATAGAGTAGACTAGTGGGCTGGCCATTCATTTAGGGTGCTAAGGACACTGCGAACAATAACCGCTGCGTCTTGTCGTCAAGTCGAGCACGGGACCTGTAGGGTGCAATAGGCCTGCTTCAGGCCGTATTGCACCACCCCGGATCGCAACGCCAGCCGAAGGTGCAATACGGCGAAGGCGCCTATTGCACCCTACGCCGAGGCACAACCGCTCGCGAAAATGATTCGGTTGTTGTTCGGGCTGTCCTTACGCCATCACCCTTGGATGCCCAAAGCGGCGAAGCCTCAGTTGCTTGCCATGTGGGGCAGCGGATCGACGGGCTCGGAGCCTCTGCGCAGCTCGAAGTGGAGTTGGGGCTGCTCGACGGTGCCGGTCTTGCCGCTCTTGGCGATGGCTTGACCGCGCCGCACGGATTCGCCGCGCTTCACCAGGATCTCGCTGTTGTGGGCATAGGCCGAAACCCAGTTGTCGGCATGGCGGATCAGCACCAGCTTGCCATAGCCCTTCAGCTCCTCGCCGGCATAGGCGACGACACCACCCTCGGCGGCTTTGACCTCGGTGCCGGGCGGCACGGCGACATTGATGCCGTCGTTGCGCTGACCATCCGAGGTTCCACCGAACTTGCCGATGATGCGCCCTTTCACCGGCCAGCGGAACTTGCCGTCGCTGGTTCCATCGACTGCCGTCGTCATCGTCTCGGCCTCGATGGCGGCTGTTGGGGGCCGCGGCTTCTTGGCGGAGGGCGACGTGGCCGGCGAAGTCGCAAGCGGCTCGTTGCTATCGTCGGCCGAGCCCTCCTCGACCGCTGGCGCGGCGTCGGCAGCCGTGTCGTAGCCGTAATCGGTCGTTGCCGCCGGCGGCAAGGCCGCGATCCTCTGTTTGCGGGCAGGCTTGACGGTCTCGTATCCCGAGTCGGCGACGGCCGTCGCGGAGCCGGGCAGCTGCAGCACCTGGCCGAGCTTGATCTTTGCGGGATCGTCGATGCCGTTGGCATCGGCGAGGGCTTGCGGGTCGACCTTGAGACGCTGGGCGATGCCATAAAGCGAGTCGCCGCTGCGAACGCGATAGGTGTCTCCACCCGAGGCCAGGGCTTCGTCGGGCAACGCCCGCGTGGCAGCCTTCTTCCGCGGTTTCGCCGGCAGCGGATCCTCGTAGGCGACGGTGCGCGTCCCGCCGCCAGGAACGATCAGCTTCTGGCCGACCTTCAAGGCCGGCTGCGACAGACCGTTCGCCTCCATCAGGGCCGCGACCGGCACGCCATATCGCCGCGATAGCCCATAGAGCGTCTCGCCCTTGCGCACGGTGATGGTCTCGCCAGCGCTGCCTCCCGAGCCGATGCCGCCATAGCCCGGGCTGGTGCCGGCGGTCTCCTGGGGATCGGTCAGCCGCGCGAGGTCGCTCGGACGCCTGGAGCTGAGCGTGCTCTGGCGATTGGGTCGCCGCGTGTTGGGTATCGGCTGCGCGCTGCCATTGCCATATCCGCTGCTGCCTGCGCCGCTACCGTTCTGGTCGTAGCCGCCATAGTCAGAGCCCGTGCCCGATGCGCCCGAGCCCTGCGTGCCATAGCCTTGATTGCTGTAGCCCTGGGTCCCGTAGTTCTGGCTGCCGTAGCCCTGATTGCCGTAGCCCTGGTCGCCATAGCCGGTTGCGGGCGGCGGCGTGTAGGCCGGTTGCTGGTAGCTCGGCTGGGTGTAGACGGTTTGGGGCGGCTGGGGTCGGGAGTTGGTCGACCCCGTGCTCGAATCGCTCAAGCCAAGCGCTGGGTAATCGAGCCGGGTGACATCGGAGCTGCATGCCGACAGAGTTGCCCCGACACCAACGACGGCCACCAACCGCCATGCGGCCAGAGGCCAGCTACGCCAGACGAAGTTACGCACGGTACCACCCATCACTTCCCTTACGACCGTGCACATTTAGGACCTGCCTGGGTTAATCCGGGATTAACGACGCTGAACACCCCGAGCGGAGGATGAAATTTTTTCTGCCCGCTTCGCCAAGGACTGCATCCGATTGCCTGAAACCGGTACTTCGAGGCTCCTCGCCTGGATTGTCCCCGCCCCATCACTGCCCGCGTGTCGGATTTTTTTCGGCATGAGGGGCACCCGCTCGGCGAAACATGCGAGCATGCGTGGTCCTAGCCCCGGATTGTGCGCTCTTCGCGGCCACGCTTCGGCGAAACTGCGGCAGGTGGGGTTGGACCCGTGCCATCATCGGGTGGTCGCTCAGCCGGCAAGCGCTGACACGAGCTTTGCGCGGGTTGCCTCGTGGGTCAGATCGAGATGGAGCGGCGTGACCGACACATAGCCCCGGTAGATTGCCCAGAGATCGGAGCCCTCGGGGGGATTGGAGCGCCGCCGCTCGAACCCGAACCAATAATAGGGATTGCCGCGCGTATCCATGCGATCGACGATCGTCAGCAGGTTCTGGTCGCGCTTGCCCTGGCAGGTGACGAGTGTGCCCGCGACCTCCTCGGGCTCGCGATCGGGGAAGTTGACGTTGACGAGCACGTCCTTGGGCCACCCCGCCGCCAGCAGCCTGCGGACCAGATCAGCGCCGAGTTGCATCGGCGTCTCCCACTTCACCCGGTCCGAGGTCTCGTGCAGGCGTGTGGCCAGGCTCATGGCGATCGCGGGGATGCCGAGCAGCGTGCCTTCGATCGCGCCCGCGATCGTGCCAGAATAGGTGACGTCGTCGGCGACATTGACGCCGCGGTTGACGCCAGAGAGGATCAGATCGGGAGGTTGGCTCGCCAGGATGTGCTTCACGCCCATGATCACGCAATCAGTTGGCGTACCCTTGACCGCATAGGACCGCTTCCCGAGCTCCCGGCAGCGTAGCGGCTCGTGCAGGGTCAGCGAGTGCGCCGCGCCCGATTGGTCGGTGTCGGGAGCAACAGTCCAGACATCGTCGGAGAGCTCGGACGCAATCTGCTGCAGCGCGTGCAGGCCCGCCGCCTCGATGCCGTCGTCGTTGGTGAGGAGAATACGCATGAAAGACAATTGTCCTTTTCAAGTGAGACTGGCGAGGCCGAGCAGCCCTCGTGCCTCGGCTCCCGTCGCCACCTCGCCACCAAGTGCGCGGATCAGCCCCGCCGCCTTCTCGACCAGCGCGGCATTGCTCGGGGCGAGCCTGCCCTTTTCCAGGTAGAGATTGTCCTCGAGGCCGACCCGTACGTGCCCGCCGAGCAGCACCGCCTGCGCGACCATCGGAAACTGGCCCGGTCCGACGCCAAAGGCAAACCAGGTGGCGCCAGTCGGCAGCAGGCGTTGCATGTAGATCATGGCGTCCGTCGTCGCGGGCTGGGCCCAGGCGACGCCGAGGCAGATCTGGAAGAGGCCCGGCGCCTTCAGCTGGCCCTTGGACTGCATCGACCGCGCCAGCACGATATGGCCCGCTTCGAACACCTCGAGCTCTGGCACCACGCCCGCCCCCTCGATCGCGATTGCCATCTCGGCGATGTGGTCAGGCGTGTTGACGAAGACGAAATTGGCCATGTTGAGCGAGCCCATGTCGAGGCTGCAGATCTCGGGGCGCAACTGCAGCACATGGACGATACGGCGCGCTGGCGCAGAGATGCTCGATCCCGGCGCGCCGCGTGAGGGATCGTCGCGGTCGGGGATGAAGCGGGCACCAGCTCCGGTCGTCAGGTTGATGATCACGTCGACCCCACTCGCGCGAATGCGGGCGACCGTCTCCTCATAGAGGCGCGGCGACATGCTGGGGGCGCCGGTCGCGGGATCGCGCACGTGGATGTGGACGATGGCCGCACCGGCATTGGCCGCATCGATCGCCGAGCGTGCGATTTGCTCGGGGCTGACCGGCACGGCCTGGCTCTTGCCCACCGTGTCGCCGCCACCCGTCAGCGCGCAGCAGATCATCGTCTTGCTCGCCATCCTTGCGTGTCCGCCCTGGTTGCTCTTGCGTGCGGCCGGTCCTATGCAGGACCAGCGCCGCCCGCAACAGAAGGAGCCTGAATGTGGCGAAGGTCAAGATTGCCGATGGCGTGATCGCGCCGAACCTAACTCCGTTCAACGCCGACCTGTCGCTCGCGACCGATCTCTATGTGGGCAACGCCAAGCGCCTGTTGCAGGAGGGCTGCGTCGCGCTCGCGCCATTCGGGACGACGGGGGAAGCGCTCTCGGTCGGCATCGAGGAGCGGTTGCGAGCGCTCGAAGCCCTGGTCGAGGCCGGCATTGATCCCAAACGTCTGGTGCCCGGCACTGGCCTCACCAATCTCCCCGACACAGTGCTGCTGACGCGCCGCGCCATGGAGCTCGGCTGCGCGGGCGCGATGACGCTGCCGCCGTTCTATTTCAAGAACGTCGCCGACGACGGTCTGTTTGCCTATTTCGCGCGGCTGATCGAGATGGTCGGGCGCAACGATCTCGCGATCTACCTCTACCATATCCCCCAGGTTGCGGGCGTCGGTTTGCCCATTGCGCTCGTCCGCCGCCTGCTCGAGGCCTTCCCCGAGCAGATCGTGGGCATCAAGGATTCGTCCGGTGACTGGGCGAACACCAAGTCCCTGTTCGAGATCGAGGGGTTGACCGTCTATCCGGGCGCCGAGCTGCCGCTGATCGAAGCACTCGACCTGGGCGGGCCGGGCTGCATCTCGGCCACCGCCAACCTCAACGCCGCCGGCATCGCCGAGGTGATCCGCCTCTACCGCGCGGGCAAGCGCGAGGAGGCCGTCGCCAAGCACGAGCAGGTGAAACGCTTCCGCATGGTGGTGCAGGACTACGCGCCCATCCCCGCCCAGAAACGGCTGCTCGCGCTCTCGACCGGCGACCAGCGCTGGGCGAATGTGCGCCCGCCGCTGCTGTCCATGAGCGAGGAAAAGGGCCGGGAGCTGGCGTCGCGGCTGGAGCGGGAGTTGGGGTTCGAGGCGCACGGCTGAGCCGGTTGGCGCGGTGCCCAGGCGCCGCTCGCCCAGCGCCCGCCTATCCCTTGTCCCTGAGCAACCGCCCCTTCTCCCGGTCCCAATCGCGCTTCTTGTCGACCTCGCGCTTGTCGTGGAGCTTTCGGCCCTTGGCGATGGCGAGCTTCACTTTGGCGCGGCCCTTCGCGTTGAAATAGAGCTCGAGGGGCACCATCGTCATGCCCTCGCGCTCGATGGCGATCATCAGTTTGGCCATCTCCTTCTTGCGCAAGAGGAGCTTTCGCGGGCGCTTGGGCTCGTGATTGAAGCGGTTGGCTTGGGTGTATTCCGGGATGTTGGAGTTGATCAGCCAGATCTCGCCGCCCTCGGAGGAGGCATAGGATTCCGCGATCATCGCCTTGCCGTTGCGCAGCGATTTGACTTCCGACCCCTGCAGCGCGATGCCCGCCTCGTAGACCTCCGCGATCTCGTAGTTGTGGCGTGCTTTCCGGTTGTCGGCGACGACCTTGCGGCCGTCGTCGGTTTTCTTCGCCATCGGAAATGCGCCTCAGCTAAGCAAAGTAGGCTCGATCGATCATCACCCTGCGATCCCACCACCCGTCATCCCGGCCGAGTGCCGGCCACTCGGTGGCATCGCTTCCGCGGTCTATCCCCGGTACTCGAGCCGGGATCTTCGCGGCGAGCTCCGTGTGCTCGGGGAGGATCCCGGATCGACGCCGTCGTGCCGGAGGCGCGCTTTCAGCACGAACGCGTCGTCCGGGATGACGGGTGTGGTGTGGTTTCGCGCCTCGGCTAGTGTTCTGACTCATTCATTTGGTACCCTGAATGAATGGCCAGCCCACTAGCCAATTTTTTGTTTGTGCTCCGTCTTTCCATTCATCGGTCCAGCTTCGCCGGAATCGAATGAATGGGACGGAACACTAGTTCAACAGACCGGCATGACGCAGCGCCGCGTCGACGGTCTTTTTCGTCGCCTCGCTGGTCGGGGCGAGCGGCAACCGGCAATCGGCCTCGCACAGGCCGAGGCGCGCGGCGGCATACTTGACCGGCCCCGGATTGGTCTCGACGAACAGCGCATCGTGCAGCGGCATCAGCTGGTCCTGCAATTTCAGCGCGGTCGCATAGTCGCCCTTCAGCGTGGCCTCCTGGAACTGGCTGCAGAGCCTGGGCGCGACGTTGGAGGTGACCGAGATCGCGCCCTGGCCGCCATGGGCATTGAAGCCGAGCGCGGTCGCATCCTCGCCCGAGAGCTGGATGAACTTCTCCCCCAGCGCCTGGCGCTGGCGCGAGGTGCGCGTCATGTTGGACGTCGCATCCTTGATGCCGACGATGTTCCTGATCTCGACGAGACGGGCGAGCGTCTCGACCGAGATATCGGTCACGGTGCGCCCAGGTACATTGTAGATGATGAGCGGAATGTCGACGGCCTCGGCAATCGCCTTGAAGTGGAGGTACATGCCCTCTTGCGTCGGGCGATTGTAATAGGGGCAGACGACGAGGATCGCGTCGGCTTTCACCTTCTTGGCGTGCCGCGCGAGATCGATTGCTTCCGCGGTCGAGTTCGAGCCGGCCCCCGCAATCACCGGCACGCGCTTGGCGGCGATCTCGATGCAAAGCTCGACCACGCGCTTGTGCTCGTCATGGTTCAACGTCGGACTCTCGCCCGTCGTCCCAACCGGAACGAGCCCGTGCGTGCCCTCTTTGATCTGCCAATCGACAAATTTGGCGTACGCAGCCTCGTCGACCTTGCCATCCTTGAAGGGCGTGATCAGCGCCGTGTTCGAGCCCTTGAACATGGGAATAAATCCTCGGTTTCCTGCCGTGGAGGGACCATAAGCGCTTCGGGGGGCGGGCTGCAAACGGAAATGGCGCCGCCCCTGGAGGCGTGTCGGGGCGGCGCCACCCTTGGCAACCACAAGCCGGGTGGGGAAGCGAGGATGCGGCGGGAGCGCCCCGGGTGGGGGAAGGGCGCAGGCCGCAATGATCTCGCTGGGATCGGCATGTTGGCTGCGGCGTAGAGATCAGGCGTGGTTGACGCCCAGGCCCGCAACCAAGCCTTGCTGCCGTGCCCGGCAGCCCAAGGTTCGGCTCGAGCCGTGATTGTGCATGAGTTTGTCCTTTCCTCGAGAGCGTCGCATGTTCGGCTGCGATCTCAGGGGAGTATGGGGGCAATAGCTGAATACACGGTTAAGTAGAGTAATATTGTTAGATACCCGCAAAACGTGTATCGAGGGTGCCGTCGAACCGCGAGCTGCACTCGCGCTCCCTCCCCAGCGGCAAAAATCGCCGTGCTGGTAAGCCTGTGTGCTCGACAGACTTGACTTGCCATAGTCCGGACGACATACGGGAGCCGTTCTCGGGAGGGCGTGCTTCAGTGGCGGGTCTGAGCAGCAACCCAGCGGCAATGAGGCAAGGCGGATGGGTCGACGCAGGACGGGGCCGGACAGTGGCAGGCCCGGAATCAATGGCAGCAGCTCCACGAACGGCGCCGAAATCGCCGTTGTCCACACCAACGGGTCGGCTAGCAGGAGTTGCGAGATCGCAGTCTCACGAGGCGACCGCCCCAGCGACAGCGAGCCGTTCATGGGCGAGCGCCAACTGGCCTATTTCCGCCGCAAGCTATTGGCCTGGAAAGACGAAATCCTGCGCGAGGGCCGTGAAACTCTGTTCACACTGACGACGGACACGACCCAGCTGCCCGACATCACCGATCGGGCGTCCTCCGAGACCGACAAGGCCATCGAGCTGCGCGCCCGCGACCGGCAGCGCAAGCTGATCGCGAAAATCGACTCCGCACTGGCGCGCATCGACGATGGATCCTACGGCTATTGCGAGGAGACGGGAGAGCCGATCGGACTGCGGCGGCTCGACGCCCGCCCGATCGCAACCTTCAGCGTCGAAGCCCAGGAGCGCCACGAGCGACGCGAGCGCATCCACCGCGACGAGCGCCTCGAATAGGAGCGCGCACCCGCCGCCCCGCAGCCAGAGGAGCCGAGTGCCTTGCTCCAGTTCGAACGCTCCGAATACGATCAGCGCATCGCAACAGCTCGCGCGCGGCTCGTCGAGCAGGGCCTTGCGGCGATCCTGCTGTTCGCGCCCGAGAGCCACTATTACCTGACGGGCTACGACACGGAAGGGTTTGTGTTCTTCCAATGCGTCGTGCTGACAGCGGACGCGCGCGCGCCCGTGCTGCTGACACGCCGCCCGGATCTGGAGCAGGCACGGTTGACCTCGATCATCGAGGACGTCCGCATCTGGTACGATCGCGAGGACGCGAACCCGGCGCAGGACTTGCGGGCGATCCTCGCCGAGCTTGGCCTCGAGGGCGAGCGGATCGGCATCGAGCTCGACAATTACGGCTTGACCGGCGCCAGCCACGCCCGTGTCACGACCGCTCTCGCGGGCTTTGCGACCCTGGTCGATGCGTCGGTGCTCGTCAGAGGGCTCCGCATCATCAAGTCGCCGGCCGAGCTCGTCTACGTGCGCCGCGCAGGAGAGCTCGCCGATCAGGCGTTGTTGGCGCAGATCGCCGCCGCCGGCCCTGGCGTGCCAGAAGGCGAGGTGCATGCGGCCGGGCACGCAGCCATCTATATCGGTGGTGGCGACGTGGCTGCTTCGCCGCCCGTGCTGGGCGCGGGCGAGCGGGCTCTGCTCGTGCGCGCCTCGACCGGGTTCGGCACCCTCGCCGCCCTCGACCAGCTCACCCTCGAGTTCGCAGCCTCCTATCGCCGCTACCACGCCTGCCTGATGCGCACGGTCGCGATCGGGGGAGCCTCGGCCCGCCAGAGCGACATGTTCGCGGCGACGCGCGATGCTTTGCAGGCCATGACCGAGGCCGTTGCGCCCGGCCGTCCACTCGGCGAGATCGACGATGCTCACCGCCGGGTCTTTGACACTCGAGGTTACGGGCATGCCCGGCTGGCTGCTTGCGGATACTCGCTGGGTGCGACCTACGCCCCCAACTGGATGGACGTTCCGCCCATGCTCTACAGTGGCAATCCGCTGCCCGCCGAGCCCGGCATGGTGCTGTTCCTGCACGCGATCCTCGCCGACGCGTCGAGCGGCTACGCCATGTCGGCTGGCTACACCGTTGTCGTTGGGCCGGGGGGAGCCGAGCACCTCTCCCGCCTTCCGGTCGATTACGCCATCTGCAAGGGACCGGGCGGTTTCCGGCGCTGGGCAGCGGGCCTGGAAGCATGATTGCCGCGATTGACCAAGGTTTGCCGAGCCCAACACCCTCGTGCCGGCCCCGACCCGCTGTCGCCGGGTCGGAGCAGCGCGGGCACTCGAGCCGAGAACTTCGAAGGGAGCCCGGCGACGTTGGCGAGGATCCCGGCTCGACGACTTCCGGCGTTCTCGGAGAAGTCAGGACCGGATCAGGTCGAGCATCGGCTTGGCGCCAAAGCCGCTACCCTTTCCCCAACTCCTTCTTCAGTGCAGCGACGATACCCTTCGTGCAGACGTCGAGCAGGACCTCGCCCTTCTCCTTGGTGGCCAGCTTGGGACTCGACAGCGAGCCTGTTCGCGGCGTCCATTCGCCCTTGATCGGGTAGACATCGTAGGGCGGGAAGCTCGCAGGCGCATGATCGACCACGCGGTCCATGTGGACGAGCTTGGGGTGGAGCGCCAGCATCAGGGACGTCTCCATCACACCGCCATGCTCGAGCTCGACGCCCGGAAAACCGTCCGGATAGAGCTTGGCGATCGTGCCCCTATCGATGAAATCCCAATAGGATAGCGCGACCACCTTGACGTCGCGGATGCCGTCCCAACGCAGCTCGCGCAAGGCGAGATCGATACCCTCGACCATGAACCAAGCGTTCTCGTAGTGGCCATTCATCATCACGAAGCGGCGGGCGCCGTTGCGGGCGAGCTCCTTGATGATCTCCTTCACCTGGCTGACATAGGTCGCGCCATCGAGGCTGAGCGTGCCGGGAATGTGCTGGCCACCGCCAGATTTCTGTTGGCTCTTGTAGCCGTAGACGAAAGTCGGGGCGACAAGGGCCCCGACCAGTGGGGCAACGCGGGCGGAGA
Organism: Hyphomicrobiaceae bacterium; assembly: GCA_031431235.1. Taxonomy (GTDB): domain Bacteria; phylum Pseudomonadota; class Alphaproteobacteria; order Rhizobiales; family Hyphomicrobiaceae; genus JANNSW01. Next base: position 49,066 of record JANPDA010000376.1, read on the forward strand.
ATGCGGTCGGCAGCAGCACATCCGTTTGCAGCGGCATGTGCAGGCCATGCTGCTCATGCGACCCCAGCGGGATCATGATCGGGGTGCCGTCGTCTTTCAAACGCCCCTCGAACTCCGGCCAACTGAGCTCGCCGGTGAATACGCTGCCTGACGCCATCTGAGCTTCTCCATCGCAGTCGGCTTGACCGGATCGAGCTTAGGGGCATTGCAGGCCGCAATAAACCCCCACCGGGCGCATGTGTCCATTTCCGATGCTGATCGGCCCGCTCCGTCCCGTTGTAGTCACAGTCTGAGGACAATGGTGGTCGAGGCCGGGAGGTGCGGTGGGTGCGTCATTTGACGCGCGGGGCTGCACTGTTCATCGGGGTTGGCAACTAGGCTATATGGTTGTCTGCCCGTCGACTGTCGGCGTAGGCTGAGGGGCGTTCCATCATGAGTGATACCGCGCGCAACGAGTACCGCTACGGCGACCAGCTGCCCGACCTGCAGCAGCCAGCCTCGGGCGAGGTGCCGATCAATCCCTACAGCCTGCTGCAGGCGGTCAACGATGCCAGCGAGATCGCGCACACGGCCTGGCTGATCTTCCTTGGCGTCGTCGCCTATCTGGGGGTTGCGGTTGCCGGCATCACGCATCGGGATCTGCTGCTCGGCACGCCTGTTCCGCTGCCGATCCTGCAGGTCGACATCGGCCTCACCAGGTTCTTCCTGTTCGCACCGATCATCCTCGTCTTCCTGCACTTCGGCTTGTTGGTGCAGCATGCGATGCTGGCAAGGAAGACGCTCGAGTTCCACGCCGCGCTGCGCCAGCTCGAGCCGACCGACCTGCGCACCCATCCGCTGCGCCTCGAGCTGCACTCCTACTACTTCTCCCAGGCCCTGGCCGGGCCGACCCGCAGCCCGTTCCTGGCGATGTTCCTGCACGGCATGACCTGGCTCTCGATCGTCGTGCTGCCGGTGCTCGTCATTGTCTACATCCAGGTGATGTTCCTGCCCTACCACGACGAGTGGATCACCTGGGCACACCGCGTCGCCGTGGTCGCCGACGTCATCGTGCTGCTGCTGATCGGCGTCTTCCTCACGCGGCGCGATACCGAGTTCTATCGGGCGTTTTTCCGCGTCGCACGCCATCAGCCGGTCAATTTCGTGTTCACGGCCACCCTGCTGACCGCAATGCTGTTGTTCTCGTTCTTCGTGGCAACCGTTCCCGACGAGGCGCTCGACCGCTTTGCCGGCCGGCTGACGAGCTTCCGGGTCGAGAAGACGGTCGCTGCCTCTGGCGATCTGGAGAAGCGGCTCGTGTTCGGGCTGACGGCTGCCCTGTTCGAAAGCGGTCCTGGCGGGCTCCTGCAACGCAATCTCATCGTCTCCGACGTCGACCTCGTCTCCAACAAGGAGGATCAGGATGGCAACTCCGAGGTCAGCATCAGCCTGCGGGACCGGGATCTGCGCTACGCTGTGCTCGATCGCTCCGATCTGCACCGCGCCGACCTGACCGGGGCCAAGCTGATGCGAGCGAGCCTGCAAGGCACGGACCTGCGGGAGGCCCGCATCTCCTGCCCCGATGTGGGGCTGGTGATCGTGAACGCGATCG
>JANPDA010000377.1:0-4598 GCA_031431235.1 Hyphomicrobiaceae bacterium
CGGCAATCGGGTGCATGGCGAAAGGTGCACGGCATGCGATCAATGTATCGGCCGATATTCTTCGCGCCTCCCGATATGGCGGAGCACCGCTACGAATTTGATCAACAATTTCAAACGGATGGCGCAATTGGCGATGGCGCCGCGCTTGACTGCTTTGGCCGGGGCGGCCGGATATTGAAAAGTTCTATTCCGCGAGACGCCAAGCCCAAATGGCACCAGAGTGGAATATTCATCGAGCATATCGAAGCGCATGGCGTTTCTCCTTGTCACGGAACGCTGTGTGCTGTTCCTTGAGGAGCAATCTAGCGATGCGCCGTCAGGCGACCGCCAGTGGGGCGTCAAGCTCTCGCCAATGGGGCGTCAATTCTGCTATGTTGAAGTCCGTTCGCCCGGAGGGGATCAAGCACTCCGACGTCGGAGCAGATTTTATGACGGGTTACCGGTTTCATCTCTTTGGCTCGCCCAATTTCGAGACTCCGGCAGGCGATTCGGTTGCAATCCGGTCGCGCAAGGGTGTGGGATTGCTGGCCTGCCTTGCCTTGGCCGATGGCAAGCCGGTCGGCCGCGATCAGCTTTGCGCGTTGCTGTGGTCGGATCGTCAGACGGGCCAGGCCCGGGCAAGTCTGCGTCAGCTGCTGGTCGATCTGCGCCACGATTTCGGCCATGCCAGCGATGTCTTCGATATCGCAAGCGATGGCGCTATCTCATGCAATGGAACGGCCATCGTGTCCGATGTTGCCGAGTTTCACCGGTTCCGCCGGGCCGACGACCGGCAGACTCTGGAGCGGGCAATTGCCCTGCGGCGCGGCCAGTTCCTCGAAGGTCTGACGCCGGAGGATGCCGCTTTCGCCGATTGGATCGAAGACAACCGCCGTTCACTGGACAATCTGTGGTGCGAGGCGACAGCGCGGCTGCTTCGGGTTCTCGAGCGCGAAGGGGACCATCGGCTAAGCCAGGACGTTGCAGGCCGATTGTTGTCCGTGGATCCTCTTTGCGAGCTGGCCCACCAGTCGGTGATCCGGACGCATCTCGCTATGAACAATCGCAGTCTCGCACTCAGGCACTATCAGGAGTTCCGGGGAAAACTTGATCGTGAGCTGGGCGTGGAACCAGACGCATTGACCCGACAAATCGTACAGGATGCGTCAGCGCTTCCGACCGTGCTGACCAAATCTGCCGAAGCATCGGCTCCTGTCATTGTGGCACGCAGGCCGAAGGCCTCGATCGCCGTCCTGCCTTTCGAGCTGCCCGGTCGAAATCCGGACGACCTTCACTTCGCTGACGGACTCGCGGAAGATTTGAATACGGGGCTTTCCCGTTTCGCCGACTTGGCGGTCATCGCCCAGGCTTCGGTCAGGGAACATGCCCAGCCAGGCAGAGACAGGCCGCGCCGACTGGATGCCGACTATCTGGTGCGCGGCAGCGTGCGGCGGGCGGAGCATCGCATCCGCATCACAGCGAGCCTCGTTCATGCCGCCGATGGCGCGATGCTCTGGTCCGAACACTTCGACCGTGATTTCGGCGATATCTTCGCGCTTCAGGACGACATCGTGCACCGCATTGTCGCCGTGCTGGCGGCACGCATCCAATCGTTCGAGGTGGAAAAGACACTGCAAAAACCGGCTATCGATTATTCTGCTTACGACCTGTTCCTGAAAGCCAGATTCCTTCAACAGGGAGGAAGCATGGAGGGTATTCTAGCGGCCCGAGCCCTGCTTCGCGAAGCCATCACGCGCGAGGCTGGCTTTGCCTCTGCCTTTGCCGAGCTGTCGCTCGGCTACATTGCCGAACAGCAAAGTGATTGGAGCACCAATCAAGACGTCGCTGGGCGGGAGGCGCTCGCCATGGCCGGACAGGCGGTCGCGATCGATCCTAACAACAGCAACTCCCACCGTGCACTTGCATCCGCGCAGTTCTACTGCAACCGCAATTTCGATGCCACCAGGGCCCATGCAAATATGGCGTTGGTGCAAAATCCGAATGATCAATACAGCATGTGCTTGCTGGGCTTCGCGTTGACCTGTAATGGGCATGTCGCGGAGGGCCAAAGCTACTCGATTGAATCTCTCAAACTTAGCCCTCTCGTGCCGGAGCCCTGTCTTTACGCGGTCGCACTTGGCGCCTATCTGGAAGGCAATTTTGCTGATGCGGTCAGTGGCTTCGCACGGATTTCCGGGGCATATGATGAAATTCTCGCCTGTCTGGCGGCGGCGCTGTGGAACCTCGGCCAGCATGATACCGCGCGCGATGCCATGCAGCGATTCATGACGCTCAAACGCCAGAAAATGGTCGAGTATCCCGGCAACGACGTCGAGCAATGGCGGTCCTATCTTCTCTGCCGGATACCGATTGCCGATCACGCCAGCCAGAAAAAACTGTTCGAAGGATTGCGCAATGCCGGGCTGCCGGTGTGAAAAAGCGCCGGACGGTTTGAATTGCAATGCGGTTCCGATCCCGAGCTGTACGCCAAGCTTTTAACAACACTGTTCGCATAGGCCATGCCGGATCGGGCCTTGCAGCGTCCGCATATGGCCCTCTGCCGAAGTCGTGCTCCCGGCTGGAACCGGGGGCACGACCCCAGTCAGCAGACCATGCCCGCTGGCGTGTTGTGGCAGCCTCGCCCGTCGGCGTCGTTCGCATAGCCCGGCATCCCAAAAGTGTGGCACCCATGCTGCGGCCCCCGCTGCCATTGTGAGGTGGTAATTTCGACCGCAAGGGTCCCCGGCGGACCGGATCGAGCCCGGCAAATCCGCGCAGCCTGCCCCCACCGCCACTGATCGCGCCCCCCGCAGCCGACCAACGATCCGGTTGCCCGCTTGCTCAGGCCCAACCATAATGCTCCCAACCAAAAGGATCCCAGGGGAGGAGAGCGCGCCATGAGCACGGAGAAGATCTACGAGGTTCCCAACGAGTGGGCGAGCCGGGCCTGGGTCGACGACGCGACCTACCTCGCCATGTACAAGCGCTCGCTCTCCGACCCGGTCGGTTTCTGGGGCGAGCACGGCAAGCGCATCGACTGGTTGAAGCCCTACTCACGCGTGAAGAACGCGAGCTTTGCCCCCGGCAACGTCTCGATCAAATGGTACGAGGACGGCACTCTCAACGTCTCGGTCAACTGCATCGACCGCCATCTCGCCAGCCGCGGCGATCAGATCGCCATCATCTGGGAGGGCGATGACCCGACTGTCGATGAGAGGATCACCTACCGGCAATTGCACGAGCGGGTCTGCAAGCTGGCGAACGTCTTGAAGGCGAACGGGGTCGGCAAGGGCGATTGCGTCACCATCTACCTGCCGATGATCCCCGAGGCCGCTTACGCCATGCTCGCCTGCGCGCGCATCGGCGCGGTGCATTCGGTCGTATTCGGCGGCTTCTCGCCCGACAGCCTCGCCGGGCGGATCATCGATGCGGAATCGAGGTTCGTCATCACCGCCGACGAGGGCGTGCGCGGCGGCAAGCCGATCCCCCTGAAGGCCAACACCGACGCCGCGCTCGAGAAATGCCCGGGCGGCGAGAAGGTGCTGGTCGTCCGCCACACCGGCGGGAAGGTCGCCTTCGACCCTGGCCGCGACGTGTGGCTGCACGACGAGCTGACCAAGGTCTCGGCGGATTGCCCGCCCGAGGAGATGAGTGCGGAAGACCCGCTCTTCATCCTCTATACATCCGGGTCGACCGGCAAGCCCAAGGGCGTCCTGCACACGACCGGCGGCTACCTGGTGTTTGCCTCGATGACCCACCAGTACGTGTTCGACTATCACGACAATGACATCTACTGGTGCACGGCCGACGTGGGCTGGGTGACGGGACACAGCTACATCCTTTATGGGCCGCTCTCCAACGGCGCGACCACGCTGATGTTCGAGGGTGTGCCGAACTATCCGACGCCATCGCGTTTCTGGCACGTGATCGACAAATGGAAGGTCAACATCTTCTACACCGCGCCGACCGCGATCCGGGCGCTGATGCGCGAGGGCGACGACTTCGTGAAGCGTACCGACCGTTCCTCGCTGCGCCTGCTCGGCTCGGTCGGCGAGCCGATCAACCCGGAGGCCTGGGAGTGGTATCACCGCACGGTCGGTGACAGCCGCTGCCCGATCGTCGACACCTGGTGGCAGACCGAGACCGGCGGCATCCTGATCACGCCGCTGCCGGGTGCGACCCGCCTGAAACCGGGCTCGGCGACGCGGCCCTTTTTCGGCATCCAGCCGGCCCTCGTCGACGACAAGGGCACGCTGCTCGAGGGACCCACGGACTCGAGCGCGACAGGGGCGAACTGCGTGATGTCGCCCGGGGCCTGGTCGCCGTCCGCACTCAGGACCACGGACATGCCAGGCAATGTACGAGGATCGACGGCCATGCTAGGCTCCCCCTTACTCACTCGTCTACGTGCAAACCGACATTAGGCGCGTCCCACTTGGGCAGCAAGTCAACGGCCTGACGGCCGGCATCGAGGCAGGGAGCAGGTGGTCGCCGTGATGGCATGCACCCGATGGTTGCTAGTTGCTGGTGTCGTCTGGGTGATGCTGCTCGTGCCCATCTCGGCTGTGCGCTCGCGGGAGCGTCCAGCGGTCGATCTGCTGCTGGTGCTGGCGATCGAT
>JANPDA010000378.1:0-6379 GCA_031431235.1 Hyphomicrobiaceae bacterium
AGCGCCGGGCGGAAGAGAAGAACGCGGCTGATCCGACCTTCTCGGTGCCGCGCGAGGTGCTGGCGTTCCTCGCCGAGCATCTGAGCGAGAGCGCCCGCGAGCTCGACGGAGCGATCACGCGCCTCTATGCGGCCTGCCATCAGACCGGCGTGCCGATCACGGTCGAGACGGTCGAGCATATCATCCGCGATCTGATGCGGGGGCTGGAGCCACGCCGCATCAAGATCGAGGACATCCTGCGCGTCATCTCCAAGCATTTCGGCGTCAGCCGCGGCGACATTCTTTCGCAGCGGCGGCATCGCTCGATCGTCTGGCCACGCCAGATCGGCATGTATCTGGCCAAGACTCTGACGGCACGCTCACTGCCGGAAATCGGGCGCCGGTTCGGAGGCCGCGATCACACGACGGTCCTGCATGCCATCCGCAAGATCGATGGCCAGTTGAAGGACAACTCCAATCTGAAGGCCGAGATCGAGGATTTGAAGCGGCTGCTGAACAACTGATGGAATTGACCGCTCCGGCCACCTTGGGTGCGCCTAGTGTTCCCTCCCATTCGTTCGATTCCGGCCAAGCTGGATCAATGAAGGGAAAGACGGAACACTAGCGAGCGCCCGGCGGCCGATCGAAATCCGTCCCTCGAAGCTCGCTGAAAGCAACTGCGGGGGGCGGATCGCCGGCGGGCGGGTGTGGGCAGCAGCGGGCTGCGCCATCCCGCACGTCGAGGGACGGGGTGGCGCCGGCTCACGGACCACCCCGTGCGGCTCCGTCGAGCCCAGGGTGGGCCGGTGACAGGCCGCGAGCGCCTGTTGCCAAGGCACCCGAGGCTGCGCGAATCCTGCCGTTGCACTTGCAAAGCCGCCCCGGTCGCGCCAACGTATCGTGGCAACATGCCAGCTGCTGATTCGCAGCCTGCGGAGGAGCGACGCACGGGTGGCGTGACAGAGACGGTGCCGGATCCGCCGGCAGCCGGATCGTGAGACAATGAGGGGCACCATCGAGCGGTGCCGAAGACAACAGCAATGCGACTTCTGATCGAACGCAGCGAGCTCCTTCGCGCACTTTCCCACGTGGCCAGCGTGGTCGAGAAGCGCACCACCATTCCTGTGCTGTCCAACGTCCTCATTCGGGCGCTGCCGGGCACGGTCTCGTTCAAGGGTACGGACCTCGAGCGTGAGGTGGTCGAGACCGCAACCGCGGATTCGGATCAGCCTGGCGCTGTGACCGTTTCAGCCCATCTGCTGCACGACATCGTGCGCAAGTTGCAGGACGGCTCGCAGGTCAGCCTCGACACCGGTGGCGAGGCCCAGTCGCAGCGCCTGACCGTCATCTCGGGCTCATCCCGCTTCTTCCTGCCGGTGCTGTCCGCCGACGACTTTCCCGACCTCGCTGCCGGCGAGATGGGCAGCGAGTTCGAGATGCCGGCCTATGATCTGAAGAAGCTGATCGAGAAGACGCGGTTCGCGATCTCGACGGAAGAGACCCGCTATTATCTGAACGGCATCTATCTGCATCTGGCGGATTCGGGCGGGCGCAAGCTGCTGCGGGCGGTCGCGACCGACGGACACCGGCTCGCGCTGGTCGAGCTGCCCGCGCCGCCAGGCTCCGAATCGATGCCGGGCGTGATCGTGCCGCGCAAGACCGTCAACGAGGTCCACCGCCTGATCGAGGATACGAGCGCGCCGGTCACTGTTGCGCTGTCGCGCACGAAGATCCAGTTCCGCATCGGCACCGTGGTGATGACCTCGAAGCTGATCGACGGCACCTTCCCCGACTATCAGCGCGTCATCCCGCAAGCCAACAACAAGACGATGCTGGTACCCAACGCCGAGTTCACGACGGCGGTCGACCGGGTCGCCACCGTCTCCTCCGATCGCGGTCGCGCCGTCAAGCTCAGCATCAGCGGCGGCCGGTTGACGCTGACCGTCACCAATCCCGACGGCGGCAGTGCAACCGAGGAGGTCGACGTCGACTACGATGCCGATCCCCTCGAGATCGGTTTCAATGCCCGCTATCTGATGGACATCTCGAGCCAGCTCGATGGCGAGACGGCACGCTTCTCGCTCGCCGATCCGGGCTCTCCCACCATTGTTCGGGACGGCGACGACATGTCGGCACTCTATGTGCTGATGCCGATGCGGGTTTAGCCATGGCGGCGGCTCGTCCGCTGTCGGGGGCGGGCCAGGAGCCGGGCGATTCCGATGGCAAAGCGCCCGGACCATCCCGCCGGACTGCGACCCCTGGCCCAGCGCCCTTCCTCTCTCGCCTGCGGCTGGCGGATTTCCGCAGCTATGAAGCACTGTCGATCGAGCTCGGCCCCGGACCGATCGTGCTGTGCGGGGCGAACGGGGCCGGCAAAACCAATCTGATCGAGGCCGTCTCGATGCTCTCGAGTGGTCAGGGTCTCAGGCGGGCGCCGCTCGCCGAGATCGGCCGGATCGGCGGATCGGGACGCTGGAGCATTTTCGCGAGCGTGGAATCCCGAGCGGGCGTGCGCTTGCTCGGGACCGGCTGGAGCGGGAAAGACAGCCAAAGCGAGCGCTCCGCCGGCCGCAACGTTCGCATCGATGGCCAGAGCCGGGCACCGGCTGCCCTGTCGGAGGTGCTCGAGATCGCCTGGCTGACTCCTGCCATGGACGGCCTCTTCATGGGTCCGGCCAGCGACCGCCGGCGCTTCCTCGACAAGATGGTCGCGGCCTTCGATGCCGGTCACCGGGTCCGCCTGAACCGGTATGACCTTGCCATGCGTCAGCGCAACCGGCTGCTCGAGCTGGCGCGCGCCAGGCCAGCCGAGCTCGAAGGCCTGGAGCTGGTGATGGCCGAGATCGGTGTCGCCATCGCGGCCGCAAGGCTGGAAATGGTGACGGGACTGGCGTCCGCGATCGCCGATCGGGTGGCGCGATCGCCGGATTCGCCATTTCCCTGGGCCGATATCGCGCTCGACGGCCGGCTCGAAGGCTGGCTCGGCGAGCGGCCTGCGGTCGAGGTGGAGGATGACTATCTCGGGTTGCTGGCCGGAGGGCGCGAGCGCGACCGGGCTGCCGGGCGGGCGCTGGAGGGGCCCCACCGCTCCGATCTGCTGGTCGGCCACGGCCAGAAGGAGATGCCCGCGAAGGTCTCCTCGACCGGAGAGCAGAAGGGATTGCTGATTGGCCTCGTGCTGGCGCAAGCCGAGCTGCTGGCCTTGCAAGGGGCAGCGGGCGCTCCGGTGCTCTTGCTCGACGAGATCGCGGCCCATCTCGACGAGCATCGGCGATCCGCGCTGTTCGCCGAGATCGTAGCGCTCGGCTCGCAGGCCTTCATGACCGGCACCGAGCGCGCTCCCTTTGCCGCCCTGGAAGGCCGCGCAAGCTTCCTCGGGATCGAGGCCGGAACGATCGAGGCCGGCGGCTGACAGGCCACTTGCCGGGGAACGCGAGCACCCCTCGCACCGCCATGACTTTTGGGCTGTGCATCAAGGGTTTGCCGTACGCGAATTGTTGGCTGCGGACGGTCCGGCCGTGCTAGACATCATCGGTTGACAATCATCGAGACAGGGACTGTCCGTTCATGAGCGCCGCCCCCGCCAGGAAGACCCATGGTGCCGAGCAGTACGACGAGAAAAGCATTAGGATTCTCAAAGGCCTGGAGGCCGTCCGCAAACGCCCTGGCATGTACATCGGCGACGTGCACGATGGCTCCGGCCTGCATCATATGGTCTACGAGGTCGTCGACAATGCGATCGACGAGGCACTCGCGGGCTACTGCGACCACGTGCAGGTGACGCTCAACGCCGACGGCTCCTGCACGGTCGAGGACAATGGCCGCGGCATTCCCACAGGCATCAAGGAGGATGACGACCTCAAGCGCTCGGCCGCCGAGATCGTGATGACCGAGCTCCATGCTGGCGGCAAGTTTGGCGACGGCGAGGAGGGCAATGCCTACAAGGTCTCGGGCGGCCTGCATGGTGTCGGCGTGTCGGTCGTCAATGCGCTTTCCAGCGCGCTCGAGGTCACGATCTGGCGCGAAGGCCACGAGCACAAGTTGAGCTTCCGGGACGGCGCAACCACCGCGCCACTGAAGGTGACGGGCAAAGCCGGCGACCGCCGCGGCACGCAAGTGACGTTTCTGCCCTCGACCGAGACGTTCACCAAGACGGATTTCGACTTCGCCACGCTCGAGCACCGCTTGCGCGAGCTCGCCTTCCTCAATTCCGGCGTGCGGATCACCTTGACGGACGCGCGCCACGCCGACGTGAAGCGCGACGAGATGCGCTACGACGGCGGCCTGTCGGCCTATATTCGCTATCTCGATCGCTCACGGATCGCGCTGTTGCCCGAGCCGATCCTGATTCGGGGCGAGCGCGACGGCATGACGATCGAAGCCTCGCTCTGGTGGAACGATGGCTACCACGAGAACATGCTCTGCTTCACCAACAACATCCCGCAGCGTGATGGGGGCACCCACCTCGCCGGCTTTCGAGCCGCCATGACCCGCGTCGTCACAAAGTATGCGGAGGAAAGCGGCATCGCGAAAAAGGAGAAAGTGTCGCTCACGGGCGATGACGCACGTGAAGGTCTCACCTGCGTGCTCTCCGCCAAGGTGCCAAACCCCTCGTTTTCCAGCCAGACCAAGGAAAAGCTCGTCTCCTCCGAGGTGCGCCCAGTGGTCGAGGGGGTGATCAGCGAGCAACTCGCGGCCTGGTTCGAGGAGCACCCCAAGGAAGCCAAGCTCGTCGTCGGCAAGGTGGCCCAGGCGGCGGCCGCCCGCGAAGCCGCCCGCAAGGCACGCGAGATCATCCGCAAGGGTGCCCTCAGCATCAACAACCTGCCCGGCAAGCTCGCCGAATGTCAGGACCGCGACCCCGCCAACACCGAGATGTTCATCGTCGAGGGTGATTCCGCAGGCGGCTCGGCCAAGCAGGCGAGAAACCGCGAGTTCCAGGCGGTGCTGCCGATTCGCGGCAAGATCCTGAACGTGGAGCGTGCCCGCTTCGACAAGATGCTCTCCTCACAGGAGATCGGCACCCTCATCATGGCGCTGGGCACCGGTATCGGCAGGGCGGTCGACGGGGAGGGTTTCGACCTCACCAAACTGCGCTACCACAAGATCATCATCATGACGGATGCCGATGTGGACGGCGCCCACATCCGCACGCTGCTGCTCACTTTCTTCTACCGACAGATGCCGGAGCTGGTCGAGAAGGGTCATCTCTACATCGCGCGCCCACCGCTCTACAAAGTCGCCAAGGGCAAGTCGGAGACCTATCTGAAGGACCAGCGGGCGCTCGAGGACTACCTGATCGATAGTGGGCTCGACGAGGCCAAGCTCGTGCTCGGATCGGGTGAGGAGCGTGCCGGCCGCGACCTGCGCGAGATCGTCGAGCGGGCGCGCACGGTGAGGCGCGTACTCGAGGATATGCATTCGCGCTATCGCCGGTCGGTGGTCGAGCAGGCCGCGATCGGCGGCGCGCTCGATCCTGCACGCCACACCGAGACCGCCTCCGCCGAGCGCCTGGCCAGCGAGATCGCCGATCGGCTCGACATGGTCTCGGAAGAGACCGAGCGCGGCTGGCAGGGCAAGATCACGCCCGAGAAGGGACTGGTGTTCGTGCGTGAGGTCCGCGGCGTCAAGGAAACCCATGTGCTCGACCGCGCGCTGATCGCGAGCGCGGACGCACGCAAGCTGAGCGAGATGGGCAAGGAGCTCGACGAGATCTATCGGATCCCAGCCAAGTTGCGCCGCAAGGAGACCGATACTCCGGTGTTCGCGCCGATGGACCTGTTGGACGCCGTATTCGCCGCCGGCCGCAAGGGCATCGGCTCGATCCAGCGCTACAAGGGCCTGGGCGAGATGAATCCCGAGCAGCTGTGGGAGACGACGCTCGACAAGGACAGCCGCACGCTGCTGCAGGTCAAGCTCGGCGACCTCTCCGAGGCCGACGAGATCTTCTCCAAGCTGATGGGCGATGTGGTCGAGCCGCGGCGCGAGTTCATCCAGGACAATGCGCTGAACGTCGCGAATTTGGACGTTTGAGGCTCGCGAAGCACGAGTCCGACGGTTCTGCGCAAGGACGGCTACCGCCTTTTCTTCTTCTCCCGCGAAGAGCCTCGACTCCATATCCATGTGCAGTGCAGCGACGGCGAGGCAAAGTTGTGAGTGTAGCCGGAGATCGAGCTCGCCTACAACCACAATCTGAAACGCCGACAGCTGCGTGCAATCGAAAACATTGTCGAGCAGCATTATCAGGAGATAGTCGATGCCTGGCACGACCACTTCGGCCGTTGAAGTGACCAACATCTCCAAGCATGGCCTCTGGTTGCTGACCACGACCGGTGAGCTCTTTCTGCCATTCGAGGAGTACCCGTGGTTCCGCGATGCTCCCCTGGCGCACGTCCTGAAC
>JANPDA010000379.1:0-15108 GCA_031431235.1 Hyphomicrobiaceae bacterium
CGATGTGATCCGCTTCGCGAGCGTCGGCCTCGAGCTCACTGTCGAGCAGCTCTACCGGCATGTCACGTTCTGAGCCCGTCCCGCCGGCGAAGCTGGCCTGCCATCGCAACCGCCTTCTTGCGCCAGCGGCGATGACTGTTAGAGTGCGAGCGGATACCGACAAGGAATCGCGAGGTGCGGCAACAACCGCACCCGTAGCGACGCTGGAAGAAATTTCAGGCTATCCCAACGGAGGAACGACATGACAGGCATGACCGTCGATCGCAGACAGCTCGTGCAGGGTGCCGCCATGGTGGCGGCGTTGGCTGCCCTGGGCATCGAGCCCGAGAACGTGCTGGCGGCCGATACCGACCTGCTGAAGGTCCGGATGGAAGCCGACATCCAAGTGCTCGACCCCGGCTACATGATCGGGGGCGCCGAGACCAGCATCGACTACGCCTGCCTGCCGAGGCTTGCCGTTCCGGTACAGCAGAGCGGCGTGGAATGGGGCTGGAAGCCTTCGGACTACGTCGAGAAAATCACTCAGGACGATCCGACCCATATCTCTTTCACGCTGAAGCCGGGCCAGATGTGGAGCGGCAACATCGGCGAGTTGACGGCCGAGGACGTGAAGTACTCGTTCGAGCGCATGTTGAAGTCGGATTGGGCCGCCCGTTTCCCCGTGCTCGATCATGTCGAGGTGAAGGATAAGTACAGCGGTGTCGTCGTGCTGAAGAGCGCATTTGCCGCGACCTTCCTCATGGGCATCGCCTCGGAGTCTGGATCAATCGTTCCCAAATCCGTCGTCGAGGGACTGAAGGACAAGAAATTCTCCACCGATCTGCCCGGCCAGCTGGGTCCCTATACCATGACCGAATGGACGCCGAAGCAGAGGGTCGTGCTGAAGGCCAATCCCGACTGGAAAGGCACTCCGGTCGTGTTCAAGGAAGTCCGCTTCATCAACGTGGAGGATACCAAGGCCGCCGAGCTCGCGTTCGAGGCGGGCGAGGTTGCGATCACCAACGTGCTTCCAGAGACGGCTGCGCGCTACAGGAAGCAGCTGCCTGCCAACGCCAAGCTCGATACGTTCGACGGGCCCTACTACACCTGGATCGGCATGAATTCCCAGCATGAGAAGCTGAAGGACATCCGCGTCCGCAAAGCGATCCAGCGGGCGATCGACGTCGACTCGATCCTCGCGGCAGCCTACGGCGGCGTCGCCTCCAAGGGATTCGGTGTGGTGACCGAGGGCATTGCCGGCTACCGGACGAAAGCCAAATACGGCTTCAATCCGGACGAGGCGCGGGCACTCCTGAAGGAGGCCGGCGTCTCCAACCTGCAGCTCGAGTTCAAGACGCTGAATGAAGCCTATCGTGTGACGGCCGCACAGATCGTGCAGGCCAACCTCGCCGATGTGGGCATCAAGCTCGACATCGTTCCGCTCGACTCCGGCCCGTTCTGGAATCTCGGCCTCGAGTCCAAGGGCGAGGAATGGAAGTCGTTGCAGTTGTGGTGGATGCGCTTCCGCATGTCGCCCGATCCCTCCGATGGCATGCAGTGGTTCCTCAAGAGCCAGGTGGGTGTGTGGAACTGGGAGCGCTGGACCGACACGGAGTTCGAGGACCTGTGGGCCAAGGGGTTGGCAGAGACGGACCCGGCCAAGCGCAGCGTGATCTACCTGCGGATGCAGGAGATCATGGAGGACACGGGCGCCTATGTCTGGGTGACCCACGACCCGATCAGCTACGTTTACACTCAGGCGATCGTGCCGGCATTCGATCCCGGCAGCGAGGTCCGGGTGGAGCGTTTCACCCAGGCCTAGTCTTCAATGTGGGCCGGATCGCTCCGGCCCACTTTTCACGCGTGAGCTCCAGCGGATGCCCGCATGCTGATCTACGCCATCCAACGAATCGGCTTGGCGATCCTGATCTGCTTGACCTCGATGGTCATGCTGTTCACCGCGTTGAAGCTGATTCCGGGCGATCCAGCCACGATCATGCTCGGCTCGCGCGCGAGTCCCGAGATGAAGGCGCGCATCACGGAGGAGTTGGGTCTCAACGACCCAATTCCGGTCCAGCTCGGTACATTCATCGGCCGCATTGTCCAGGGTGACCTCGGCACTGATATGTGGAGCCGCCGGCCGGTCTCCTGGATCGTCATGGAGAACCTGCCCTACACCCTGATCCTGATCGCCGTTGGGCTCGGCTGGGCGGCATTGCTCGGCATTCCGCTCGGCTGCTATTCCGCGATCCGACGAAACACCTTCATCGACAAGTTCACCGGCGTGCTCTCGGTCGGCACCATCTCGATCCCTTCTTTCGTCGTCGCCATCTATCTCATTCTGTTGTTCGCGATCGAGCTTGGGTGGCTGCCGGTCATCGGCGCGGGCGAGAAGGGGGATTGGGGCGACCAGGCCCGTCATCTCGTCATGCCGAGCATAGCGCTCGGGCTCGGCTGGGTCGGCTACCTGTCACGCATCGTCCGCGCCTCGATGCTCGAGGTGATGGGGGAGAACCATGTCCGCACAGCGCGCGCCTTCGGGCTGCCGGAGCTGAAGATCATCCGCAGCTATGCGCTGAGGATCGCGATCCTTCCGACCATCACGCTGCTGGCCGTCGCGATCGGCGGGTTGCTGTCCAGCGCGGTGTTCGTCGAGGCCATTTTCGCGCGGCCCGGCATCGGCAAGCTGATCGTCGACGCCGCCAACATGCGCAATTTCCCGGTCGTGCAGGGCGGGGTGCTGACGACGGTGGCGCTGTTTGCACTTGCCATGCCGATCTCCGACTTCCTCATAGCCTGGCTCGACCCCCGTGTCCGTTCCACTCTCTGATGCCGTCAAACCGATCGCGGCGGGTGGCCTCGCGCTGCTGTGGCGCCGCATCGCCGGCGATCCGCTGGGGCTGCTCGGCCTCACGCTCGTGCTGCTCGTCGTCCTCTGCGGGATTTTCGCGCCCTACATCGTGCCGTTCGATCCTTTCAAGATCAGCGTGCCGGCGAAGTTCCAACCACCTTCGCTCGAGCATTGGATGGGAACCGACAATCTCGGGCGCGATATCTTCTCCCGCGTGATCGCCGGCAGCCGGATCGTGTTGTCGGTCGGCATCTCGACCATTGCGATGGCGCTCGTGATCGGGCTCTTCCTCGGGCTGGTTGCCGGCTATGGACCGCGCTGGCTCGACAACCTCTTGATGCTCGTGTTCGATTCCATCTACTCGTTCCCGACGGTCATTCTCGGGCTCACGGTGGCGACGCTGCTGGGAGCGAGCGTTGCAACCCTGATGCTGGTCGTGGTCGTCGTCCAGACCCCTGCTTATGCGCGCCTCACCCGAACGGCGACGCTCTCGATCAAGACGTCCGAGTATGTGATGGCGATCCGTGCGCTCGGCGCCTCGCCGCTGCGCATCATTGCCGTCCACATCCTCCCCAACGTAATCGGCCCGCTGCTCATCATCGCCAGCATGGACATCCCATCGGTCGTGGCGTTGGAAGCCGGTCTCACCTTCCTGGGCCTCGGCATCCCGCCGCCCGCGCCGTCCTGGGGCCGCATCCTGCAGGAGGGTTATTCCACGATCCGCGAGGCGCCCTGGATCGTGGTCGCGGGTGGCATTCCGCTGATCATCACGACGCTCGGGTTCACGTTCCTCGGCGAGTCATTGCGCGATCTGCTCGATCCACGTCTCCGGCGGGTGGTGTAGCGATGGCTGTGACCGCGGCGGTGACACGCAGGGAGCCGGCGAGCCATGTTCTCGCGATCCGCGACCTGAACGTGGCCTTTCGTACCGATGCAGGCCCTGTCCGGGTGCTGCGCGATGTCTCGGTCGATATCCCTCGCGGCGCTATCGTCGGTATCGTTGGCGAGAGTGGGTCGGGCAAGTCGACGCTGGCGCTGACGATCCTCGGCCTGCTGCCGGGTAATGCGATCGTCTCCTCGGGCAGCATCGGGTTCGGCGGACACGACCTGCTCGGCTTGTCCCTGGCCGAGTTGCAGGCACTGCGGGGAACTCGCATCTCCATGGTGTTCCAGGACCCCATGACCTCGCTCAATCCGGTGCGCTCGGTCGGTGCGCAGATGCTCGATATCCAGTATCGTGCCGAGCAATCGAATGCGCGGAAGCGGGCGATCGCGGCGAATGCCCTGAAAATGGTCGGCATGCCCGACGCCGAGCGCCAGCTCGCCCGCTACCCCCACGAATTCTCCGGCGGCATGCGCCAGCGCATCGCCATCGCCATGAGCCTGTTGCAGAAGCCCGAGCTGCTGATCGCCGATGAGCCGACGACGGCGCTCGACGTGACGATGGAAGCCCAGATTCTGCATCTGCTGCGTGAGTTGCGCACCGAGATCAACGGCTCGATCCTTTTCATCTCGCACAACCTCGGTGCTGTCGCCGAGCTCTGCGACAGCGTCGTCGTGCTCTATGCCGGCGAGGTGATCGAGCAGGGTCCCGTAGGCGACATCTTTGCGCGGCCTCTGCACCCCTACACGAAGGCGTTGCTCGAGTGCGATCCGGCGCGGATCGCAGTAGCGACCCGCTCGCTGCCGACGATCAAGGGCGACGTGCCGAGCCTCATCGACGTACCGGGCGGATGCATTTTCGCATCGCGCTGCCCCGTTGCCCTGCCCCGCTGCGGCTCCGAGCATCCCGAGTCGATCCAGCGATCGCCCAGCCATAGCGCCCGCTGCCACCTGCTGAGCCCATCGGGAGGGCGCTGAGATGGCCGACCTCGCCGCGCCACGCCCGTCAATCGAGACCGGGGCCCCGGCGATCTCCCGACCCGCCCAACCGCTACTCGAGGTCGAGCACCTGAATGTCCGCTACCAAATGGCGGGACGCATCAAGGCAGCACTCCTCGGCCTGAAGAGCCGTTTCATCGATGCCGTCCTCGACGTCTCGTTTGCCGTCCGTGCCGGTACGACGCTCGCGCTCGTCGGCGAGAGCGGATCTGGCAAGTCGACACTGGGACGGGCGATCGTCGGTCTGGTGCCGATCGCGGGGGGAGGTGTGCGCTTCGAGGGCATGGACCCCTTCGAGCACGGGCCGGGGGGGAAACGCGACTACCACCGCAACGTCGCCATGATGTTCCAGGACCCGGTTTCGAGCCTCAGTCCGCGCCGGACCGTGCAGTCCCTGGTCGCGGAGCCGTACGTCGTGCACGGGCTGAAAGTGCGCGACCTCGAGGCCGAAGCGCGCCGGCTGCTCGCGCTGGTCGGGCTGCCGGAAGAGTTCCTCGGCCGCTACCCCCACCAGCTTTCGGGCGGCCAGGCCCGGCGCGTGGGTGTAGCGCGCGCGATCGCATTGTCGCCCAAGCTGATCATCGCCGACGAGCCGACCGCCGGCCTCGACGTGTCTGTGCAGGGCGAGGTGCTGAACCTCATGAACGAGCTGCAGCAGCGGCTCGGACTCACCTATCTCATCATCACCCACAATCTCGCGCTCGTCCGCCACATCAGCGACGAGATAGCGATCATGTATATGGGCCGTTTCGTCGAGCAGGGCCTGACCGAGGAGATCTTCGCGCGCGCGGCGCACCCTTATGCAGCCGGCCTCATCCGGTCGCAACCGATCCCCGATCCGTCGCGGCGGCGCACCGAAGCCCCGCTCGTCGGCGAGGTGCCGAGCCTGGCCCGGCGTCCTGCGGGCTGCGAATTTCACACCCGCTGCCAACACGTTCAGATTCGCTGCCGGAGCGAGGTGCCGGCGGAGCAGACCCTTGCCGGGGGCCGGCGCGTCAGGTGCCATTTCCCGCTGGCATGAATGCTAGCACCCACCATCTCCAGTGAGCGAGTCACGACACACATCCTCCCACGGCATTCCCGCGCCGGCGGGAATCCAGACAAGCTGCTGATGTCGCGTGGAGAATTGGCTGGATGCCCGCCTTCCGTGCGGAGCACGGCTCAGCCGTGACGCGGGCAGGACGGCTTTGGTATAGGAACTTGTGACTCCGGGTGCTGTAGCGACCGGGGCGACGCGCATTGTCAATCGCCTCGATCGAGCACCGCCGCCAGGTCCGGGGCATCGAGGATGCGGTCGAGCCAGCGATCGAGGTCGGTCCCATTGGCCTTTGCAATGCGCAGCTCGACTTTCTTCGGCAGCGGGCCGAAGCGCCGCCGCAGCAGCCGCGCAAGGGTTTCGGCTTTGCCTTCCGCTTTGCCTTCTGCTTTGCCTTCCTCACGTATGTCGCCACCGTACTGCTTCAGCATGTAGCGCGTGAACGGAGCCGCAGGACCTGTCAGCCGCGGGTCGTCGAACGCATCGATCATTCGCTTCGCCACCATCAGAGCCTCCAATCCAATTTTGGCCTGAATATAGTTGAAGACGGTTTCGACATCCATCCCATCAAGGACGAGGATGTCGAGCAGCAGCGCGCCGACATGATCGGCGAAATCAGGCCGCTGGATGCGTTTCATGACGAGCAGCTCGGCGCGAAGCTGAGGATCGCTCGAGAGGAGTTCGTCCGCGATTGCGGCGAGGTCGACGAGCACATGCCGGAAACGCGGCGTGAACGGCGCAAGCGACGGCGGTGGATCCTCGAACTGCTCGGCGAACTCGGTCGAGTGGGGCCAGGGCTCCGGACCGTGATGCACGACGACTGCAACGACGAGCGGTGGCGCCTCGGCGCGACGGCGGTCCTTGCGCCTGCGATCCCGCTGCCACCATTCCCAGATGCGGCTCATGTAGCGCAAGAGCTGCATGCGTACCAAGCGGTCGGGGGCGCTCTTGTGCTCGAACACAATATGGACGAGCGCTTCGCCGCCGTCTTGCAGCCGCACGGAGTAGAGCAGATCTGTGTGGTGCTCGTCGAGCCTGTCACCGACGAAGGTGCCGCGCTGCAGCAGCGGTGGGGCGGGCGCGAGCAATGCCGCCACTTCCGGGGGAAGGTGATCGCCGAGGAAACGGGCCGCCTTGGCAGGCTCGCCCATCAGCCGCTTGAAGTAAGCGTCATGGAGGGACCGTCGGGGACGCTTGGCTGTGGGAGACCGGCTCATCGGCGACAGCATCGGGGCGAGCCGGCGGGCCGTCGACTGGGCGATCACCGGAGTGCCCGAGCTATCCGCCCTGCAACGGCGGCAGCAGGAACACCTCGCTATCGGGGCTGATCGGCAGCAGGAACGCGCCACGATAGACGCGGCCGTCGACGGCGACGGCGACGCCGCCGTCGAGCATGGGTTTCAGGCGCGGATATTTCTCGGCGAGACGAACGAGCATCTCGCGGATGCTCGTCGCTTCGACCTCGAACTCGGTCTCGCCGCCCGCGGCCGACCGCAGCGGGCCACCGAGCTTCACCTTGATCGCGCCCATCCTCGATCCTCGCGAATGGTCAGCCCGCTCGCCCTTCGATCGCCTTCAGCACGCGTGGCGGCGACATCGGCAGCACCGTCAGCCGCACGCCGGCTGCCGCCGACGCCGCATTGGCGACCGCTGCGAGTGGCGGCACGATCGAGGTCTCGCCGACACCGCGGACGCCATAGGGGTGACCCGGATTGGGCACCTCGACGATCACGGTGTCGATCATCGGCAGGTCGGAGGCAACCGGGATGCGGTAGTCGAGGAAGCCCGCATTCTGCAGCCGTCCATCCTTGCCGTAGATGTATTCCTCGTTCAGCGCCCAGCCGATCCCTTGTACTGCGCCGCCCTGGAACTGGCCCTCGACATAGCTCGGGTGGATCGCCTTGCCTGCGTCCTGGCAAACCGTGTAGCGGATGATCCGCATGGAGCCCGTCTCGGGATCGACCTCGGCGTCCGCCATGTGGGTGGCGAAGGAGACGCCGGCGCCGTCGGCGTTGACCTCGTAGTGGCCCGCGATCGGACCGCCGGTCGAGGGTGAGGCCGCTGCCAGCTGCTGCAGCGACAGTGGCTCGAACTTACCGGCGTTGCCGCCCGCGGGCTTGGCATGGCCCTTCTCCCAGACGACGGCATCCTCCGGGATGCCCCAGGTTTTGGCCGCGCGCGCGCAGAGCTTCTTGATGGCATCGCGAGCCGCGTTGATGGTCGCAAGGCCGGTCGAGAAGGTGACGCGGCTGCCGTCGGTCACGTCGTTGTGGCCGAGCGAGCTGGTATCGGCGACGATCGCGCGGACCTTGTCGTAGGGGATGCCGAGCTCCTCGGCCGCCATCATGCACATGGAGGCACGGCTGCCGCCGATGTCGGGCGTGCCGACCGCGAGCGAGACCGTGCCGTCGAACCCGAGGTTCATCGACACACAGGTGTTGCCACCGAAATTGAACCAGAAACCGCAGGCAACGCCCCGCCCCTGGTTCTTCGTCAGCGGCGCCTTGTAGTGCGGATGGTTCTTGGCGGCTTCGAGCGTCTCGCGCAGACCGATGCGGTTGAAGGTCGGTCCATAGGGCGCCTTGGTGCCTTCCTTGGCGGCATTCTTCAGCCGCAGGTCGATCGGATCCATGCCGATCTTGCTCGCGAGCTCGGTCATCACGCTCTCGACGGCAAAGGCTGCCATCGGTGCGCTCGGCGCGCGATAGGCTGCGAGCTTGGGCCGGTTCGACAGCACGTCCCAGCCGACGATCTTCACGTTCTCGAGGTCGTAGCAGGCAAACGCCGACATGGCGCCGTACTCGACGCCGGAGCCCGGATAAGCGCCGCCGGTATATTTGAGCTCGGCCTCCGCGCCCGTCACCTTGCCGTCCTTCTTCACGCCGATCTTGACGCGGATCGAGGTCGCGGCCGTCGGGCCCGAAGCGCGGAACACCTCCTCGCGGCTCATCACCACCTTGACCGGCCGGTTGGCCATGCGTGAAAGCGCGAGCGCGATCGGCTCGATGAAAACCGTGGTCTTGCCGCCGAACCCGCCGCCGATCTCGGAGGCGGTCACGCGCAGCTTCGACACATCGAGTCCGAGGAGTGCCGCACAGGTGCCACGCACCATGTAGTGGCCCTGGGTGCAGACCCACATCTCGCCGAGCCCATCGGGCCCGAGATTGGCGAGGCAGGCGTGCGGCTCGATGTAGCCCTGATGCGTCGCCTCGGTACGGAAGTTGTGCTCGATCACGGCGTCGGCAGCTGCGAACCCCTTGCTCACGTCGCCATGGCCGAACTCGTGGCGCTTGGCGATGTTGGAGGGCTTCGAGGGCGCAGGCTCGACACCTTGCGTGATGAGATCGCTGCGAACCAGCGGCGCTCCTGGCTTCATCGCCTCTTCCACGTCGGTGACGTGCGGCAGCACTTCGTAGTCGACCTGGATCAGCGACAGCGCTTTCCTCGCGACCGACTTGCTCGTGGCCGCGACAGCCGCGACCGCGTGACCGTCATAGAGCGCCGTGCCGCGCGCCATGATGTTGATGAGGATGTCCTTCAGCCCGGCATCCTCGCCCGTCAGATCGGGCAAGTCCTTCGATGTCAGCACGGCCTTGACGCCCTGCAGGGCTTCCGCCTTGGAGGTGTCGATCCGCTTGATGCGGGCGTGCGCATGTGGGCTGCGCAAAATCAAACCGTGCAGCATGCCGGGCGCAGCCATGTCGGCGCCGAAACGCGCCTTGCCGGTCACCTTGTCGATGCCGTCGGGCCGGTTCGGCCGGGTGCCGACGATCGAGAAATCCCGCTCACGTGCTTCGAGCTTTGAATCCTGGGCCATCAGGCGCTCCTTCTCATGTCGGAGGCGGCGTCCATCACCGCGCGGATAATTTTGTCGTAACCGGTGCAGCGGCAGAGATTGCCGGCGAGCCAGTAGCGGACCTCGGTTTCGGTCGGGCTGGCGTTCTTCTTCAGCAGAGCCTCGGCTGCAACCAGAATGCCCGGTGTGCAGATGCCGCACTGCAGCCCCGCGTGGTCGAGGAATTTCTGCTGCAACGTCGTCAGCTTGCCGCCCTCGGCCATGCCCTCGATGGTGGCGATCTCGTGGCCTTGAGCCTCGGCGCCGAGCATCAGGCACGAGCAAATGAGCCGGCCATCGACCGTCACGCTGCACGCCCCGCAATCGCCCGACCCGCAGCCTTCCTTGGTGCCGGTCAGACCGAGGCGGTCGCGCAGCACGTCGAGCAGCGTCTCGTCGGGCTCGCACACATACTCCACGGCATCGCCGTTGATCGTGGTCTTGACGTGAATGCCGTCCATCATTTGCCCCTTGCGCGCTCGAGTGCTTTCATCGCCGCGCGGCGCGTGAGCACGCCCGCGACCTTGATCCGGAATTCCTTGGTGCCACGCTTGTCGTCGATCGGCTGGCAAGCGGCCGACGCAGCGGCGGCTGCTTTCCCGAGTGCCGCTGCATCGATCTTGGTGCCGATCAGGGCCTTGGCGGCAGCGTCCACCAGGATGAAGCGCGGACCGACCGCGCAAAGCGCGACACGCGCCGCCGTACAGGTGCCGCCACTGTCGAGGGTCAGGCCCACGCCGGCTCCCACGACGGCGATGTCCATTTCCGTGCGGGGGATGAAGCGCAGATAGGCATCGCCCGAATTCGGCGAGCGGGCGGGGAGAAAAATGCTCTCGATCAGCTCGCCCTTTGCAAGCGAGGTCTTGCCGGGCGCGGTCTGGATATCGGCAACCGGCACGTCCCGTCTGCCGGACTTGCCGACAACACGGACCGTCGCGTTCGCTGCCATCAAGGCAGGCACGCTGTCAGCGGCGGGGGAGGCATTGCAAAGATTGCCGGTCATGGTGGCGCGGCCCTGCACCTGGGTCGAGCCGATCAGCTTGGCGGCTTCGACCACGCCAGGCCAGAGGCTCTTCACACCCTTGTGCTCGCCGAGCGCGGCACAGGACACCGCCGCACCGATGCGATAGCCGCCACCTTCAGCCGTGATCGCGTGCATGGCTGGGATGCGTTTGACGTCGACCACGAGTGCGGGCTCGAGCCGGCCCGACTTCATCTGCACGATCAGGTCGGTCCCACCGGCGAGCACGCGGGCCATGCCCGCCTCGCCCGCTAGTAGTCCGACGGCCTCTTCCACCGAGGCTGGAGCTGCATATCGCATCTGGCGTCCCGTTTCCTCTCTGACAGTTCTCGTGTGATGGCAGGCCAGCGCACATCGAGGCGCGCGTTCGCTCCCTGTTTAAGCCGGACGAGCCTGGGTCCGCAAGGGTGAGCGAGAGGAGATCGGCGATCGTGGCAGCGATCGTGAGGGATCGTGCTCTGCGGGAAGCGGATCTGAGCTAGGTTCTCCCTCAGATGGTTGGCTCGGGAGCAGCCGCATGCAACGGACCTTTGAGATCGACGTGCTCTACACCCATACGGAAGGCGAGCCGACCGCGATCGTGCGGGGTGGTATCGCCTATCCCCATGGTGCCGACATCCACCAGCAGCGCGCCTACCTGGTCGAGCACTACGATTGGCTGCGCCGCGCCTTGATGCGGGAGCCGCGCGGGCATCAGCACATGTTCGGTGTGTTCGTGACACCAGCACCCTCGCCGGATGCCGACGCCGGGATCATCTGGATCGACGGCGAGAGCTTCATCGACATGTGCGGGCACGGCACCATCGCGCTCGGGATGGTTGCGGTAGCGCGCGGCCTCGCACCAGGGCGGAGCGACGGCCGGGGGCGCTTCGCGACACCGGTCGGTTTGGTCAGCTGCGAGACCGGGGGCAGCGACGGCGCCGTCGAGTGGTGCCGCTTCGAGAATGTGCCGGCCTTCACGGTCGCGCAGGACGTGCCGTTCGAGTTGCCGGGCTATGGCACGCTGCATGCCGACGTCGCCTTCGGCGGCAACTACTTCGCGACCGTCGAGTGGAAATCGCCGGATCTGCGCATCGCGCCCGAGAACGGCAGCGCCTTCTCCGCCCTCGGCACGATCGTTCGCAATCAGCTGCGCGAGAAGCTCGAGTTGAAGAACCCGCTGACAGAGGCGTCCGTTCCTCTCAACTTCGTGACCTTCTGGCATGGCTCGAGCCGGCCCGAGGCGCTCTATCGCTGCGTTCATGTCTTCAGCGACGGCAAGTGCGACCGCTCGCCGGGCGGCACGGGAACCAGCGCCATGATGGCGATGCTGGAAGCACGCGGCCGGGTGAAGGTCGGCGAGCTGATCCGCTCCGAAGGCTTGCTCGGCAGCGGCACCTTCGAGGGTTGCCTCGTGCGCGAGGTGAGGTCCGGCGGCAGACGCGCCTTCGTGCCGACCATCAAAGGCCGGGCGCATGTGATCGGATCGGCGAAGTGGACGTTCGATCCCGACGATCCGCTGCGCGAAGGGTTCGTCGTCGGCTGACGGGGGGCAAGCATGGCAAAGGCGATCCGTGGCGGTATCGCGATCGACTATGAGGTCGCCGGCGAGGGCGAGCCGACGCTCGTTCTGGCCCACGCCTTTCCATTGAGCCGCGCGATCTGGCGGCCGCAGGTCGAAGCGTTTTCGCGGTGCGCACAGGTCGTGACCTACGACGCGCGTGGGTTCGGACGGTCGGACGCGCCGGACGAGGCCTCGGCCTACTCGATGGCGATCGCGATCGCCGATCTAGGCGCCGTGCTCGATGCCGTCGGGGCGAGGCGCGCGGTGATCGGCGGCCTCTCCATGGGCGGCAACGTGGCGCTCAACTTCGCGCTCGCGCATCCCGAGCGGGTGGCAGGTCTCCTGATTGCCGATACCGGCGCCGGGTCGGATGATCCGCCGTCCTTCCGCAAGAGCGCCGAAGCCTGGGCGAAAGTCGCCGAGCAGGGCGGGATCGAGGCCTTCGCCAGCGTCATCATGGCGAACCCGATCTTTGCCGAATACGCGGAGCGCGGCGCGTCGGAGGAGGCGTTCATGCGTGCGATCATCCACGCCAACAGCCCACGTGCCATCGCGCACGTGTGCCGCGAGATCCTGGCCAAGCGGAAACCGGTCTACGATTTGGAGACTGGATTGCGGGCGTTGCGTGTGCCGAGCCGCATCATCTGCGGCGCCCTCGACGAAGCCTGCCTCGCGCCGTCCCGGTTCATGGCGGAGGCGATCCCTGGCGCCAAGCTCACGATCATCCCCGGCACCGGGCACTTCAACAGTCTGGAGGCGGCGGATGCTTTCAATGCCGTGGTGGAGGGACTGGTGGGGGATGCTCGGGGTTGAACCTGTTGCGCGAGCCTCGGTTGCAGAGCAATGCAGACGTGCACGACCATTGCGGTGACGCGATTAGCCGTCATCCGCCCGTCTTCCGAAGTCTTGACAGACAACGTCCGCTGTTTGTGCGATGCTGAAGGGAGGCGCAGAGACGGGGCTAGGTCCACCGTCGCTGCGACTGATCAGGTCACCCGATCACCCCACCGGCGTTGATCGGTAGCTCCACAAGAGGACTAGCCGTTTGACCGCAAACAATAGCGACACGCCCCTTATCGAACCCAACCCGTCGGGCGATAGAGCTGAGACAGGAATGCGTGCCTTGAAAGAGCGCATTCGGCAGCAAGAACTCCTCGCGGAACTAGGCGTGAAGGCGCTGCAAGGCGCCTCGTTTGACGAATTGCTAAATGAAACAGCTCGATTGACCGCAATCGGCCTTGACGTCGAGTTTTGCAAGGTTCTCGAACACATCCCGTCCAGCAATCGACTACTTGTTCGTGCAGGCGTAGGCTGGGACGAGGGTGTCATCGGCGTTGCGACCGTTGGCGCTGATCTCGAGTCACCCGCTGGCTTTGCATTGCGGACCGGCAAGCCCGTAATCTCAAACCATCTTGAGAAAGAAGAACGCTTCCGAACCTCGGATCTGCTTATGCAGCACGGCATCCGGCGCGCTATGAATGTCATTTTACAAGGTGATGGCAAGCCATTTGGTGTACTTGAAGTGGACAGCCGTTCGGAAGCTGAATTTCTCGAGCATGACCTAGCTTTCCTCCAGGGTGCGGCAAACATCTTAGGAATGGCGATTGAGCGCGAGCGGCACGAGCGGCACCTCACTTCCGCGCTAGAACGACATAAAGTTCTGCTTAAGGAGATAAATCATCGCGTCAAGAACAGTCTGTCTATCGTTTCCAGTATGCTAAATCTTCAGGCTCGTGACATTGCGAACCCTGAATTGACGGGGCATTTGAGTGAGGCTGCGCATCGCATTGCGGCAATTGGAAAAGCCCATGATCAACTGAGTTATGGTTCAAATACCAAGCAGATGGACATCGGAAAATACATCAAGGCCATCTGCAATGATCTGGATCGCAGCGTTGCTCACTGCCAAGTCGTCGCCGAGGCCGTTGACGGGATTGTTATCAAAACAGACAGGGCGATTTCCATCGCCTTGATCGTGAACGAATTGATCACCAACGCTGCCAAGTACGCCTACAACAATGAAACGGGCGGAAAAATTTGGATAAATGTCGGTCGCAATAGCCCAGATTCATGCTCAGTTTCTGTGCGCGACGAAGATGCGGGCCTGCCTCTAGACTTTGAACTTCAAAACGCGACGGGGCTGGGCATGCGGATTATCACGGCCTTCGCCAAGCAGGTGAACGCAACGATCGAAGTTCGTTCCCTCGAGCCAGGGACAGAGTTCGTACTCTCATTTCCGATCGATGTTGCACCATGATTTAGATTTTCCGATGATTTCGAGTGCAACCAGTCACGAATGACCTGGTCGCGGGCGCCCCGCTGTCCGCAAAGCATTTCATGCTGCACCGTCGGCTATCCTATCGGTAGGCCGCCTTACGGCAAACTGCGGATCGTGGATCTGGCAACGGTCGCGATTGGCCCATCGCGTTCCCGGTTACGCGTCGGCTTTCGGATCAGTGCAATCGGACGGCCTGCACTCCGGAAGTCCCGCAACTCCAGTTCCTGCCCCCCTCAATGCCACGCATCCGGCATGCTCGCCTTCCTCTTCGCCAAAAACTCCTTCAACGCCTCGTCCACCCCCGGATCGATCGGCGGGGGCACGTAGGCCGCCAGCATCTCTTTCCAGCGCCGGTTGGCGCGCCTGGTCGAATCCTCGCCCCCCATGTCGCGCCACTGCTCGAAGCTCGCATTGTCGGAGAGCTCGGGCTCGTGGAAGGCGGTCTCGTAGTTGGTCATGGTGTGGGCGCAGCCGAAGAAATGGCTGCCCGGCCCGACCTCGCGGAAGGCGCCGAGTGCAAAGCCGTTGTCGTCGAGCGCGATGCCTTCGGCGAGCCGGTGCATCATCCCGCAATGATCGGCGTCGAGCACGAATTTCTCGTAGCTCATGACGAGGCCACCTTCGAGCCAGCCGGCCGCGTGCAAAACGAAGTTCGCGCCCGAGAGCATCGTCGCCATCATGGTG
>JANPDA010000380.1:0-5076 GCA_031431235.1 Hyphomicrobiaceae bacterium
TCCGCAACGCTCCTCGTTCGCTCCGGCGCCGGCTGGGAACCCACCGACTATGACCGGATCGCCGACGTGATCGATTTGCCGGCAATCGATTGCCACCTCGCCATGGCCGATGTCTACGAGAGCCTCGCGTTGCCCGAGCCGCAGCCGGCGCGCCTCGACTGAAGCACCGCCAGTCTACGCGGCAGCCTCGCGCTTGGCGCCTTGGTGGCGGCGGAAGAACGCGCCGATCCAGCGCGCCACCAGCTCCGTGTCCGCCAAGCGGCCATCGAAGGTCGCGACCGCCTCGTCGGCAACCGCTTCCGGCACCACCGTCCCACGCCGGGAGGCGATCAGATCGCGCTGATAGGCCTCGGTGAATTCGGGGTGGGCCTGGATCGAAAACCCCGCATCGTCATAGGCGAGCACCGCATAGGGACAGAACGGCGAGGAGGCCAACACCTCGGCTCCTCGAGGAAGCTCGACCACCTGGTCCTGGTGAAAGGCTGGCAGCGTGATCCGCTGGGGAGCCTCCTCCATCCATTCGGCGCGCTCTTTCATCTCGTACTCGTTGAAGCCGACGCCCCAGCCCTTGTCCGACTTGACCACCTTGCCGCCGAGCGCTTGCGCCATGATCTGATGGCCGAAACAAATGCCGGCGACGGGGACCTTGCCGGCAACCGATTGGCGGATCAGCTCCTCGAGCCGCAGCATCCACGGCAGCTTCTCGTAGGCGCCATGACGCGAGCCGGTGATCAGCCAACCGTCGCAGGCGTGGAAGTCGACAGGAACCTCGCCATCGATCGCCGCAAAAGAGCGGAACCGCAGGTCGGGATTGCCGGATTTCAGAAGTTCCATGAACATGTCGGGATAGGAGCCGTGCTTCTCCTTCAACCCCTCGGGCGGGCGGCCAGTTTCGAGAATTCCGATCAGCATGGGCAATCGATCCTGCGGTGTTCGATGGGGTGAGGATGACCTCGCCCAGCGCGTTCGTCAAATCCGGCCGACTGGCGCGCGCTCGGCACCCTTCTTGACGGCCTGCAGACACAGATACTCGTAGACGATAGTCGCGCCCGCAAGCGCCGTCACCTCGGCATGGTCGTAGGGCGGGGAAACTTCAACCAGATCCATGCCCACGAGGTCGAGCGAGCCGAGCCCGCGCAGGATCTCGATCGCCTGCCAAGTGGCCGGACCGCCGCACACGGGCGTTCCAGTGCCGGGTGCATAGGCCGGATCGAGGAAATCGATATCGAAGGAGAGGTAGACCTTGGCCTTGCCGACCCGCTTCTCGATCTCGGCAATGGTCGCTTCAACCCCGTTGCGATGGAGCCAGGGCGCGGTCAGGATCTCGAAGCCATGGGCGCTATCGTTGTGGGTCCTGAGGCCGACCTGGATCGAATGATCGAGATCGATCAGCCCTTCCCTGGCAGCCCTGAGGAACATGCTGCCGTGGTTGAGGCTCGTCACGTCGTCCGTCCAGTCCGGCCAGGTGTCGCAATGGGAATCGAACTGGAGCAGCGCCACCGGCCCATGCTTCTGCGCATGCGCTTTCAGCAGCGGATAGGTGATGAAATGATCGCCGCCCAGTGTCGCCATCTGGGCGCCGCTCGCCAGGATCTGTCGGGCGTGGGCCTCGATCGAGCCGATCACCGTGTCGGGCAGATGGTGGTTGAGAATGCAGTCGCCCGCATCGATCACGTTCAGGCTCGCGAACGGATCGAACCCATAGGGAAAGGCCTTCAACTCGCACAGCCCGCCCGACACGGCCCGGAGCGCCCGTGGCCCGAAGCGCGTGCCCGGCCGGTCGGTGGTCGCGTTGTCGAAGGGCACGCCCGACACCACCACGTCAGCGCCCGTCAGGTCGCGCGAATGGGGCCTATGGAGGAATGTCATGATGCCGGCGAAGGTCGGGTGCCAGACGCCACCGGCTATGCTCTCCCAGGCGCCTGCCTGGGTTGCTGCCGGTTGGCCTGCCTTCTTGCGCGCCATCTCGGCCCTCCGCTCCATTGCCTCGCCGCCACGCCCATTGACCAGCAACCCCGCGACCCGTCAAGCCGTCGCGTGGGCGGGATCGAAACGGTGTCGTGAGTGTCGGCCACGGTTGACCGCTGCACAATTCCGCCCCAGTCCGTGCTAGGCTTGGGCCAACATTACGACCGGGGAGCGAAGCCATGAAGCTTGCGGAGTATGCAGCCTTTGACGGCCTGGGTCTTGCCGAGCTCGTCAAGAAGCGTCAGGTTTCGCCGCGCGAGCTGGCGACAACGGCGAGCGAGGCGATCGATGCCGTCAATGGCGACCTCAACGCGGTGATCGAGCTCTACGAGGATCGCATCCGCGACCTGGATGAGGCCTCCCTCGGCAAGGGGCCATTCCGGGGCGTGCCGTTCCTGATCAAGGACGTGTTCGGGCACCTCAAAGGCAGAAAGATCGAGTTCGGCAGCCGGCTCTGCCAAGGCATGATCGGGGATGTCGACACGAATTTCGCCAAGCTCGCGATGGCAGCCGGCCTCAACATCCTGGGCCGCACCAACACGCCCGAGTACTCGCTCTCCTCGACCACCGAGAACCGGCTCTACGGCAACACCTCGAACCCCTGGCGCAAGGGCTACTCGGCAGGCGGCTCGACGGGGGGCGGGGCGGCTGCCGTCAGCTCCGGCATGGTGCCGCTCGCGCACGGCTCCGACATCGGCGGCTCGATCCGCATCCCCGCCTCCTGGTGCGGCGGCGTCGGCCTGAAGCCGTCGCGCGGGCGCATCTCCATGGGCCCGACCATCGACGAGGGCGGTTGGGGCATGGCGATGAATTTCGTGCAGTCGAAGACCATGCGCGATACCGCCGCCATGCTCGATTGCCTGGCGGTGCCCCAGCCTGGCGATCCCTTCATCATCCCCAAGCCCTCGAAATCCTACCTTGCCCACCTGAAGTCGGAGCTGAAACCGCTGCGGATCGCCTACTCGACAAAGCCCCTGATGAAGGGACCGGTCGACCCGGAGGTCGCCAAGGCGGTCGAGGCGACCGCGCGATTCCTGGCGAGCCAGGGCCACGAGGTCGAGGAGGGCGCTCCCCCCTTCGATGTCGAGGAGGTCAACCAGCACTTCATCCATCTCTGGTTCTTCGCCTTCGACAAGCGCCTCGAAGGATTTGCCAAGAGGACCGGCAAACGAATCGGACCCGATACGCTCGAAGCCGTCACGCTGAAGCTCTACGAGTACGCCAAAGGCATCGATCCCGCCCGGTTCATGGAGGCGACCGCCTACATGAACCGGATCCGCCGCGGCATCGGCACCTTCTTCGCCAAGTACGACATCTGGCTGTCGCCCTCGACCGCGCTCGTCGCCGAGCCGCATGGGCGCTACGACATGGACCGGCCGGCCGTGAAAGCAGAGGATCATATCGTCGCTGTCGAGCGGCCTTGCCAGTTCCCGCTGCCCTACAATGTCTCGGGTCAGCCGGCACTGTCGCTGCCGCTCGCCATGCATTCGAGCGGCCTGCCAATCGGGGTGCAACTCGGGGCGCGGTCGGCCGAGGAGCATCTGCTGATCCAGCTCGGCGGCGTGCTGGAGGAGGCAATGCCCTGGCGCAACCGCATCCCGACGATCCATGTGTCGAAGCGCGACTGAGCAGGGCGACGGGACAGGTCACAGTCCGGCATGGAGTGCCCGGTGGGTTGACCGCATTGATTGCGCGCGGAGGACGGCTGTTGGCTTGACCTCCGTCAATGACGGAGCCGCGCGAACCGGGCGATCTGTGCACGGGCCCCGGCATGATCGATCGCCCGTCGCGCAACAGGCTACGCTCGAAATGCAGGATGATACCCCGACGCAGACCACTGAACGGCCAGTCCAGGCTCCCAAGAGACTGGGATCGCCGGCCCTTGCAATCCGCGGAGCGTCCGGTCAGACACGGCGGCGACTCCTACTCGGCCTCGCCATCGTGGCAGCCGCGGCCGGCGGCTGGTGGGCCTTGGGTCGCGCGCCGGAGGTCGGCTTCCTGAGGCCCGTAGTGGGCGATGCTGCCGAGGTCGTCTACGCGACCGGCAATGTCGAGCCCGTGCGCTGGGCCAAGGTCACGGCCGTGCAGCGCAAGCGCATCGTCGAGCTGTGCGACTGCGAGGGCAAGACCGTCGCGCAGGGACAAGTGCTCGCCCGCCTCGACGATGCCGAGGAGCGTGCAATCCTGGCGGAGCTGATCGCCCGCCTCGATCGACACCTGGCCGACGCGGCGAGGCTGAAGCGCCTGTCGCGAAGCAAGGTCTCGCCCGAGGCGACCTACGAGGAGAAGCAGACACAGGTGCGCGAGTACGAGGCCCGCGTCAACGCCCAGAAGGAGCGGATCGCCGATCTGGTGCTGCGGGCGCCCATGAATGGCGTCGTGCTGCGCAAGAGCGGGGAGGTCGGCGAGATCGCCGGTACCGGGCCGGGCGACGTGTTGTTCTGGGTCGGCGAGCCACTTCCGCTCAGGATCACCGCCGAGGTCAACGAGGAGGATATCCTGCGCGTGAAGCGCGGCCAGGTCGTGCTCTTGCGCCACGAAGGCCATGACGGCCCGCCATTGCGCGCCAAGGTCGGCGAGACCACGCCCATGGGCGATCCGGCCTCCAAGACCTTCCGCGTCTATTTCGACCTGCCGGACGACACGCCGCTCCGCGTCGGCATGAGCGTGGAGGCCAATGTGGTCGTGCGGGAGGCCAAGGGAGTCTTGCTGCTAGCGGGCGAAACCCTCGGCGATGGCCAGGTCCAGATCGTCGAGGCCGGACGCGTCAGGTTGCGACCGGTCACGACCGGAATTCGCGGCACGCGGATGGTCGAGATTGTCGCGGGCGTGGGACCTGGCGATCAGGTGATCTCGCCATTCCGGAGGGATCTGGCGGAAGGGTCGCGGGTACGGCCGCGTGTCGGAGCTGCCCCATGAACCTCGTGCTCGACATCGCCCTGACCCATGTGACGTCGCGGGTCCGCCAGACACTCGTCGGCATCCTCGGTGTCGCCATGGGGGTCGGGTTCTCGATCATGATGGCGGCGCTGATGGAAGGCTCGCAGCGGGATTTCGTCGAGAGCCTCGTCGACGCCCTGCCCCACATCACGGTCAGCGACGAGCGGC
>JANPDA010000381.1:0-3711 GCA_031431235.1 Hyphomicrobiaceae bacterium
ACGATGATTCCGAGGGGCTGCAGTCTGGGGGAGAGGCCTCGTCGAATCTCCTCGATGGCCTTCAGGGCTTCGAGCGGATTGAACGCGGGCATGTCCGTCGATCTTCAGCGTCTGATCGAGGAAGCCGGACGAGACGCGCGCGCTTACGTGACGACGCCACGATGGACAGGATCAATCAGGTTCCTGGCGGGTGCCCTGCGCGCAGAGGGGTTCCGAGTGGGCTACTCTCCAACGCCTGACAACCCCTGTCACGGAGAGGTCTGGGGTAGCTTCAACAAGACCAGGCAACGTCGTCTGCGCGAGATTTGCGAGTGGTTCGTGCGGATCGAGGGTGTGGCGATCTCGGAAGGGCCGATGCCGTAGTGAGTTGCACCACCCGAGGAGCGGTGCAACTCGCTGCTCGATGCACCCGCCGGATTGCAGATACGGCGGCGTGCAGTCGCTGACGACCTCGCACGGGGTCTCCCCGGCAATCCTGGTCCGTGGCCGATTCGCGCGGTGAGATCGCGGTCATCGGCAGGCTCCTCGTCTCGACGGTGCTCTCTCTCGTCTTCGTGCCGTCCTTCTACACGGTCATGGACGACGTGGCGCACTTCACCGGCTGGCTGCTCGGGAGGTTCGTCGGGCCTAGGGGCGAGCCGGGAGAAGCGGGCGAGGTGGTGGCGGCGGAGTAAGGGCTATCCGTCTGCATATGCTTCCGCATAGGCGGATTCGATCGCCTCGACCTCGGCCGGCAGCAGCGCGGAGAGCTCATGCTTGCGGGCGCGCTTCGACAGCAGTCCGTCGTTCTGCCGCAACAGGCGCAAGAGGAGGTCGATGGAGCGATCGGGCATGTCGACGATCTCGCCGAGCCTCGCGCGGAAATCGTCATGGCGGCGCAGGAATTCGGCCTCGCGCGGCAATTCCTCCTCGACGGTCCGCTCGACGCAAGCGTAGAGGAACTCGGCCTGCGGCGTCGCATCGAAGTAGCGATAAAAGTCCGCCGTATCGCTCAGGACCGCCACATTGCCGTCCGCGGTCGCGCGCCACTCGATGAGCGGCAGCACACGCCGGGAATAGCTCTCGAGCACGATGCGGTAGGCTTCGATCCGGTCGAGGATCGTCGAGGAGACAGGGAAGACGACGCCCGGCGGGTTGAAGCCGCGCGCGGCCAGCACGTGGTGGATCAGATAGCGGTGGATGCGGCCATTGCCGTCCTCGAAGGGGTGCACGAAAACGAAGCCGAAGGCGAGCACCGCAGCGGCTATGACGGCATCGAGGGCCTCGGCCTGCTCGCGGTCGAAGGCGATCATGCCGGCAATCAGCGACGTCAGATCCTGTGGCCTCGCACTGATGTGTTGGGGGAGGGGGGCCCGCGTTACGCGATCATGCTCGCCAACGAATCCGCCCGCGACCCTGAGGCCCATTCGGACGAAGCGTGCATTGCCGATGACAATCTGCTGGAGGCGCAGCAGCTCGTCGAGATCAATCGGCCTCTTGCCGGCGTCGCGGATCGCACGCCCCCAGCGCTGGATGCGATTTTGTCCCGGGGCCTCGCCCTCGATGGCATAGCTTGCGCGAGAATCCTGCAGCAGCAGGAACGCCGCCGCCCGGGCGAGCAGATCGGCGGGGACATCAGCCGCGATCGTGCGCGCGCGATCGGCGAGGCCGGACGCAATCAATGCCTCGAGCTTCCTCGTTCGAGTGACGAGCGGGCAGAAGGCCGGTGTGCCCGGCAGATTGTCGCGAACGCGGTGGCGGGGCGAGTTGCGCGAGCGTCCCGCGAATTGCAGCGCCGGATCGAGTGCGTCCACATAGGAGCCTCTGGCAAGATCCGGCAGATCGAGCCGGTCGCCGAGGAGCCATTCGTAGAGAAACCAGATGCGGCGCGCATAGCCCCCGGTTGGCGTCGCACGGACGAGCGCCTCGATCGGACTGCTGCCGGATGCAAGAAACAGCCGTTTCAAGACGGCAAGGTCCATTGCCTCATATTTGAGCGCGAAGGTCAGATGGCCTTCGAGGGTTGCGGATGGAGCGTGGCGCGGAGTGAAGATGCGCCAACCGTTTGCCACATAGGTCTTGTGCCGCGCGCCAACCGCTGCGAGCGTCAGCGGGACAGGGACTGCCAAGCCGTAGGCGTCGATCAGAGCCGCAAGCCCCGCAGGCATGGCCGGTTCGGGCAGACGCTGTCCGTGAAGAACCGTGACAGGCTCTGAAAATCGATGATTCTTGCGCGTGCTCATGAAAAACGATGATAGAACATGAAAAATGATGATTCAACCTCGGCTCACGTGAAAAACACGTTCTGCGCCCAGGTCGCAACGCTTCACAAGTACGGCGGCGTGCAGGCGCTGACGACTTCGCATGGCGCCTTGCCCAAATTGCGGAAGCGATGCGGCACGCGGCTATCGAACAGATAGGCGTCCCCCGCCTGCAGCACCCGCACCTGGCCGCCCACCGTCAGCTCCAGCTCGCCAGCAACCACCACGCCGCCTTCGTGCGAAGCGTGCTCGAGCATGGTCTCGCCCGTATCGGCGCCGGGCTCGTAGCGCTCGTGCAGAATTTGCAGGTTGTGGGCGTGCGCATCGCCGACCTGTCGAAACGCCATGCGGCCGCTGGTGCTGGTGTCCGTCCCGTGCACGCGCCCGAGTCGCGAGGTCAGATCCAGCAGATCGCCAGCACGAAAAAACACCTTGTCCGCCGCCGGCCGCTCGGGCTCGAAGAAATCGGCCATGGTCATCGGCACGCCGCCCAGGATCTTGCGCAGCGAGGCGACCGATGGCGAGCTCTTGTTGGCTTCCAGCATCGAGATCAGCCCGTGGGTCACGCCCGCGCGCTCGGCGAGCTGGCGCTGCGAGAGGTTGGCCGCGAGCCGCACCTCCTTCAAACGCCCTCCCACGTCGAATTCTGTCGCTGCCATCGCTCCCCTCTCCATGCGCAAGCCGCACGCGAGTCCGAGCGTTTAAGCATATTGAACGCGCTTGCTCAATATATTGACCAGTGCTATCGGCTGAGGACGATGAGGACAAATGGGCCGGCCGCGCCTAGGATGGCGAGAACGCCCGATCGGAGGAGAAGCGCCATGGCAACCAAGAGCGAGGCCTTGAAGGCCCGGCAGACATCGGCTGTTCCGCGCGGCATCGCGACCAAGTCGGTCTATGCCGACAAGGCCAAGAACGCGGAAGTCTGGGATGTCGAGGGCAAGCGCTACATCGACTTTGCCGCCGGCATCGCCGTCGTCAACACCGGCCACCGGCACCCCAAGGTGATGGCCGCCGTCGCCAGACAGCTCGAGGACTTCACTCACACCTGCTTCAACGTGGCTCCCTACGAGGAGTACATCGCCGTCGCCGAGCGCCTCAACAAGGCCGCACCCGGCAATTTCGCCAAGAAGACGATGTTCGTCACGACCGGCGCCGAAGCCGTCGAGAATGCGGTCAAGATCGCACGCGTCGCCACTGGCCGGACCGCCATCGTCGCCTTCACCGGCGCCTTCCATGGCCGCACCATGATGGGCATGGCACTGACCGGCAAGGTCGTTCCCTACAAGAAGGGTTTTGGGCCGTTCCCGGCCGAGGTTTTCCATGCGCCCTTCCCAAAACCCTATTTCGACCTGACGGTCGAGGATGCGCTCAGCGGTTTGAAGGACCTCTTCTCGGCCGACGTCGATCCGGCCCGGGTCGCCGCTGTCATAATCGAGCCGGTGCAGGGCGAAGGCGGGTTCTACGTGGC
>JANPDA010000382.1:0-17636 GCA_031431235.1 Hyphomicrobiaceae bacterium
GGATCAATGAATGGAATGACGGAACACAAACATAGAGTTGGCTGGTGGGCTGGCCATTCATTTGGGGTACCGGGTGAATGAGTCAGAACACTAACAGGTCCGGGCGGCGCAACCGTGTCAGCCGCAACGCCTCCGCCTGCCGCCAGCGGCCGATGCGGGCATGATCGCCCGAGAGCAGCACGTCGGGGATCTCGCGCCCCTCGAAGCTGCGCGGCCGCGTGAACTGGGGGTATTCGAGCAGGCCCGTCTCGAAACTCTCCTCGGCGAGGGAAGCTTCGGCCCCGATGACGCCCGGAAGCAGGCGCACCACCGCGTCGATCAGAACCATCGCCGCCAACTCGCCGCCCGAGAGCACATAGTCCCCGATCGAGACCTCCTCGAGCCCGCGTGCCTCGACGATGCGATCGTCGAACCCCTCGAAGCGCCCGCACAGAAGGATTGCGCCCGGACCTCGCGCGAGCGCGCGCACGCGGGACTGCACCAGCGGCCGGCCACGCGGCGACAGGCAGAGCAGCGGCGTCGCCGGCGGGGCGCGCCGTACCGCATCGTCGATGGCGGCGGCGAGCACGTCGACCCGCAGCACCATGCCGGCGCCGCCACCTGCCGGCGTATCGTCGACCGAGCGGTGCGGACCCGTGCCGAAGCTGCGGATATCAGTTGCCGCCAGCCCCCACCGGCCCTCGCCGAGCGCACGGCCGGCAAGCGAGGCCCCGAGCGGCCCGGGAAACAGCACGGGAAACAGCGTGAGCACGCACGCGGTCCACGGACGTATGGCCGGCTCGCCAATCTCGGACCTCCCGCTCACGTCACCGCTCCCCTTGAAATCGCTCACCCGCATCCCGCGAGATAGGTTTCGCACAGCGCGACCGTGCCGGCGGTGTAGTCGACGCCCATCGACTGGGCCAACTCGGTCTCGGCATGCGAGCCGATCCAGGCGACCAGCAGCAAGCGGCGCAGCATCACGAAGGTCGGGACCTCCGCCTCGTCCTCGGCCGACAGCTCGGCGACTTTGCGATAGCCGTTGACCCAGGCTGCCAGCAGCCCGGGCACCTCGGACCGGTGCTCGAAGAAGGAGACCGTCGTCGCACAGTCATAGAGCAGCCAGGAGAAACCGCAGTCGTCGAAATCGATCACCTTGACGGCTCCGCCATCCATCAAGAGGTTGGCGAGGCGCATGTCACAATGGATGAGCCCGAAGCGGTCCGCGCCCTTGCCGTATCGCTCGAGGCGGCGGCCGATCAGCTCGACGGTCGCCGCAAAGATCCGCTCCTTGTCAGGGGTCATTCCCATGCCGTCTCGCCAACGGCCCCAATGGGGCCTGTCCCCGAGGCTCGTCGCGAAATCCCAGGTCATCCGCTCGAAGCGCGCTGGTTTCTTCCAGGAGCGCACATGGCGATGCATGCGAGCGGCCGTCTCGCCCAGCACCTCGAAGCCGGCAACGTCGTTTTCCCTGGGCTCGCTACCCGTCTCCCAATCGAACAACACGACGTTGCGCGGCCGCGGCAGGCCAGGATGGCGAACCGACTGGATCAATGCCCCGTCGCGACCTGGAACCGGCACGGGCGTGGTGACGCCCGCGTCCTTGCGAAGCGCCACGCACCAGGCGAGCTCGGACGCGATGCCGTTGGTCGTGTGATAGCCGTCGCGATGGATGCGCAGCGCCCAGCGCCGGCCACTCGCCGGGTCATCGACCCTGTAGGTTGCGTTCTCCGACAGATTGATCAGTCTGGCGGACGCGCCCTGGGGCAGCTCGAAGCGGGCGAGCGAGACATCGGCCAATGCTTTCAGCCGCCGCAGCTGCCCCTCGTGGGGCAAGGCATCGAACGGCGTATGGTTGTCATCCATGGCGCACTCCGGCTGATGATCGGCAGCCGCGCGTTGGCGCCGGCATGCCAACCTAGATCGCCCGACCGCGCCTGCCTTGACAAGAGGGAACCGCATTCGCCACGACGTCCGCTGGTACCTGGAGTCACAAGCTCCCATACCAAAGCCGTCCTGCCCGCATAGTCTGCCCCGGCGGAGGCCGGAGGCGGGCATCCAGCCAATTATCCACGCGACATCATCTGCTTGTCTGGATTCCCGCCGGTAACTCGCTCAATGGAGATGGTGGGTACTCGTGCGCAGGCCGCAAGCTCGTGCCCGCGGCCTTCGTCACCAGGAAAAGCCTTCGGCCTGACAGTCCGCCTCAGGTCGGCTGCGGCTCCATCCCGCCCGAGGGCTCTCCGCCTTCGCGGTTGGGCCGCTGGCGTCCCGCGGTCGGCACCACGGAGCCGGTCGGGCCCTTCGGCGCCTCGCCGCTATCGCGCACGATCAGCTCGCCGCGCATCACCTGCTTGACCTCCTCGCCCGATAGCGTCTCGAACTCGAGCAGCGCATGAGCAACGGCATGCAGCTTGTCGATGCTCTCCGTCAGGATCCGCTTTGCGGTCGCCTCGCCCGTGGTGATCAGCTGGCGGATCTCCTCGTCGACGAGCTTGGCGGTTGCGCCCGACATGTTGGTCGTCTGCGTGACCGAATGACCGAGGAACACCTCCTGCTCATTGTTGGCGTAGCGGACGCGGCCGAGCTTGTCGGACATGCCCCATTCCATCACCATGGCGCGGGCGAGCACCGTCGCCATCTGGATGTCGCCAGTCGCGCCGTTCGTCACATTCTTCTCGCCGCCCAGAATGATCTCGGATTCGCGCCCACCGAACAGCACGGCAAGGCGCGCCTCGCACCATTCGCGGGTGCGACTGTAGCGATCACCCTCCGGCAGGTTCATGGTCACGCCCAGCGCCCGGCCGCGCGGGATGATGGTGACCTTGTGCAGGGGATCGTAGGGCACCAACAGCCCGACGATGGCGTGACCCGCCTCGTGGTAGGCCGTGTTGCGCTTCTCTTCCTCGCTCATCACCATGGAGCGCCTCTCGGCACCCATCATCACCTTGTCCTTGGCGTCCTCGAACTCCTTCTGCGCCACCATACGCCGGGAGCGACGGGCAGCCAGCAGCGCCGCCTCGTTGACGAGATTGGCGAGATCGGCGCCCGAAAAGCCCGGAGTGCCGCGTGCGATCACCTTCAGGTCGACATCGGGGGCGAGCGGCACCTTCTTCACATGCACCTTCAGGATCTTCTCACGGCCGACGACGTCGGGATTGGGCACGGTGATCTGGCGATCGAAGCGGCCGGGCCGCAGCAACGCCGGATCGAGCACGTCGGGCCGGTTGGTCGCGGCGATCAGGATGATGCCCTCGTTCGCCTCGAATCCGTCCATCTCGACCAGCAGCTGGTTCAAGGTCTGCTCGCGCTCGTCATTGCCCCCGCCCAGCCCCGCGCCGCGATGGCGCCCGACCGCGTCGATCTCATCGATGAAGATGATGCAGGGCGCATTCTTCTTGGCCTGCTCGAACATGTCGCGCACCCGCGACGCGCCGACACCGACGAACATCTCGACGAAATCCGAGCCCGAGATGGTGAAGAAGGGAACATTGGCCTCGCCCGCGATCGCACGTGCCAACAACGTCTTGCCGGTGCCGGGCGGGCCCACGAGGAGCGCGCCACGCGGGATCTTGCCGCCCAGACGCTGGAACTTCTGGGGATCGCGCAGGAACTCGACGATCTCCTGCAGGTCCTCCTTGGCCTCATCGACGCCAGCGACATCGTCGAACATCACCCGGCCCGAGCGCTCGGTCAGAAGCTTTGCCTTCGACTTGCCAAAGCCCATGGCACGGCCGCCCCCCGACTGCATCTGGCGCATGAAGAAGATCCAGACGCCCAACAACAGCAGCATCGGGAACCAACTGATCAGAACCGTCAGCAGCGTGGGCTCGCCCTCGTCGCCAGGCTTGGCAATGATCTTGACCTGCTTGGCAAAGAGCTGATCGACGATGCCCGGATCGAACGGCGAGAAGGTAGTGAAGGTCTTGCCGTCCTCCATCTGCCCGGTGATGCGGTTGCCCGCGATCGTCACTTCCTTGACATTGCCCGCGTCCACTCCGGTCTTGAACTCTGAGTAGCTGAT
This sequence comes from Hyphomicrobiaceae bacterium, assembly GCA_031431235.1. Taxonomy (GTDB): domain Bacteria; phylum Pseudomonadota; class Alphaproteobacteria; order Rhizobiales; family Hyphomicrobiaceae; genus JANNSW01. Next base: position 4,004 of record JANPDA010000382.1, read on the forward strand.
CTCGTTTGCCCGCGCATGCTGCCCCTGGCTCTGGAACAGGTTGAACAGCGCAATCAGCAGGATGGCGATGATCACCCAGATGGCGAAATTCCGGAAATTCGAGTTCATCCTGTTTCCTAGTCGGAAAGGAGGGACGTGAGCATAGCGCGCCCAGGAGGCCGCACGACCATGGCGATTTGAGGCCCGTGACGCGAGTCCTAGATTGCGATAGAGATAGGAAGGTGCAAGCCCCTTGCCAAGAAGGTCGTTGCGGAATTCTCAGGCGCGGTGGAAACGCCAGTGTTCCGACTCATTCGTTCGGTACCCCAAATGAATGGCCAGCCCACTAGCCACCTCATTGTTTGTGCTCCCTCTTTCCATCCATTGATCCAGCTTTGCCGGAATCGAATGAATGGGGCGGAACACTGACACCGGGCATGCTCGATCAGTTCGTCGGAAGCCCCCACCCGGCTCGTCATCCCCCCGCAGGCAGGAAGCCAGACAAGCAGATGACAGGACGCGGGTATTCGCCTGGATGCCCGCCTTCGCGGGCAAGACGGCTTCGGTATTGGAACTCGTGACTCCGGGCTCCTAGCTCTGCACAATGCGCTTGAGGCGCTCGCTCAGCCGGTCGGGCAATGGCTCAGCCGGCTCGGCGACCAGCTCGGCCGCGGTTTCCAACTCGTAAATTCCATAGTGGGTGTCGAGCGTGGTCAGGCTCGTTTCGATCAGCTCGACGAGCGCGCCCAGCGCGACCAGCGACAACAGCAGATAGCCCCCGTCGGGGCGCAGGCTGGCGATGCCCTCGATGGTCCCTCGCTCGGGCAGCAACATCGCCCGGCGCTTCAGGAAAGTGATCGGCTGATCGCTGTGATTGAAGATGTCCTCGCTCGGATCGGCGATGCGCGGCAAGGCTTCGCTCAAGGAGGCGGTGCCCGCCAGGAACAGCATCGCAAAGGGTTTGAGCTTGGCGTCCGAGCGGGCGAGGCGATCGGCCGACTTGCGGGCGTGACCGAGCTTGGTCGCGATCGCCAGCTCGATCGCCTGCAGCCGCTCGACGAAGGCCGAGAGCCGCGCGAGATCATCGAGGATCTGTGAGGAGCTGGCATCGAGCGAGGGCGCATGCGGGACGTAGGAGCATGCCTTCAGCTCATCCGTCAGCCCGAGCACCGCCTCCAGATGGTCGGCGAGCAGATGGACGGCGTCGATATCGGGCTTGGCTCTGAAAAGCCTCATGATCCGTCCTTATCTTTGTACCACGAAGGCAGGGGCAGTCCCCGCGTGCCGGAGGCTGCCGATCTCATCACGAGCAGCCGGTGGTGCCGCCGCAGGTGTCGCATTTGAGGCAGGTGCCGTTGCGCACGAGCGTGAAGTTGCCGCATTCGGGGCAGCTTTCGCCCTCGTAGCCCTTGACGCGGGCTTCCGCCGCCCGGTCGCCCCGCGAGATGTCACGGATCGCCGAGACGCTCGTGGTGATCGCTTCCGTGATCCGGCTCATATCGAGGGCGAGCGAGCCGGCGATGCCCCCCACCGGCGAGGTGAAGGTGCCGCGCATCTCGTGCTGGAGGGAGGCAACCGGCCCCGCCTGCAGCCGCGCTTCGGCAACCGCCGTCGCCAGGCCCTGGTTGGCATAGACGACGACCCGGTCGGAGAGCACGCCGCGGGTGAGGCCGCGCGAGACCAGCCGATGCGCTTCGACCGCGGGCGCCGCCTCGAGACCACCCTCGCCATCGCCGGCGCCCAATACCGTGTTGCCGATCGCGGATGGGTCCACATGGGCTAGATCGTTGCGCCCGAGATAGGAGACGGCGAGCTCGCGGAAGATGTAGTCGAGGATCGAGGTCGCGTTCTTGATCGCTTCGTTCCCCTGCACGAAACCGGCCGGCTCGAAGCGGGTGAAGGAGAAGGCGTCCACATATTCTTCCAGCGGCACGCCGTATTGCAGGCCGAGCGAGATGGCGATGGCGAAATTGTTCATCAAGGAGCGGAAGGCAGCGCCTTCCTTGTGCATGTCGATGAAGATCTCGCCGAGCCGCCCGTCATGGTACTCTCCCGTGCGCAGGTAGACCTTGTGGCCACCAACGCTCGCCTTCTGGGTGTAGCCCTTGCGCCGGCCGGGTAGCTTGTCGCGCTCGGCCTTGTCGCGCACGCGCTCGATCACCCGCTCGACGATGCGCTCGGCGAGCAGTCCCGCGCGCTGGCCCGACGGCTTGTCGGACGACAGCGCGTCGACCAAATCCTCGTCGTCGTCGACCTCCCCCAGCACTTGTGCCGAGAGTGGCTGCGACAGCTTGGAGCCGTCGCGGTAGAGGGCGTTGGCCTTCACGGCGAGCCGCCAGGACAGCATGTAGGCTTCCTTGCAGTCCTCGACCGATGCTGCGTTCGCCATGTTGATCGTCTTGGAGATGGCGCCCGAGATGAAGGGTTGCGCCGCCGCCATCATGCGGATGTGGCTCTCGACGGACAGGTAGCGCTTGCCCTTCTTGCCGCACGGGCTCGCGCAATCGAACACTTTCAGATGCTCGGCCTTGAGGGCGGGCGCCCCTTCGAGCGTCATCGCGCCGCAGCAATGCTCGTTGGCCGCCTCGACCTCCTTCTTCGAAAAGCCGATCTCAGCGAGCAGATCGAAGTCGGGTGCGCACACCCGCTCCGCACTGAGCTTCAGCGTCTTCACGCAGAACTCTTCCCCGAGCGTCCACTTGTTGAAAACGAACTTGATGTCGAAAGCGGAAGCCAGATTGGCTTCGACCGCGGCAATCTTCTCAGGGGTGAACCCCTTGGCCTTCAGCGTCGCATGGTTGATCGCAGGCGCACCCGCGAGCGAGCCGCGGCCAACCGCATAGTCGATGATCGCCTCGATCTCGCCGGGCAGGTAGCCGAGCCCGACGAGGGCTGCACGCACCGTCTGGTTGATGATCTTGAAGTAGCCCCCGCCCGCGAGCTTCTTGAATTTGACGAGAGCGAAATCGGGCTCGATACCGGTCGTATCGCAATCCATGACGAGGCCGATCGTGCCGGTCGGCGCGATGACGGTCGTCTGTGCGTTGCGGTAGCCATGCTCCTGGCCGAGCTCGATCGCCCGGTCCCAAGCCGACTTCGCGGCGATGATCAGGCGTTTGTCCTGGCAGGACACGTGATCGAGGGCCACCGGCGAGGTGCGTACCTTCTCGTATCCGTCATGCTGGCCATAGGCGGCGCGGCGATGGTTGCGCATCACGCGCAGCATGTCGCGGGAGTTTTCGGCGTAGCCGGGGAATGGCCCCAGCTCCTTGGCCATCTCGGCCGAGGTCGCATAGGCGACGCCCGTCATGATGGCTGTGATCGCGCCGCACAACGCGCGGGCTTCATTGGAGTCGTAGCCCAAGCCCGCCGCCATCAGCAGCCCGCCGATGTTGGCATAGCCGAGCCCCAGCGTGCGGAAGCGGTAGGAGAGATCGGCGATCTGGGGCGAGGGGAACTGCGCCATCGTGACCGAGATCTCGAGCACGATGGTCCACAGCCTGACGGCGTGCTCGTAGGCGGCGATGTCGAACTCGGTGGATCGTGAAGTCGCCAAGTCGCCAGGTCGTGAATTCGATGGATCCGAGTTGGCGATTTGACGATTTGACGAATTGGCGACCTGCCTGAACCGCATCAGATTCAACGATGCGAGATTGCACGCCGTATCGTCGAGGAACATGTACTCCGAGCACGGGTTCGACGCCCGGATCGGCCCGGACTGCGGGCAGGTGTGCCAATCGTTGATGGTCGTGTGGAACTGGATGCCGGGATCGGCAGAGGCCCAGGCTGCATAGCCGACCTTCTCCCAGAGCGTGCGCGCCTTCAGCGTTTTCACCACGCGCTTGGTCGAGCGCCCATTCAGCGCCCAGTCGCGATCCTCGAGCACCGCGTCGAGGAACTCGTCGGTGACGCGCACCGAGTTGTTGGAGTTCTGGCCCGAAACCGTGCGGTAGGCCTCCGAATCCCAGTCGGTGTCGTAGATGTCGAACTCCATGTCCTTGAAGCCCTGGCGCGCGAACTGGATCACGCGCTGGATGTAGTTGTCCGGCACCATCGCCTTGCGGGCGGCACGAACCTCACGCTTCAAAGCCGGATTCTTGGTCGGGTCGAAGCAGCGCTCGTCCTTGCCCGCCTCCGGCAGCACGCCCTCGCCCTCGCAATTGACGCAGGCTTTCATCACAGCCTTCATGTGTTTGCGCACGGTCTTCGATCCGGTGACGAGGGCGGCGACCTTCTGCTCCTCTTTCACCTTCCAATCGATGTAGGCCTCGATGTCGGGGTGGTCGATGTCGACGACGACCATCTTGGCCGCGCGGCGCGTGGTGCCGCCCGACTTGATGGCGCCCGCTGCCCGGTCGCCGATCTTCAAGAAGCTCATCAGGCCCGAGGAGCGTCCCCCGCCCGACAGCTTCTCGCCCTCCCCGCGCAACCGCGAGAAGTTGGAGCCGGTGCCGGAGCCATACTTGAAGAGCCGCGCTTCCCTGACCCAGAGGTCCATGATCCCGTTCTCGTTGACGAGATCATCCTCGACCGATTGGATGAAGCAGGCGTGCGGCTGGGGGTGCTCGTAGGCGCTCTGGGAGCGCACGAGCTGGCCGCTCTGGTGGTCGACATAGTAGTGCCCCTGGCTCGGGCCATCGATGCCATAGGCCCAGTGCAGCCCGGTGTTGAACCATTGCGGCGAGTTGGGAGCGGCCATCTGGCTCGCAAGCATGAAGCGGTGCTCGTCATAGAAGGCTTTGGCATCCTCCTCGGAGGAGAAGTAGCTGGCTTTCCAGCCCCAGTAAGTCCAGGTGCCGGCCAGCCGGTCGAACACCTGGCGGGCATCGGATTCCCCGCCGAAGCGCTCTGCTTCGGGCAGCTCTGCCAGCGCCTTCTCGTCGGCGACCGAGCGCCACAACCAGCTCGGCACCGTGCTTTCCTCGAATTTCCTCAGGCGCATCGGCACGCCGGCCTTGCGGAAATACTTCTGCGCGAGGATGTCGGCCGCGACCTGGCTCCAATCGGCGGGAACCGCGAAATTCTCCAGGCGGAACACGACCGAGCCGTCCGGATTGCGGATCTCGCTGGTCGCGCTGCGGAACTCGATGCCGTCATAGGCCTGGCTTCCGGCCGTGGTGAAGTGCCGAAGAATGCGCATGCTCGTTGCCCCCGAAAGTCCCGGCTGATCCGCTGCAAGGCGGAACCGCTCGAGTGTCATGGTGTTCTGCTGATGCCCCCACGAAACCCCGGGTTCAGCCCCAGGCGCTCCGCGTACATTCGAAGTCGAACGCGTACGCAGACAGCAGCGCTCCACCGGCAAACGGGCCGGGAGAACCGCGACGCAACGAAACTCAGTCTGAATGCGGGACACGAGCACGCGAAACCCGCCTCGACCAAACTATGGCGATTCGGTGAAAGCGCGAAGGGGAAAAACAACATCTGGTGTCGAAATCAAATGCAGATACCAGATGTAGATGAAAGCAGGAGAAGCTGTGGGCGGCCTGTGGAGAAGCCGTGCAGGGTCGCACCAGGGGCGGGAGAACGCGCCCGTCGTCATTGGCATTGCCCCAACCGCAAGCCCCGAGTGGGCCGCGCAACCACGACGACCGCAATCTACTCCGAGTCGCCCCCCGACCCCGGCGCCTGCAACTCGGCGCATCCTACCCGACCCGGCGGCGACGACAGGCCGGTTTGATGATCGAGCCGGGCTACTCGCCGTGCCGCTTGGCGCTGACCCAGGGCATCATCAGCAGGCCGGCGACCAGCAGCACGAGCACGACGGCGACGCCGAGCCGCTCGTTGCCGGTGAGGGCGGTTGCGGCCGCGATCAGCAGGGGCGCGATGAAGCTCGTCGCCTTGCCCGAGAAGGCGAACAGGCCGAAGAACTGGGCGAGCTTGTCGGGTGGCGAGATGCGCGCAACCAGGCTGCGGCTCGATGAGAACAAAGGTCCCGCGACGATGCCGACAACAACGGCAAAGCCGATGAACGCCATCTCTGGGATCGAGGCAAAGAGCCCCCCGCCTGCCAGCTTCGGCGGCACCGCGAGCACGAACAGGATGTGGCTGCTGTCGATCGAGAGCACGCCGATGGTCGCAAGGATCGCCAGCACCAGCGCGCCCAGGATCACGGTCTTGGCTCCGAGCTTGTCCTCGATGAAGCCGCCGGCCGTGGCGCCGAGCATGGCCGCAACCGAGAGGATGATGCCGAACAAGCCGCTCTCCAGCAGCTGCCAGCCAAAGAAGCTGACCGCGTAGATGCCCGCGAACGTGAAGACGCCGCTCAAGCCGTCCTGGTAGAGCATGCGCGCAATCAGAAAGCGCACGATGTTGCCGTAGCGCCGGATCTCGTGGAAGGTGTTGCCGAGCTCATGCAGTCCGTCGCGGACCGGGTGGGCCGACGGCTTGTCGGCCTTGGGATCGGGCGTGAACAGAAAGAACGGGATGACGAAAACGAGGAACCAGAGCGCGGCGAACGGCCCGACCAGCCGGTCGCCCTCGCGCGTCGTCTGGTCGAGCGCGATGATCGGATCGAGGCCGAGCATGGTCTTGCCGGTGACCGGGTCGGGCGCGATCAAGCCGATCATGACGACGAGGGCGACGAGCCCGCCCGCGTAGCCCGCCGCCGCACCGATCCCGGAGAGCCGCCCGAGGCTCGACTGCGGCACCAGCTTGGGCATGATCGAGTTGACGAAGACAGCGTTCACCTCCGCCGCGATCCAGGCGATGATGTAGCCGGCCAGCACCAGATAGACGAGGTCGCCGCGGCCCGGCGCTGCCAGCCACAGGGTCGACATGCCCGCGACGAACAGGACCGATGAGATGGCGAGCCAGGGCTTCCTCCGCCCGCTTGCGTCCGCGATTGCCCCGACCATCGGGCTCAGCACCGCGATGCAAATGGCCGCGATTGCCGTCGCAACGCCCCAGAGACTCTGGCCAGCGACGGGGTCGCCGATGAAAGCATTGGCGAAATAGGGGGCAAACAGGAAGGTGACGATCAGGGCATAGAAGGGCTGCGCCGCCCATTCGTAGAGCACCCAGCCGAAGATGCCGAGCTTGCCGACGCGCGGCTGCTCGAGAGTAGCTGTGGCGCCTGCGGGCCTCACGCCCGCGCCCTGATCGACCGCCATTCCCGTCCCCTTCCCCCAAAACTCAGCCGACCACCAGCTCTCGCACCTGTGCCGCGGCAACCGACAGGCGAGCGAGCGTCGCCTGCCCGCTGTCGATCGTCTCGTCGAGCCCCGCCTTCGCGCGCGCAGCCGCCTGACCATGCCGATCGAGCCAGCCGGCAAGCGTCGCCTCCCCGCCATTGGCCGAGCGGATCACGTCCTCGGTGATCGAGCGCTGAGCGTCCGAGAGGATCGATAGCGTGGAATTGATCGCGAGGCGCTCGAAATAGTCGGTGACCGGCAACATTTCGGCCGAGGCTCTGAGATCGCTCAACCGGAAATGATCGCCGACCTCGGCGTGGATCCTCGCGACGTCGGCGATCGGCCGGCCCGCGACCTCCGCGACGACGGCGACACCGGGTCCCTCGGCGGCCCAATCGAGGCTCGCGACCTCGACGGCGAGCGCCGCGGGGACGCCGGCAGCCTCGAGTCGGGCCTTGGCGGTGTCGAGACGCGAGCGCTGGCGCGGCGTCAGGCTCGACGCGAGCGAGGCGCGATAGGCTTCGACCCCCGGCCGGAAGCGCTCGACGACCTTCGACAGGCCGTCCGCGAGCCGGGCCTTCCTCAGGCACCAGGCCGTCTGGCGGCGCACCAGGTCCTGCACCTCGCGATAGAGCTCGAGCTGGACGGCGCCCGGCACGGCGTTGTCGAGCGCGTCGATCCGCGCCCAGGTGCCGTCGAGCCGATAGATCGCACTGACCGCCGCGAAGGCCCCGACGATGCTCGCCGCCGAGTGCCCCGTTTCCTCCTCGAGCCGAACCACCATGGTCGAGCCGCCGCGATTGATGACCGCATTCGTCAATTGCGTGGCGATGATCTCGCGGCGCAGCTTGTGGCCCTCGATCTCGGGGCGGAACTCGCGCCGCATCCGCTCGGGGAAGTAGTCGGCGAGCGAGGCCGACAGGTAGGGATCGTCGGGCACCGTGCTCGCGAGCAACTCCCGCGACAGCGCGATTTTGGCGTAGCTCAACAGCACGGCGAGCTCGGCGCGTGTCAGCGGCTCGCCCGCTTTCATCCGCTCGTCGATCTGGGTATCGCTCGGCAGCGCCTCGATCTGGCGGTCGAGCAGCTTGTCGTCCTCGAGTGCGCGGATCAGGCGCTGCTGGAAGCCCAGATCGGCGAGCCCGCGGCTCTGGCCGAGCGAAAGCGCAAGACCCTGTTGGTAATTGTTGCGCAGGCAGGCGCGCGCGACATCGTCCGTCATGCTGACGAGGACGGCATTGCGCGCAGCGATATCGAGCTTGCCTGCCGCGAGTGCCGGCCCGAACGCGATCTTGATGTTGACCTCCTGGTCGGACGAGTTGACGCCCGCGGAGTTGTCGATGAAGTCGGTGTTGATGCGCCCGCCGCGCCGGCCGAACTCGATGCGCCCGCGCTGCGTCAAGCCGAGATTGGCGCCTTCGCCGATCACCTTGGCGCGCAGCTCCGCGCCCGTCACCCGGATCTGGTCATTGGCGCGGTCGCCGACCTGCTCGTCGGTCTCGCTCGACGCCTTCACATAGGTGCCGATGCCGCCAAACCACAGGAGATCGGCGGGAGCCTTCAGTATCGCATTCATCAGCTCCATCGGCGCGAGGCTGCCGCGGTCGACCCCGACCAGCGCGCGCAGCTCGGGCGACAAGGGGATCGATTTCGCGGAACGCGCGAAGATGCCCCCGCCAGCCGACAACTTGCCCTTGTCGTAGTCCTGCCAGGAGGAACGCGACAACGCGAACAGCCGCTGGCGCTCGGCCAGGCTCGATGCCGGATCGGGATCGGGATCGATGAAGATGTCGCGATGGTCGAACGCGGCCACGAGCCGGATCGTGGGCGACAGCAGCATCGCGTTGCCGAACACATCGCCCGACATGTCACCGACGCCGATCACCTGGAACGGCATCTTCTGGATGTCGACGTCGATCTCGCGGAAATGGCGCTTCACGCATTCCCAGCCGCCGCGCGCAGTGATCGCCATCTTCTTGTGGTCATAGCCCGCCGAGCCGCCCGAGGCGAAGGCATCGCCCAGCCAGAAGTCGTGGCGCGCGGAGATGGCATTGGCAAAATCGGAAAAGGTCGCCGTGCCCTTGTCGGCCGCGACCACCAGGTAAGGATCATCGCCGTCGTGGCGCACCACGCGCAGGGGCGGCACGATCGCGCCCTCGACGATGTTGTCGGTCAAGTCCAGCAGCGTCGAGACGAACTGCTCGTAGGCGGCAATGCCTTCTTTCATGTAGGCTTCGCGGTCACTCGGCGCCGGCAGCCATTTCGGCAGGAAGCCGCCCTTGGCGCCTTGCGGCACGATCACGGTGTTCTTGACCTGCTGCGCCTTGACGAGGCCGAGCACCTCGGTGCGGAAATCCTGCGCCCGGTCGGACCATCTGAGGCCGCCGCGCGCAATCGGCGCAAACCGCATGTGCACGCCTTCGACGCGGGGGGAATAGACCCAGATCTCGGCAAAGGGGCGCGGCTCCGGCATGCCATCGACGAGACCGCTTCGGAGCTTGAAGGCGATCTGCGGGGGCGGGCGGCCGCTCTCCTCATGCTGGAAGAAATTGGTTCGCAACGTCGACAGCACGAGATTCAGATAGTGCCTCAGCACGCGGTCCTCATCGAGGCTCTGTACCCCTTGCAGGGCCGTCTCGATCCGCCCCTTCAACTCGCCCACCCGCGATTCCCGTTGCGCTGCCTCATGGCCGTTGTCGGGATCGAACCGGGCGCGGAACAGCGCAATCAGGTCGGCCGCCACAGCCGCATGACGAACGAGTGTCGCCGCCATCAGCTCGCGGCTGATCGGCAAGCGGAGCTGGCGCAGATAACCGCCATAGGCCCGCACCAGCGCAGCATCGCGCCACTCGCAGCCGACGGCCTTGACGAGCCGGTTGAAGGCATCGTTGTCCGCGTCGCGCCGCATGACCGCCAGGAAGCACTGCTCCAGCCTCAGATCATCCTTGCCCAGCACGACGCCCGCGCCATCCGCCGTCTCCAGCATCATGTCGTGGAGGCGCACGTCGCGGAGCTCGCCACCGATCTGGGGCTCGATCCGGTAGGAGCGCTCGTCGATCACCTTGAAACCCAGATTCTCGAAGACCGGCACGCGCTCGCTCAATGGAATCGGGCCCCCCAGCCGATAGAGCGCAACCCGCACGCGGCCCTCCGGCGCGCCCTCGTCGCGATAGAAGTCGATGGCGATCGGCTGCTCGTCGGAGAGCTGCTCGATCCGGCCGATGTCCTGGATCGCGCGTGCCGGCGTGAAGGTCTCGCGGAAGCCCGCCGAAAATGCCCCGTTGTATCGCTGCAGCAGAAGGGATGGGTCGCCCCCGCCGGCGACGGAGCCGCCCGCCTTCAGCGCCTGCCCGAGCCGATCCTGCCAGCTGGTGACGATCTGGCGGATCTCGGCCTCGATCACTCCCTGCTCGACCTTGGGCGTCGGCCCGGCGTAACGGCCGATGATGAAATGCACCCGCACCTGGGGACCGCTGGTGAAATTGGGATAGAAGGCCGACACCCGTCCATCGTAGACGCGGGCGAGATAGGCCCCGATCCGCTCGCGCACCTCGGTCGAGAAGCGATCGCGCGACAGATAGACGAGCACCGAGACGAAGCGATCGAACTCGTCGGTTCGCGTGAACGCACGTGTCCGCGGCCGCAGCTCCAGATCGAGGATGCCCGCCGCCGTTCGGCCGAGCTCCGCGACGCCGATCTGGAACATCTCATCCCGCGGGAAATTCTCGAGGATGTTCTGAATCGCCTTGCCGTCGTGGCTGTCTGGCGCAAAGCCCGAAGCCGCGATCACCTGGGCGACCTTGTGGCGGACCAAGGGAATGGCCGCGACCGAGCGGTTGTAGGCGGCCGACGTGAACAGGCCGACGATCCTGAGCTCGCCTGCGATCTGGCCGTCCGCTCCGTAGATCTTCGCGCCCACATAGTCCATGTGGATGCGCCGGTGGACGCGGGCGACCGCATTGGCCTTGGTGACGATGAGGGCCGCCGGCTGGAAGAAGAAGCGCCGCACCTCGGGCGTCAACTGCACCGGCTCGGTGCCGCGGCGGAGCACCCGCACAGCCGGATTGCGCAGGATGCCGAGACCCCGTTCCTGCTGCGTCACGAGATCACCCGTTTCAGGCGTCCCGACGAGATCGAGCTGGCGCATGCCCAGAAACGTGAAATTGCCGTCGGCGAGCCAGCGCAGGAAGGCGATCGACTCGGCGAGCTCGTTGTCGGCAAGTTTCGGCGGCGAGGCCCGATAGCCCGCGATCAGTTGCTCGAGACGGGCGAGCATCGGCTTCCAGTCGGCAACGGACTCGCGCACTTCGCCGAGCACCTCTGAGATTTCGGCGACGAGGTGCTGCGCCGCCTCCTCGCTGATGCCATCCAGATAGATCTGGATGAAGCTTTCCCGTCCGCTGCGCCCGTGGCGATCGCCCATTCCCCCGATCGCCTCGAGATTGCCGCGGCTGTCGCGGGCGATCTCGAGGATCGGGTGCAGCACCATTTGCACCCCGTTGTCGCGAGCGGTGACGGCGGCCATCACCGAATCGACCAGAAACGGCATGTCGTCGTTGAGGATCTCGATGAGGGTCGTCGCGCGGCCGTTGGCACCCTCGCCGGCCAGCTGACGGAAACGGATCTTGTGGTCGCAAAGGGGCTTCTCGCCGACGAAGCCGTAGGCGGCTTGCGCGATCCCCTCGATTGATCCGGCAGGCAGGGCGGCAAGCATCGCCTCGTCGGCGCCCGCCCAGAGCAGCCGGACAAACGCTTCGACGCCATCGAGTTTGGCTCTTCCCGCACCGAGCTTTTTCAGGAGTGCTTCCAGCATCGATCTCACTTCCCTCATCGGCCCTGCGGCAAGTCACCATCAGTGTCATCAGGCTGTCGATAGTGCTCCGTCCCATTCATTCGATTCCGGCGAAGCTGGATCAATGAATGGAAAGACGGAACACAAACAAAGAGTTGGCTAGTGGGCTGGCCATTCATTTGGGGTACCGAATGAATGGATCAGAACAATAGCATATGGCAGCCCCATGACGGTTCTGCTGACACTGCAATCCATGCCAGCATAGGCCATCGGCGGGCCCACTGGCGAGCTTTGCCCCTCGGCCTTCCTGGGAAATCAGAAGATTGCCCGAAACTGGGTGCATCCAGCTGTATGGGCGCAAGGACAGACTGTGGTAGAAGCGCCTCGTCCGTATGCCGCCGCACTCCGATCAATCGCGCCAACGGCGCCGGAAGGATGGTAGAAAACGTCATGGACACCAGCAGAAACGCCTCCATCCGCGAGGACACGTTCTTCAAGGGCAGCATCCGCAATGGCCGCAGGCTCGAGGTCCACGGCTACCTCGAAGGCGAGGTGGTGACGGAAAGCCTGTTCGTGGGCAGGAACGGGCGGGTTTTCGGTACGATCCGCGCCGGCAATGCCGAGATCGAAGGTATGCTGCAGGGCCGGGCGATCGTCACCGGCCTCATCAGCATCCGCAGCAATGGCTCGGTCACGGGCAACGTGCTCTACGGGCAATTGGCCATGGAGCCGGGCGGCACGCTCTCCGCCGAGGTTCGCAACGTGCCACCCTCGCTGGCTGGCGACTTCCATCTGGTGGTCGGGCGCGGCGAGGCGGTTGCCATCACCTCGAGCGACTTGACCGCCTACGACCCCGACGACGCCGCCGAAGCGCTGTCCTTCAGCGTCTCCAATCTGCGGAGTGGCCATGTCGTGCTCGCCGGCAACGCGACGAGCCCGGTGGAGCGCTTCTCCCTTGCCGATCTGCTCGCCGGCAAGGTCCTGTTCATCCATGACGGCAATGACAGCCGCAATGCGAGCTTCGAGGTGGTCGTCGCCGACGGCAAGGGCGCGACCTCGGGCTCGTCCCGCACGGTCAACGTCTCGGTGATGGCCGCGGGGTGAGGCGCGGCCGGCACGGCGTGCGACACGGTCGACGCCTTGTCCTTGACAGTGCGGATCGCCACTCCTTATATCCGGCGTCTTTCGTGGCGGAGTAGCTCAGCTGGTTAGAGCGTGGGAATCATAATCCTAAGGTCGGGGGTTCAAGTCCCTCCTCCGCTACCAAGTTTTTCAATAGTTCAGCTTGACGGCTGGTCCGCCGAGAAGAGCTGAGAGCGAGTTCCGCGGGAGGTCCCGCGCAGCACGACCGCTGCGGCCGGTTGTCGACCCGATCACAGACGAGGTTCGTCTCCCGGCGGTCCTGGAAGCCGACACCGGACGGTCGCAGCCGGCGACCAAACGTGTGCTTCAGTTCATGCCCATGGACTTGCCGCCGTTCGATCCGTGCCGGCCCGCATCGTCGTCGCTGGCTCAGGCCTGGTTGAGCGCTTCCAGGCTCTCCGGCACGATCTGGCCACCGTCGACGATGATGGTCTGACCGGTGATGTAGCCCGCTTCCTTGGAGGCCAGGAACAGCGCCGCGTAGCCGATGTCCTCGACCGTGCCGAGCTTGCCCAAGGGAACCGACGCCGCCATCGTCCGCTGGTAGTCGGGGCCGAGCGAGATCAAGCCCTCGGTCAGCACGTTGCCC
>JANPDA010000383.1:0-4840 GCA_031431235.1 Hyphomicrobiaceae bacterium
TGCCTCCACCCAGGTCCCGTCCCAGAACGCTTCCGCCTCCTCGCGCATGGTGCGCCGCGCGCCGAGCAGCACCGGCCCGAGCTCGACGCCCGCCGCCCGCCGGTCGCGCTCGGCCTTCGCCGCCCGCAAGACATCCGGCGCGGCGATCAGCTCGACCGCCGTCATCGCCAGCGCTGCCGACGCCATCAGCGGCCCGGCATGGCTCGCTTCATGCCCCGTCAGCGCCGTCATGCCCCAGTGGTGGAACGGCACCTGCTCCGGCACCGCCCAATTGACGCGCCCGAGCGGCACCCGCCAGCTTGCTTCCCCATCGTCCTGGCCGAACGGGTCGCTGCCCTCGCGATGGAGGCGCAAGCCCCGATCGAGCCGCATCCGCTCGCTCGGACGAATCGCCCGCGACAGCTCCTCCATATAGGCGACGTCGGCGTTCGAATGTCGCGGCGCCCCGACCGTCTCGAGCGCGCGCTGCAGCACTTCCGCGATCGTGTCGTTGGGCAGATAGCCCCGCGTTCCGGCAATGAATTGCTCGCGAAAGCCCAGGCCATTGGCCTCGACGACGCCGCGTGCTGTCGCGACGAACGCCCGGTAGGCCGCGAGCGCACGTGGCTGCTCCTGATGCCGGACAATGATCCAGAGCCGCGCCTCGGCCGGCGCGACATTGGGAATGTGTCCGCCCTGGCGGATCACATGGTTGAGGCGGACATCGCGATGCTCGCCTTGCCTGAGGCCGGCGATCGCCTGCAGTGCCAGCTCCACGCCTTCGAGCGCGTTGACCTTGCTGGCGCTGCCACCATGGCCGGATTCGCCCTCGACCACCAGCTCGCCATTGATGACGGACTGACAGGGCCGCGAGATCGCGCCGTTCTGATAGTCGCCGTGCGAGACGAGGATGGCGTCGAGCCCATCGAAGGCGCCCGCTTCGAGCAAGGCAATCTTGCCCCAGACGATCTCCTCGGCTGGGGTGCCGATCAGGATGATTTCGCCGGCAAGGCCCAGCTCCTAGATCGCGCGCGCCGCGGCGATGGCCGCGGCCGTGTTGGCGGGTCCGATCTGGTTGTGCCCGCAGGCATGGCCCGCGCGCTTGCGGCCGGGTTTGCGATAGGGCACGGCATCGTTGTCGAGCCCGGGAAGAGCATCGTACTCGGCCAGGATCGCGATGCGGGGACCCTCGCCAGTGCGTTTCCTGGCGATGAATGCGGTTGCTATGCCGGCCGGCGCGCGCTCGACCTGCAGACCCTCGCGCTCGGCCCATCCCGACAGGCGCGCCATCGCGCGGTGCTCCAGATTCGGCAGCTCGGGCTCATGCCACAACAGCCCGAAATGGCGGACGATCTCGGGCTCGAGCCCCCGCCAGTGGCGGCAGGCGGCCTCGCCAAGTCGGCCTGAAGCCGTCATCGCACTTCTCCTTCCGCGCGCATCAGATGCCGGGCGACCAACTCCTGCAGCTGCCAGAGCATGGGGTCGCGAATGCCGAGCTGCTCGCATTTGAGCACCGTTTCCAGCAGGTACTCCGCGCTCGGTCCGGCGTGGCCTGCCGCGGTTGCAATGTAGCGCGCGGCATCGGGGATCGGCACTCGGGCCGCGTAGCGATCGCTCTGCCGGTTGGCGGCGAAGGTGATCGCCGGTGTGGTCGCGTCCCGGGTGACGGCGGAGACCAAGCGCGGCCGGTAGCCATTGCCGATCATCTCCCGACCCCAGACTTTTCGCATGGTGTCGCGCACGCTCGGGCCCGCGAGCCGATAGACCATGCCGCAACAGGCCCCGCCCGGCTCGACGGCGAGCATCAGGCCGGGCTTGGCTCTCGACCCGCGCCACCGCCAGAGCCACAGGCAGAAGCGGCGGTGCCAGCCGGTGATGGTCGCAACCCTTCCCTCCCCGAACCCGTCCTCGGGCCTCCACATCAGCGAGCCGTAGCCGAACAGATGCAGCGCGCTGGGTGCCCCGATCGAATTCCAGTAGCGATCGAAGGAGGCATCGAGCTCGGCCTCGGTCATCAAGCGCACGGCATTGGGATCGTCCGCCGGCAATACTGGAAATCGCCGCACGATCATCTCGCGCGTCAGGGCGGGAACGCGGGAACCGTTGTGGCGCATGATTGGAAGGACGCACGCTGTGGCAGGGCGCCCCAGTGAAGCGCGATTGAGCGGCGCGCGCAATCCCCGTATATGCGGAGCGACCCCTCGCACGCCGCCGCTTTTCCCGCTATCGTCGCGCTTCGTCTCCCCCGCTACGAGGACCAGCACGCATGGATGCCCGCATTGCCCTGGGCTACTCGGTCTGCCCGCACGATTGCCCCTCCACTTGCGCGCTCGAGATCGAGCTGTTGGACGAGAAGCGCATCGGGCGCGTGCGCGGCAACAAGCGCCACAGCTACACCCAGGGCATCATCTGCGCCAAGGTTGCCCGCTATGCCGAGCGGATCCATCATCCCGACCGGCTGACCCATCCGCTGCGCCGCGTGGGTGCCAAGGGGGCGGGCGAGTTCGAGCCGATCGCGTGGGACGAGGCGCTCGACGAGATCGCCGGGCGGTTCGAAGCGGCCGAGGCGGAGTTCGGCGTGACCAGCATCTGGCCCTACAACTATGCCGGCACCATGGGCCTCGTGATGCGCGACGGCATCGAGCGGCTGCGACATGTGAAGCGCTACTCCCGCCAGAACTCGACCATCTGCGCCAACCTCTCCTATGCGGGCTACACCGCAGGCACCGGCAAGCTGGCAGGCGCGGATTCCCGCGAGATGGCGAAGTCCGATCTGGTCGTGATCTGGGGCACCAATCCGGTCAACACCCAGGTCAACGTGATGACGCATGCGGTGAAGGCGCGGCGCGAGCGCGGCGCCAAGATCGTGGCGGTCGATGTCTATCGCAACGGCACCGTCGAGCAGGCCGATATGGCGATGATCCTGCGGCCCGGCACGGACGCGGCGCTCGCCTGCGCGGTGATGCACGTGCTGTTCCGCGACGGCCATGCCGATCGCGAGTACCTGGCGAAATATGCCGATGCTCCCGCCGAGCTCGAAGCCCATCTGCGGTCGCGCGGACCCGACTGGGCGAGCCCGATCACCGGGCTTCCGGTCGCCGAGATCGAGGCCTTCGCCAAGCTGATCGGGGAGCGCAAGCGCGCCTTCTTCCGGCTCGGCTTCGGCTTCACCCGCTCGCGCAACGGCGCCGTCAACATGCATGCGGCGAGCTGCATTCCCGTCGTCAGCGGCGCCTGGCAGCACGAGGGCGGCGGCGCGCTGCATTCCCAAGGCGGGCTCTACCACTGGAACAAGGCGTTGATCGAGGCGAGCGAGCACAAGGACGCTTCGATCCGTGCGATCGATATGTCGCGCATCGGCCCGGCACTGACGGGCGATCCCTATGATCTCGCGGGCGGGCCGCCGGTGAAGGCGATGATCGTGCAGAGCACCAACCCGATGGCGGTCGCCCCCGAGCAACGCAAAGTCAGAGCCGGCTTTGCGCGTGAGGACCTGTTCGTTGCCGTGCACGAGCATTTCATGACCGAGACGGCGCGGATGGCCGACATCGTGCTGCCCGCAACCATGTTCCTCGAGCACGACGACATCTATCAGGCCTCGGGCCACTCGACGATCCAGTTCGGGGGAAAGCTGGTGGAGGCGCCGGGCGAATGCCGCTCGAACCATGACGTGATCTGTGCGCTTGCCAGGCGGCTCGGCGCCGAGCATCCGGGCTTCCAGATGAGCCCGCGCGAGCTGATCGATGCGACCTTGCAGGCGTCGGGCTGGTGCAGCCTCGCCGAGCTCGAGCAGAAGCCGCACGGCCACGATCTCGACGTGCATCCCGACTTCAGGTCGGCGCATTATCTGAATGGCTTCAACTGGCCCGACAAGAAGTTCCGCTTCAAGCCGCAATGGACAAAGGTCCCATCGCGCAACGAAGGCGTGGTCGGCCCGGCTGGCGAGATGCCGTCGCTGCCGGACCACTGGGAGATCACGGAGCAGCCTGACGCCGAGCACCCGTTCCGGCTCGCCACCTCGCCCGCCCGCGCCTATCTCAACTCGAGCTTCGGCGAGACCAAATCTTCCAACGAGAAGCACGGGAGCCCGGAGGCGATGATGCATCCCGACGACCTCGCCCGCCTCGGCATCGCCAACGGCCAGCGCGTCGTCGTCGGCAACCAACGCGGCGAGATCCGCCTGCGGGCAAAGCCCTTCGCGGGGCTCCGCCCCGGCGTCGTCGTGATCGAGAGCATCCCGCCGAACGCCCATTTCGAAGGCGGCGAGGGCGTGAACACGCTCACCAGCGCCGACCAGGGCGCCCCCTATGGCGGCGCCGTGTTTCACGACACGCGGGTGTGGGTCAGGGCTGGATGAGGGTGGCCGGACCGGGCCGGCCGTTCACCGGCCGCTGTCCGCCGGGGCATGCCGGGCCTTCCTGTTGCAGCACCCAGCCCGACGGCCTCGACCAATTCGATCGCTGGCTGTGGGAAAAGGTCGGGCCGTCCTGATCGCGTCGGGTGCATCGGCAACGCCACGGCACCAGCTCGCCCGACCAGATCTGTTGCGATCGATTCTGCGACATTCCGTCACGCTTGTGCGACAGGTCAGCTGCTGAGTGTGAAGCGAACGCTGTTTCGTGGGCCTCTGCTGCCGTCGCGGATGATCCATCGCGCGATACGTCGTGGGCGGAGCTTGCCGGGTCGGTCACTTCCGGTTACGGTTGGGGCAGACATAAGGCCGTCAGGCAGGCGACGACGTGATGGGCCAGGTGCGTCAGTTGGCGATCACTCGAGCTGGAGCTTGCAGCTAGTCGGCTATTGTTTGGGGACTGGAAGAATGTGGGAGGCGGAGTGTCGTCGTTTGTTCCCCGCCACCAAT
>JANPDA010000384.1:0-18298 GCA_031431235.1 Hyphomicrobiaceae bacterium
GCCTCCTGGCGACAGATAGCCCTTGCCCCAGAGCACTTCCAGCAACGTCACCAGCTTCTCGTCATAGGCCTGCGTCTGCTCGAACGACATGGTCTGTCTGCCCCGTACTATAGCGTGGCGGGCGGCGTCGCCGTGCGTCGCGCGAGCTTCAGGAACGGCCGCTCGACGATGCGCGCCTTCAGCATCAGCTTCTGCCACATCAGCTCGCGCAGCGCATAGATCTCGACCCAGAGATTGTCGGTGACGGTCATGCCGAACGGGCGCCTCAGCGAGGCGATCGCGATGTTGCGCTTGGCGGTCGGGGACCAGGCCGCCGCCGTGATATGGCCTGCCTCGGTCCAGCGGTCGAAGCCGCGGCCGAAATAGACGAGCGAGTTGTCCGCGGCGATGTTGCCCTCGATCTCGAGGCCGACCAGGACACAGCGCAAGCGGTCCATCTCCTTCTCCTCGAGCAGGGCGCGGCGTCCGTTGAAATGCCCCTTGCTGAAATCGACCATCCAGCCGAGGCCGAGCTCGAAAGGCGAGCGTGGCCGGTCGCGCCGCAGCGCATGCTCGGCCCCGACGAACTCGGCGCTCGCCTGGATGAATCCGGCCTCGATCCGGGCGAGGTTCAAGGCCGCGTTGCCGAACGGGCGCAGGCCATGCAGCCGGCCGGCTTCGAACAGGCGGTCCCAGAGGTCGAGCGCATGGTCTGGCGCAACGAACAGCTCATAGCCGAGGTCGCCGGTGAAGCCGGTGCGCGAGATCGTGACCGGCAGGTCGCCGAGCCGGACATCCGCGAGGTCGAACGGCTTCAGCCGGGCCGTCTCCGCGAGGCCCGCATCGCGCAGCACCAGAAAGCTCGACGGCCCCTGCAGCGACAGGCCCGCGACCGCCTCGCTCTCGTCCTCGATCGCAACATCCAGGCCCAACCCGCTGTCGAGCATCCAAGGCAGCATCCGCTCCTGGCAGCAGATGCGGAAATCAGCCTCACCCAGGCGGAACACCGTGCCGTCATCGATCAGGTGCCCGTGCGCATCGCACCAACCGCTGTAGGCGACCCGGCCCGGCTTCAGCTTCGCCATCGACCGCAGCTGCAGCCGATCCATGAAGACCTCCGCATCGCGACCCCTCACGCGGTACTTGATCATCGGCGAGATGTCATAGACGCCCGCCTGGCTGCGGATGGCGAAGTACTCCATCGTCGTATCGTCGTAGGTGTTGGCCGTAATCGAGCCGGACCAGGGCAGCCACGAGCGGTTGCGGTTCCAGGCCGAGGTGCGCGGATGGAATGGCGTCTCGCGGTAGGGCGTGCGGAAATGCTCCTGCGCCGGCGTGCGACGCGCTTCGATGCTCATGACTTGGCCTCCTCGGCCAGGATCGCGCGGACAGCATTGGCGCCGGCGAGGCCCATCACGTTGCCGCCCGGATGACTGCCGGCGCCGGCGAGCCAGAGGCCATCGATCGGCGCGCGGTATTGCGCTGCGGTCTGGAACGGGCGCAGCCACAGCAACTGGTCGACGGCGAGCTCCCCATGATGCCAGTGCCCGCCCGGCATCCGGCAACGCGCCTCGATGTCGGCGGGCAAGAGCAAATCGGCGTGACGGACGAGCTTGCGAAAGCCCGGCGCGTGGCGCTCGAGCCTGGCAAGGCACGCGTCCAGCATCCCAGCCCGCGCCGCATCCAGACCAGCCTTTGGGGCATAGGGCGCGTAGAGTACGATCGCCGAGAGTACGTGCTTGCCGGCTGGCGCGAGCGCTGGCTCGGCGAGGCTCGGTATGACCATCTCCATCGCCGGCTCGGCCGGGACCTCGCCATACTTCACTGGATCGAACGCCCGCTCGACCGCCCGAACCGAGGGCGCGATCAACAGCCGCTCGCCCATCTGCCTGGCGTCGAGGCCCGAGAACTCCGGCAACCCGTCGAGCGCGATGTTGAGCTTGGCGGCGGCGCCTTTCATGCGAATGCTCGTCAGGCGGCGCACGTCATCCGTCTCCAGGTGCCGGGCCCCGACCATGTCGAGGAGGGTCGAGCGCGGATTGGCGGCCGAGACGATCATGTCGGCTCGCAGCTCCTCGCCACTCGCCAGTGTGACGCCCTTGGCACGCAGGCCCTCGATCAGGATGCGCGCGACCGGCGCCGACGTGCGGATCTCGACCGTGGCCGCGCGAGCCGCAAGCTCGAGCGCATTGATGACGCCGCCCATCCCGCCCTTGGGCGGCAGCACCCGCTCGGCCGGGCCGACGACACCACCCGCAAGACGGTAGAGGTAGCTCAACAGCGAGCCCGGCGAGAGCGGCCCCGACGCGGTGCCGAGCACGGCATCGAACGCTATGGCTCCCTTCAGCCGGTCGTCCTCGATTTCCTCGTTCAGCACGTCGGCGATGTTCATGAGCACGAGCCGCAGGAGCTCGCGCATGTCCGGACGGCCCATCCGCCGCAGCGACAGGCCGAGCCGACCCAGGCGCAGTCCCGACGCACGATCGCCAGGATCGAGCCGTGGCGGTGTTTCCGCCATCAGCGGCGCCAGCACGCCCGCGAACCGCAGCAGGCGGGCGTGCAGCCTCGCCCACGCGAGGGCATCGGCTTCCGCGACCTCGCCTTGGACCTCGCCGCGCCGGATGGTCAGATGACGCCGGTCGGCAGTCAGAGCGATCGTGGCGAGGTCGGGCGCGGCAAAGGCGAGGCCGTGGCGTTCGAGATCGAGGTCCTTGACGACCCGTGCCGCCAGATGCGTGACGAGATGGGCGACCTCCGAGACACGAAAACCCGGGGCGATCTCGACCGTGCGGGCGGCGCCACCCAGCGTGGCGCCAGCTTCCAGCAGGAGGACGCGCTTACCGGCCTTGCCGAGCATGGCGGCGGCGACGAGCCCATTGTGGCCGCCGCCGATCACGATCGCATCGAAGCTAGCGGCCATCAGTGGCACCTTCCCGGCTTCTCTCGTCACAGCACCGCATAGGCATCGCTCATCGTTGCGGGCTTGGCCAAGTCGCGCAGGATCTCGGCCGCAGCATTGCGCCCCGGTGCGCCCATCACGCCGCCGCCGGGATGGGTGGAGGAGCCGCACATGTAGAGGCCACGGATCGGCGCCCGGTACTTGGCGTAGCCCGGCACCGGGCGGTTGAAGAGCAATTGGTCGAAGGTCAGCTCGCCCTGGAAGATGTTGCCCTCGGTCAGGCCCACCTCGGCCTCGAGCTCCCTCGGTGTCCGCACCTCGGCGTGCAGGATCAGATCCTTGAAGTCGGGAGAGTAGTCCGCGATCTGCCCGATCACCGTGCGCCCGAATGCGTCGCGATCCGCGTCGGTCCAGTCGCGCCCTTCGATCCTCGGGGGACAATACTGCACGAAGCAGGTCATGAAGTGCTTGCCGGGCGGCGCCATGGTCGGGTCGAGCTGGGTCGGGATCAGCATGTCGAGGAAGGGATCGGTCGAGAAATGCCCGGCCTTCCAGTCATCATAGGCGCGCTCCATGCGCTCGATCGAATCGGTGAAGTGCAGATCGCCCCGCATGCACGGTGAGCCTTCCGGCAGCGCAGGGAATCTCGGCAGGCCATCGAGCGCGATATTGACCTTGCCCGAGGAGCCGCGGATCTTGAAATTCTTGACCGACTTGACGAAGTCGCCCGGCAGGTCGCCCTCCTCGACGAGCTTCAGGAAGGTGCGCTTGACGTCGAGATTGGAGACGACGATCTTCGCCCTGATCTCCTCGCCGTTGTCCAGCAGGACGCCAGTCGCGCGATTGCCTTTCATCAGAATGCGATCGACGCCTGCGCCGGTGCGGATCTCTCCGCCGCCTTCCTTGAAGGCGCCCGCGATCGACTTCGAGACCGAGCCCATGCCGCCGCGCGCAAAACCCCAGGCGCCGATCGAGCCATCCACATCGCCCATGTAGTGATGCAACAGCACATAAGCCGTGCCCGGCGACATCGGCCCGAGCGCGGTGCCGATGATGCCTGAGATCGCGAGATAGGCCTTGATGACGTCGCTCTCGAAATACTCGTCGAGGAACTCGGCGATCGACATGGTCCAGAAGCGGATCATGTCGCCGATCTCCTGCTCGCTCAGATTGCCGAATGTGCGCGCCAGATAGATCAGCTCGGAGAGGTCGCGCGGCCGCATCGAGGTCGGATCGGCGGGCGTGCGCAACAGGAACGGCCGGATCAGCCGGCACTGGCGCATGACGAAGGCCGAGTAGCGGTCGTAGGCCTCCGCGTCGCGCGCCGAGAACCGGGCGAGCTCACGCCGCATCACCTCGTGATTGCGGTCGGTCGCCAGCACGCCGCCGTCGCGCGTGAAGACGGCGCCCGACTCGTAGGGCAGCACCTGCAACCCGTGACGCGGCAGGTCGAGGTCGCGCATGATCTCGGGGCGCAACAGCGAGCAGACGTAGGAGCAGTTGGAATAGAGAAATCCCGGATGGATCTCGCGGCTGACGGCGGCGCCGCCGATGTAGCCGTTCTTCTCGACGACCAGTGTCCTGACGCCCGCCTTCGCCAGATAGGCAGCCGCGACCAAGCCGTTGTGGCCCGCGCCGATCACGATGGCATCCCATTCTGCCGCCATGGCTTCACTCCCGCAAGGACTGTGGCACTCGAGCCAAATCGTCTCACCTTCGGCGGGTCGCATCAAGCCTGCTGGCCGAGCCGTTGAATGTTTACACGACCCGTGCATGCTAGTGTGATTCGCCTGACCCGAGTTTTCGAGCAACCCACCACCATGTTCCTGCCGTGCTGACGCTGCTGCCACTTCTTGCCGTGCTCTTTCTCGTCCTCGCCAACGGCTTTTTCGTTGCAGCCGAGTTTGCGCTCGTGGCCGTGCGCCGCAGCCGGGTCGATCAGCTGGTCGCCGAGGGCCGGCCGAATGCCTTGCAGCTCCAGCGCGCGCTCGACCGGCTCGATTCCCAGATCGCGGCCACCCAGCTCGGCATCACCATGAGCTCGCTCGCGCTCGGCTGGGCCGGTGAGCCCGCGATCGCGCACCTGATCGAGCCTGCCTTCGCTGCGCTGCCGTTTGGGATCTCGACGGCCGTGACTCACATCATTGCCGTGGTGATCGCCTTCACGCTCATCACCACGCTCCATATTGTTTTCGGCGAGCTCGCGCCCAAGACGCTGGCGCTACAGCGCCCCGAGGCGACCGCGCTCGCAATCGTGCAACCCTTGCGAATCTTCCTTGCCGTTTTCCGCCCGGCCATTGCCCTGTTGAACGGGCTTGGCCGCGGCGTGGTCCGGCTCGCCGGACTGCAGCCGGGTGATGCCGAAACGCACCTGCATTCGCCCGAGGAGTTGAAGCTGCTGGTGGCAGCGAGCCGGCAGGCGGGTCTGCTGGAGCGTCAGCAGCAGGAGGTGCTCGAGCGCGTGCTCTCGATCGGCGAGCGGCAGATCGCGGACGTGATGACGCCGCGCCCCGACATCGAGTGGATCGACGTGGATGCCCCGCTCGCGGAGGCGCTGAAGCGGATCCGCGCCTGTCCCTACGAGCAGCTGCCGCTCTGCCGTGGCGAGATCGACGAGATCGTCGGCATCATCCGCAAGCAGGATCTGTTCGATGCCCAGATCGATGGCCGCCCGATCGACCTCATCGGGCTCGCGCGCGAGCCTCTGGCGGTGCACGAGGGCGCGACCATTCTCAAGGTGCTGGAAGAATTCCGCAAGCGCACGGCGGAGATCGCGATCGTGGTCGACGAGTACGGCGACCTCGAGGGGCTCGTCACGCAGACGGACCTGCTGGCCGCGATCGCCGGGCAGTTGCCGGAAGCGCCTGGCGAGGAAGCCGACATCTTCGTGCGGCCGGACGGCTCGTTCCTGATCGACGGCGGAGCGCCGGTGTTCGACGCCTTTGCCCGGCTGGGCCTGAAGCGGCCCGACGACGATCGCGACTATCACACGATCGCAGGGTTTGCCCTCGATGTGCTCGGCCGCATCCCGCAGGCGGGCGAATCGTTCTGCTACGAGGGCTTCCGCTTCGAGATCGTCGACATGGATGGACGGCGCATCGACAAGCTGCTGGTCGCCAGGGAGAAGGTTTGACCGCGCGGTTTCGCCGACCCTACTGGCCCGGTGCAAGGCCCAGCTGCCGACACAACAGCACCAGCGACTCATAGACCACGTGCGCACACAGATGGGCCGCCAGATTGCCGACGTCCTGCGGCGGGCTGACGGTCGCAACGTCGATGGCGACGAGGTTGAGGTCGGTCAGCGAGCGCAGCAGATCGATGCCCTCGCGCGCCGTCAGTCCACCCCAGGAGGGGGTGCAGACGCCCGGCGCCACCGACGGGTCGAAGATGTCCATATCGAAGCAGAGATAGACCGGCCGGCCAGCTGCCTCGTCGCGGAACTCGGCGATCCGCTGCGCGAAGCCGCCGCGCACCAGCTCGTCCTGCGAGACCACGCGGTAGCCGAGTGCGCTCGCCTTGGGGATGACGCCATGGAAATAGGTCGTCGAGCGGATGCCCATGTGCCAGGAGCGGGAGGCGTCGATCAGCCCCTCCTCGGCGATGTGGGTGAACTGGCTCGATGCCGTGTATTTGTCATCGGGATCGTAGTCATAGGCGTCGGTGTGGGCGTCGATATGGAGCGCGACCATGCCCTTGTGGCGCTTGGCCGTCGCCCTCGCGACCGGAACCGAGACCGAGCCATCGCCGCCGATGGTAACGGGGATCGCACCAGCATCGAGAACACGCTCGACCGCCTGCTCGATCCGATCGAACGCATCGACGATTTGGCCCGGCGTGAGGCGGACATTGCCGCAATCGACGGCGTTCAGGGCGCCGAGCGGATCGAAATCGGCGTGGGTTGGATTGAAGCGGCGCATCAGCACCGACATCTGGCGCACGGCGTCGGGCCCGCCGCGCGCGCCGACGCGGGTCGGGTGCGTGCCGCAGTCGAACGGGAGCCCGAGCACCGCAGCCCGGTTACCCGGCAGGGGGCGCGCATGCGGCAGCCCCATGAAGGTGAGCGGCGGCACGAACAGCTCGTCGTCCGTAAAGCGCGGCATGACAATCTCCCAATTGCGATCAGCTCTCGAAGATATCGGTCGGCAGGAGCGCACTCACCAGATAGTTCGGATTGTTGGCGGCCTGGCTGATGCGCAGATCGACGGCAACGCTGCAGATCACGGCGGCCTGCTGGCGCGGGAAGCCGTATTCGGCCGACAGGTGCGCGATCATGTTGAGAAGGGCGTGCTCGGCCGCCTTGTCGAGGTCATCCCGGTTGAGCGTGCCGTCGCGCGTATAGGACTGGCCGGTCGTTGCGAATATCGGGCGCTGGCTGAGCGGGGAACCGGCGCGCCTGGAAAATTGGACATCACGGATGTTGCGCGCGGCAGCCTCGCCCTTGCGCAAGCCGAACCGGCAGCGCAGCATTGCCCCCATCTCGATGCCCGTACAGCACTCGTTGTCGCCTTGCGCATAGTGCGCGTCGCCGCACGAGAACAACGCGCCCTCGACCGAGACCGGCAGACGCAATACAGCGCCTGCCGTCAGCTGGCGCACGTCGATGTTGCCGCCGAAGTCCCGTGGCGGCGCGGTCCTCAGCCCGTTTGCAGCATGGCGCGGGGTCGCGCCGCGCGACTCGCAAGGGCGCACAGTTGGATCTTCCTCGGCCAGTCGATCCTCCATCGCGATGTAGTGCGCCATCATCGGATGCGACGGTGCCACGCCCATGACACCCAGGAACGGATCGGCGGGAATGCTCACTCCGGGCAGATCGCCAGACCTGGCCAAGCCATCGGTCATCGTCCAGCGCACGAGCAGACTCGATGTGAAATGCTGCCGCAAGATGCCAAAGCTCGGGCTCTGGATCGTGAAGCCGAAGGTTTGCGGCTCGACAGCGATGATCTCGATCTCGAGGATGTCGCCGGGCTGGCTGCCGCGCACGTGGATCGGGCCGGTCAAGGGATGGACACGGCCCGTATCGAGCCGCTCCAGATCGGCGGTGCAGGAGGCCGGCCCGATCTGCCCGTCATAGGCATCACGCGTTTCGATTTCGACGATCGCGCCTGGATCGACGGTCAACATCGGCGCAATATCTGGGTGCCAACGGTTGTGCCCAGTGCCGGGGTCGTCGAGCAGCGGCCTCGACCGATCGATCCGGGCTTTGAGGGCGACGCGGGTCATCGGGGCCTACCGGCGTTCACGACGGCAACGCCGAGATGCCGCCGTACTTCTCGACAAACCGGCCCCAAGCTTCCTGCGCGGCTTCCTCGGCGCCAGCGACCAGGCGCCCGGCATCGGCGTGGACCAGCTTGCCTCCCTCCACCACGATCCGCCCATCGACCATCACCGTCTCCACGTCGGTCGCATGCGCGTGGTAGACGAGGTTCTGCACCGGATCGAGCGTCGGTCGGAGGCCGAAATTGCGGTAGTCGAGCACGATCAGATCGGCCCGCTTGCCCTTCTCGATCGAGCCGATCTCGTGCTCGAGCCCGAGTGCCTTGGCGCCGCCGATGGTCGCAAGCCGGAGCGCGTCCTTCGCCAGCATCGCCTGCGGATGGCCGGCCTTGATGCGGGCCATGGTGACGGCAGCGCGCACGACCTCGAAAAAATCCCCGAACATGTTGTCGATGCCCAGGCCGATGGTGATGCCGCGCTTTTCGTATTTCTGGATCGGCGCGATCTGGCCGCGCACGGCATTCATCAGCGGGCAGTGGGCAACGGCAGCCCCCGAGGCCGCGAGCACATCGGTGTCTGCCTCGTCCGACACATAGCAATGGGCGACGCAGACGTCATCGGCGAGCAGGCCGGTGTCGCGCAGATACTCGTAAGGGGTGACGCCGTGCAGCCGGCGGACGATCGCCGTCTCCTCCGCGCCCCAGCCGACATGCGTGCTGAGGCGGAGCCCTCGCCGGTCGGCCTCGCGGCGGCAACCGCGCAACAGCTCCGGCGAGGCGCAGATCGTCATGTTGGGCGTCATCATCACCTGGATGCGGCCGTCGGCCCGCCCGTGCCAGCTCTCGGCGAACTCGCAGGCCTGCGCGAGCTGGCTCTCGGTCAGCTGCTTGATGAAGCGGTACTCGCCCTTCGCCATGGCATCGACATCGGCATCCTGGGTCATGATGCCCATGAAGCTGCGGATCCCGAGCTTCTCCACAAAGGATGCGTAGACGTCGGCGTGCTCCTCCATCTCCAGCACGGTGGTGACGCCGCTGCGCAGCATCTCGCCATAGGTGAGCGAGCCGACGGCACAGCGCTCCTCGCGCGTGACGATAGTCGACATCGGCAGATACATGCCGACGACGCAGCTGAGCCCCGCATCCTCCGCCCGGCCGCGGAACATGGTGTTGCCGACATGGTTATGGGTGCTGACGAGCCCGGGCGCGACGACCTTGCCGCGGCCATCGATCACGTGGTCGGCAACAGGACTGCGGGCAACCACCGCCTCGCTCGGGCCCACATCGGCAATCCAGGCGCCATCGATCAGTACAGCGCCGGGCGAATGAATGCCGAATCCTCCGTCGACTGTGATCACCGTCGCATCGCGTATGAGCGTCCACATACATCCCCCGTGCAGTGCCTGCTCCTCACATCGCGTGCACGATACGCCCGTCGCAGATGGTCGTCGCCACCTTCATCGCATGGATGGCATGCGGGGCGGTCGTCTCGATGTCGCCGTCGAGGATGACGGCGTCGGCGAGCATGCCGGATTTCAGCATGCCCTTGCGCCCTTCCATCCGCTCGACCCAGGCGCCGTCGCGCGTGTAGGAGGCGAGCGTCTCCTCGAGCGTCTGCGCCTGCGACGGCATGCCCGGTCTCCAAACGGTGCGGGTGACGGCCGCCTCGATCGCGAGCATCGGATCGATCGGCGAGACCGGCCAATCGGTTCCGAAGACGAGGCGGGCGCCTGCTTCACGCAGCGTCCGCCAGGCATAGGCATAGGGCCAGCGCGCTTCACCGATCCGCGAGACGGTCGGCTCCAGCGGCAGGCCCGCCATGCCCGGTGCGTGCGGAGGCTGCATCGAGGCGACAACGCCGAGCGCCTCAAAGCGGGGAATGTCGTCGGGGTGGATGAGCTCGATATGCTCGATTCGGTGACGCAGGTCGCGCAGCCCATTGGCCCTGGCCGCTGCAGCGAAGCCATCGAGCACGATCCGGACCGCGCCATCGCCGATCGCATGCACGGCAATCTGCAGCCCGCGCCGGTCTGCCTCGACCGCGACGCGCGCGAAGTGCTCGGGTGTGAACAGCGGATCGCAGTCGACGCCCGGCTGGTCCGCATAGCCGTCGAGCATGACGGCGGTCGAGGAATCGATCACGCCGTCGACGAACATCTTGACGAAGCCCGAGCGCACCATCTCGCTGCGGTAGTCGCGGTCCATGCGGCTTGCGATCTCGAGCGCGTCCAGCTCCATGAAATTTTTGAAATGAAACGGGATTTTCGCGCGCGCCGTCAGCAGGCCCGCTGCCTCGAGCTCGGCCAGCAGCGCCAACTGATAAGGATTGCCATCCATGTTGTGGAAGCTCGTGACGCCGTGGCGGGCGGCGTGTGCCAGCCCCCGCAATAGCGTTGCCTTGTCGGCGGCGCGCTCGGCAGTGGTGGCGGGCGGAACGGGGTCGCCGCCCGTCGACAGGCCGAGACGGTAGCGCAGGCCCTCGTCATGGAGCAGCAAGACCGGCTCGATCGCCTGCCCCTCGCGCAGCTCTCCGGTCGCTAGCCCATCCGGCCCCATCACGATCTCGTTGCCGACACCGAGCTTGCGGCCGTCCAGGATGCCTGCCTTGCGCAAGGCGACGGTGTTTGCCCAGCCGGTGTGGTGATCGGGCGAGTAGAGCAGCATCGGCCGATCGGACAGGATGCGGTCGAGGTGTTGCCGGGTGAGCGGCTCCTCGACTCCGATCACGGTGTAGTCGGCCGACTGCCCGATCAGCAATGCCTGGAGCGGGTTGGCAGCCGCGAAGGCTCTGACCCTGTCGCTCAGCGCCGCGAAGCCGGCGACGCCCATCAGCGACAACTGGCTGAGCTCGGCCGCGCCGGAGAAGAGGTGCATATGGCCTTCGATCAGACCCGGCAGCACCGTGCGCCCGCCGGCGTCGAGGAGGCGTGTGGTGGCCGACTTCAAGCCGGAGACGTCTGCCTTGGCTCCGACCGCGACGATCCGGTTTCGCGCAATGGCCACGGCATCGGCGCGCGGATTGGCCGGATCCATGGTGAGGATGCGGCCGTTGGTGATGATGAGGTCGGCCGTCGTCGCCATGTGCCTCTAGTGTTCTGACTCATCCATTTAGTACCCTAAATGAATGGCCAGCCCACTAGCCTACTCTATGTTTGTGTTCCGTCTTTCCATTCATTGATCCAGCTTCGCCGGAATCGAATGAATGGGACGGAACACTAGCCCTCGATGATCTCGGTGCCCTCGATCTCGACACCGAATCCCGACAGCCCCACATACTGGCGCTCGCGGGTGCCGATCACGCGGATCGAGCGCACGCCCAGGTCCTTGAGGATCTGCGCGCCGAGCCCGATCTCGCGCCACTGCTCGTGCCGTGCGCGCTCGCGCCGGCCGCGATCAGCCTCTCCGGTCCGGGGCTGGGCGATGACGCCGACCGCGCCTTCGCGCAGATAGACGATGACGCCGCGGCCCGCCGTCCCGATGCGCTCGAGCGAGCGGGCGATCGCGCTGTGCCCGGCCCAGAACACATCCCCGATCGTCTCCTCGCGGTGCAGGCGGGCGAGCACGCCACGGCCATCGCCGATCTCGCCGAAGACGACGGCGACGTGATGGGCGCTATCGAACGGCGTCGAGTAGACGATAGCCTTGGCCGGTCCAATCGCAGTCTCGATCGTGGCCTCGGAGACGCGCGTGATCAGCCGCTCGCGCTGCTGGCGGTAGCTGATGAGATCGTCGATCGAGACCAGCAGCAGCTTGTGCTCGCGCGCGAAGGCCTCGATCTGATGGCCCTTTTTCACGGTGCCGTCGTCGTTCACGAGCTCGCCGATGACACCGACCGGCGGCAGCCCCGCGAGCCGCGCCAGGTCGACGGCGGCTTCGGTGTGGCCGGTGCGGATCAACACGCCGCCATCGCGCGCGATCAGCGGGAAAATATGGCCGGGGCGCACGAAATCGCGCGGCCCGCAATTGTTGTTGGCAAGCGCGCGCACCGTCATCGTGCGCTCCTCCGCCGAGATGCCGGTCGTCACGCCCTCGCGATAGTCGACGGAGACGGTGAAGGCAGTTGCAAAGGGCGCGTCGTTGTCGGCGACCATCGGCTGCAGGCCGAGCCGGCGCGCTTCACCTTGGGTGATCGGCGCGCAGATGATGCCCGAGGTGTGGCGCACCATGAACGCCATCCATTCGGGCGAGGTTTTGGCGGCCGCCAGCACGAGATCACCCTCGTTCTCGCGTTCCTCGTCGTCGACGACGATGACCGGCCGCCCATCGGCGATCGCGGTGATCGCCTCTGCGATATCGTCGAGCTCGATGCCCATGTCCCTGCCGCTTCTCACTATCGAATCTGGGCGGACTGTGCCGCCATCCTGACGATCGCCGGCCCGTTCAGCGCAGCTCGTAGCGCACACGCTTGTCCTTGGGCCAGGAGACCTGGTAGCCGAAGTCGATCACCCGCTCCTCGTCCGGCTCGAGCTTCATGTCCCAGGCGGTGACGCCGCGGCGATCCTCGACATTCATCAGCGTGGGCTTGGTGGTCGACGGCAGCAGCCCGACCTGGATCTCCTCGTTCTCGGTGACCGGGATCTGGTCGAGCACCCTGACCGAGATCGACCGCTCGTGCAGGTTCTTGACGGTGACCTTGAACTGCACGCTCTCGGTGGATGAAGCGGAGATGAGCCCGACCTCGCCCTTGCGCCGCTCGAGGGCCGCGAACTCGATGCGCACCTGATCGTCCGCGCCGAATCCGAGCTCGTGCTCCTCCCCCCCACTCAGCAGCGGCAGCTCGCCGTGGCCGACGAACACCCCGTCGCGAAAGAGCGATACCCGGCCTGGCAACAGGATTTGACCCGGCTCGAGCTTCATTTTCGCATAGAGATAGGCGATCTCGGCGAGCTTGGGCACGGCGCGGATCGAGAGCACGGGCTCGATCGCCCGTGTGTCGATCTGCACCCGCTTCTCGCCCTCTCCAGCCTTGATGGTCTGACGATCGGCGACGACGAAGATCGCCTGGAACGGCGCGTTCGTGACGTTGGCGCCGACCTCGGACGCCGCCACCATCGTGGGCTCGGGAGCCGCCATGGCCTCCGGCATGGGGGCTTCAGCCACCATGTCCTGCGCCACTTGGCCCGCGCCATCGTCCTCGCCGGATTGCAGCGATTTCTGCTTGCGCAACCGGGCAGGCTTCGGCTCCGGCTCGAAATCGACGATGAGGGAAGCCAGACCGGGGGCGGCCGTGCCGGCCTGCGGCCGGGTCGAGGACAGCGTCAGGGCAACGTCCTTCCAATCCTCGCCTGTTTGCTGGACGATGACGGCTCGGCGCACCAGCGCGAGCTTGGGCGTCTGGTTGCGGTCGCCGGTCTCCAACCGGGCATCGTAGAACGGCGACCACGAGGCCGCTGGCACCTGATAGCGGATGCGCAGCGTGGCTTCGAGCGCGGCCGCGGCGCCCAGATGGATCCTGACCTCGGTGCGCTCGTCCTCGCGACCGGGCTGGCGGTTCAGCTGGTTCTGCACGTCGAGGATCCTGCGGTCGACCTCGCGCATGGCGAGCCGGATGTCCTGGATCGCCTTGTTGGCGATGGTCAGGCGGTCGCCGATCAGGCCGAAGATCTCGCCCCATTCGGCGGGCGTCCGCGGGCCGCCGGCGGCATCGATCGGCTCGGGCCGGACGGGGAGCCCCGCGAGGTTCTGCATCAGCTGCTTCTGTGTCTCGGCGACCGCGATCGCCTCGGCGAGCTGCTGGCGCTTGTCGCCGAGCGCCTCCAGCTCGTCCTCCAGCCGTTTGCGCTCGGAGGCATTGAACGCGGCGTTGCTCGTCTCCGAGAGATAGAACTGGCGCGTATCGACGGCGCCGATCTCCAGGCTCTGCGTCGCCTCGCCCTGGACCCGGATCGAATCCGCTTCGATCCCGGCCGGCAAGTCACGCAAAATGACGGTGTGATCGCCAGCCCCGAGCGTGATCTTGGCGACGCGCGTGACCTCTGCTCCTTGCGGGAACACGGTCACGGCGTCGATGGTCGAGGGCGCTTCCTGCTCCGCGGCTGCGGCTGGAAGCAGGCTGCTCGCAAGCAACAGCAGGGTTGCGGCGAATGCAGTACGCATGGACGGGCTCCGGGAAATTGTCTCGCTGAACCGACTGGCTCGGGCACGCGCGCCCGCCAGCAGGCGTGTTGTGGACCGGAATGGGTCGATTGCGCAACGGGGAGCGCGAGCAGGAGCTACAGCATCCTCACCGCCCTCCGCCGAGCAGGCTCCGGAACAGCAGCTTGACGATGCTCCAGCCCCAGCGTGTGACGATCATCCGGATGATCCAGCCCAGGATGCCGCCCGACTGGAAGCCGAGCAGGCCGCCCAGCACGTCGCGCACGATGCTGGTGAGGCCGCCCGAGCCCTTGCCGCCCTGGCGCAGAATGTCGGACAGGTCGCCATAGGGGTTGTCGCGCGCCCCGCCGCCACTGCCGCGGCCCAGATCTGGCAAATCGAAGCTGTCACCTCTGCCCGATGGGAAGCCCATCCCGCCGGTTCCCGGGGAGGCTCGGGACGTGCGCGGCGCTGGCACGCCAAAGCCGCCATCGGCAGGCGAGCCCTGGTCGACACTGGTGCCGCGCGGCAGCTTCTGCAGCACGTCGCCGAGCGCTCCCTTGCCGTTGCGGAAGACCCAGCCGAGCACGAGCGCGGCAAGCCCCGGCAACAGCGTGCGCAGGATGCCCGGATCGATACCTGTATCCGCCGAGAGCCGGCTCGCCACCTTGTCGGCGCGCCCTTCCGAGCCGAGCACATGACCGAGGATCTTGTTGCCGTCGGCAGCAACGGTCGGATCGCGAAACACGTCTGGATTGTCGAGATAGCCTTCGTGGTGGCCGGACGCGATGGCTCCGAGCAGGTCGGCGAGGCCGACGCGCGAGAACGTGTTGCGCTCCAAGCCGAATACGATCTCGGGCACGATCGCGCGCACGGCTTGCTCGGCCTGCGCCCGGCCGAGCCCGGTCGCGGTCGAGACTTGGGCGAGCAGGCGGTCGCCTTCGGGGGAGGAGAGGATGGTGTCGAGGCGCATGGGTTCCACGGCGGAGTGAGGGAAGGGAGATCGACGCCCACTCCTATAGCCGAAGCCGCAACGCTCCGCACGCCTCGTGATGGGGCGACATGCGCTACCGGCAGAGCGCGCGGCTCGCTTTGGCGATAGGCTCGCGCCCGATCACCCCCAGCCGGAGGCCCCGAGATGACCGCCACGCCGAGCTTCACACCGCCCAATCATCCCTTTCTCGGCGCCAAGCACGCCCGTGACCTGAAGCGGCTCGACGCCGATGCCGTCGTGTTCGGAGCGCCGCACGGCACGGTCTATCCGGGTCAGGACAATCGGGTGTTCGAGGGCGCGCCGAAAGCGTTGCGGACGGCCATGCTGCTCGAATCCAACTGGCTCGACCACTATGATTTCGACCTCGGCGGCACACTCTACCCGGCAGACTCGAAATTCCGCTTGGCCGATCTCGGCGACCTCGCAACCGCTCCACAGGATGGACCCGGCAATCGGGCTTTGATCGAGACGACGGCCCGCTCCATCCTCAAAGCCGGTGCGCTGCCGCTCATGATCGGGGGCGATGATTCCGTGCCGATCCCCTTCATTGCCGCGTTCGAGGAGGTGGGGGCGATCCACATCGTCCAGGTCGACGCCCACATCGATTGGCGAAAGCAGCGGATGGACGAGCCGATGGGGCTGTCGTCCACCATGCGGCGCGCCTCCGAGATGGGGCACGTCAAGGGCATCACCCAGATCGGCATGCGCTCGGTCGGCAGCGCGCGGGCCCGAGAGGTGGAAGCTGCGCGCAACTGGGGCGTCGAGATCGTCACCGCGCGCCAAGTGCACGAGGGCGGCGTGGCGGCAGCCCTGAAGCACGTGCCCAGGGGCGCGAAAATCCTGTTCACCATCGACTGCGATGCGATCGACTGCTCGATCATGCAGGCGGTGCTCGCGCCGACGCCCGGCGGCCTGACCTACCTCGAGGTGATCGACCTGATCGCTGGCGTGATCGAGAAGGGCACCCTCGTCGGTTTCGACATGATCGAATTCGTGCCGGAGCGCGACCTGACCAGGAACGCGGCTTATGTGGCGGGCCGCATCGTCGCCCATGCGGTCGGCCGGCTCGCCAGGGCGGGCAAGCCGAAGGCGCGGAAATAGTCCGCCGCGGCGTTAACCGCGATTTTCCATATGCCGGTTAGCGTATCACCCCATCGAGAGGTCGGGGTCCGGGAGCGCGTAGAGATGCTGGCGAAGCAGGTTGCATCCGGGCTCCTGGTGAGCGAGGCGGCTGGTCGTGCCGATCCCTATGCCGATAAGACCTCGCTGCCCTACCGCTTCCGTAGCCGTCGCTTCGCCGAGGTGCGTCGGCTGATCGAGGCCGTGCTGGCGCGCAAGGGCAGCTGCCGGATCATCGATATCGGCGGCACCGAGCGCTACTGGGACATCGCCGGCGACTTCATGCAGGCGAGCCGGATCGAGGTCCATCTCGTCAATCTGGCGGCCGCGCCCGTCGCCTCCAGCCGGTTCACGTCGGTCGCGGGTGACGCGACCGAGCTCGGCGACATCGACGACAACTCGTTCGACCTCGTGCACTCGAACTCGGTGATCGAGCATGTCGGCGGGTGGGAGAAGATGGCATCGATGGCGCGCAACGTGCGCCGGCTGGCGCCTTGCTACTATCTGCAGACGCCCAACTTCTGGTTCCCGATCGAGCCGCACTTCCGCAGCCTCGGCTTCCACTGGCTGCCGGAGACGCTGCGGGCAAGGAAGCTGATGCGCACGGGCCTCGGCTTCCGGGGCCAGCAGGCGACGTTCGATGGTGCCATGCGCCAGGTGCAGAGCGTGTACCTGCTGGACCGCCGGCAATTGGCTGCGCTGCTGCCGGATGCCCACATCCTGGACGAGCGGGTCGGGCCGCTCTCGAAGTCGCTGATGGCGATGCGGGGCTGAGACCACTCACGAAGTGCCGGCACGACGGCTCAGTCCTACCGTGACACTGCGAAGCTCTTCCCGTTCACGCGGATGGCGCTAGTATCGCCCCGGTCCGGCCGCTCACCCGAAGCGTCGTCCGGTGCGAACGGAGGATGGGGTGACAGCAACAGGCCTCTATGATCTTGCCGTGATCGGTGGCGGCATCAATGGCGCCGGGATTGCGCGGGATGCAGCCGGGCGCGGCCTACGCGTGGCCCTCATCGAGCAGGATGATCTCGCATCGGGCACGTCGTCGGCCTCGACCAAGCTGATTCACGGTGGCTTGCGCTACCTGGAGCACTTCGAGTTCCGCCTGGTGCGCGAGGCCTTGATCGAGCGCGAGGTGCTGCTCAATCTCGCCCCGCACATCATCTGGCCAGTGCGGTTCGTGCTGCCGCATGTGCGTGGCATGCGGCCGCGAGCGTTGCTCCGCCTCGGGCTTTTTCTCTATGACCATCTGGGCGGCCGGAAGATCCTGCCGGGCACGCGGACCGTGGCCCTCGACAACGATCCCGCCGGAGCCGTGTTGAAGCCGGAGTTCCGACATGCGTTCGAATACTCGGATTGCTGGGCCGACGATGCCCGTCTCGTCGTGCTCAACGTGCGCGACGCGGCGGATCGCGGTGCGACCGTGCTCACCCGGACCAAGGTCGTCGGCGCGCGGCCGGACCCCGAGTGCTGGCGGATCGAGCTGGTCGGCGCGGGCGAAGCGCGTGGCGAGATCCGGGCGAAGGCGCTCGTCAATGCGACGGGGCCGTGGACCTCCGCCTTCTTCGGCATGGTGCAAGGGGTGAAGCCCTCGGGCCGCATCAGGCTCGTCAAGGGCAGCCACATCGTGGTCGATCGGCTGTTCGATCACGACCGCGCCTACATCTTCCAGAATGCCGACCGGCGCATCTGCTTTGCGATCCCCTACGAGAGCGACTTCACGCTGATCGGCACCACCGACGAGGATTATCACGGAGCGCCTGGACCGGTCGCCATCACGGCGGAAGAGACGAGCTATCTGCTGGCCGCGGCCAACGCCTACTTCGCCAAGGCCGTGACGCCAGAGCAGATCCGCTGGAGCTATGCCGGCCTCAGGCCGCTTTCCGACGATGGCCAGTCCACGGCAGCGGAAGCGACGCGAGACTATGTGCTGACGCTGGACGAGCCGCTCGAAGGGCGTGCGGTCCTGTCGGTGATGGGAGGCAAGATCACCACCTATCGCCGCCTCGCCGAGGA
>JANPDA010000385.1:0-11320 GCA_031431235.1 Hyphomicrobiaceae bacterium
CCGATCGCCGGGCCTCGGCCGCAACCGCCGTGAAAAGAACCGTAGCCAGGGCCAAACCCGCGAGCATTTTGCGCATGGGCACAGCATAGCCCATGTCGTCGTAGGGGCGACCGGCAGGTCGCCCTCGGATTGGAATGGGTCCGACACATGCTCCGCCGCCATCTGGAGACGCTCGAAGCCGATGTGAGGGCCCGCCGGCCGGCGGTGCTCGTGAGCTGGCTCGTCTCGGGGCGCGAGCAACTCGTCCACGCCGGGGAGCCGATTGCGGATCAGGCTCTCGCCGGCGCGGTTGGCGAAGCGTTGCGCACCGATCGCAGCCGCACTCTCGAGATCGACGGCGAGGAGGTGTTCCTCAACGTCTACAATCCCGCGCTGCGGATGGTGCTGATCGGCGCTGTCCATATCGCCCAGTCGCTGATCCCGATGGCCAAGGCCGCCGGATATCGGGTGACAGTGATCGATCCGCGCACCGCCTTTGCCACCGACGAGCGCTTCGAGGGCGTGACGCTGCTGCCGGACTGGCCCGACGAGGTGTTGCCGGGGCTCGGGCTCGATGCACGCACGGCCTTCGTCGCGCTCACTCACGATCCCAAGATCGACGATCCGGCCTTGCGGCTCGCGCTGCTGTCGGGCGCTTTCTATATCGGCGCGCTCGGTAGTCCGCGCACGCATAAATCGCGCGTCGAGCGGCTGCTGGCGGGCGGCCTCGAGCCCGCAACGCTCGCCCGTATCCATGCCCCGATCGGTCTCGACATCGGAGCGGTCGGGGCGCCCGAGATTGCCATCTCCATCATGGCCGAGGTGACCTCGGTGCTGCGCGGCAAGGCAGGGCGCGGGCGATGAGGTTCGGATTGGTTCCGGTCGGCGAGGCCGAGGGCGCCATTCTGGCCCATTCGGTCGCAGCTGGCGGCACCACGTTGAAGAAGGGCCGCCAGCTTTCGGCTCAGGACCTGGCGGCGATTGCCGCAGCCGGCATCGGACAGGTGATGATCGCCCGGCTCGAGCCGGGCGACGTGCCGGAGGACGCGGCTGCGGAGCGGGTCGCGCGGGCGATCGGCGGGCCGGCAGTCCGGATCGCCGAAGCCTTCACCGGGCGCGTCAACCTCTTCGCCGAAGCGGCCGGCATCTTGACCCTCGACCGCACAGCCCTCATCGCCTTGAACGGTCTCGACGAGGGCCTGACGGTCGCAACTCTCGAGCCTTACGCGCGTGTCGCCGCCGGCCAGATGGTGGCAACCGTCAAGATCATCCCCTTCTCGCTCGCTGAAGACTTGATCGCACGGGCGGAGGCACTGGCGCGCTCGGAGCGCCTTCGTTTGGCCGTCGCGCCGTTCATGGCCAAGCGGGCCGGCCTCGTGCTGACGCGTCTGCCGCAATCGAAGCCCAATGTCCTGAAGAAGCGCGAGAAGGCGATGCGGGTACGGCTGGCGGCACTCGGCGCGACCCTCGAGCGGGTCGAGACCGTGCCCCACGAGGCGGGCGAGATCGGCCGCGCCATCGCCGGGCAGAGCGCGGAGGGGCTCGATCCGATCCTGGTGTTCGGGGCCTCGGCCATCGTCGATCGCGGCGACGTGGTGCCGGCGGGGCTGGTCGCGGCTGGCGGCGAAGTCGCGCATCTGGGGCTTCCGGTCGATCCCGGCAATCTGCTGATGCTCGGCCGCCTCGAGGGGCAGGGCGCGGTGCGAAGCGTCATCGGCGTGCCGAGCTGTGCGAGCTCGGTGAAAGAGAATGGCTTCGACTGGGTGCTGGAGCGGGTCTGCGCCGGGCTGGAGGTCGATCGTGCGGCCATTGTCGCGATGGCGCCGGGAGGACTGCTGATGGAGATCGAGAGCCGGCCGCAGCCGCGTTCCGGTCGCGCGACGAACGCTGAGCGCGCGCATCCCCGGATTGCAGCACTCGTGCTTGCGGCAGGACGCTCGACCCGGATGGCGCCGCGCAACAAGCTCCTGGAGGAGGTCGCGGGTGTGCCGGTCGTGCGGCGCGCGGTCGAGGCCGTCATTGCCTCGCAAGCCCGGCCGGTGGTGGTCGTGACCGGTCACGAGGTGGATCGCGTCCGGGCTGCATTGGCGGGGCTCGAGGTGCGTTTCATCCACAACGAGGCGTTCGCCGATGGGCTGTCGACGTCGCTGGCCAAGGGCATTGCTTCACTGCCGCCAGACAGCGAGGGAGCACTTGTCGTGCTTGGCGACATGCCGGTCGTCGAGGCCGGTCATCTCGATCGCCTGATTGCAGCATTTGCGCCCGAGGACGGACGCGCGATCTGCGTGCCGGTTGCGGCTGGCCGTCGTGGCAATCCGGTGCTCTGGGCAGCGCGCTATTTCTCCGCGATGCTCGACGTCGAAGGTGATACCGGCGCACGCCACTTGATCGGAGCGCATGCCGACATGGTAGCCGAGGTCGAGGTCGATGGCGAAGCGGTCTTGAGCGATGTCGACACCGCCGCGGCGCTGGCGGAGGTACGCGCACACTGGGCCGCAAGGCAGGGTCGCGACTGACGTCGAGCTCAGCCCGTCGCAATGCTCTGGCAGGCCGCGCAGGTTCATGACATAGTGTGATCCGCGTGCCAATGATTTGTTAACCATGTTGGCAAGTGAATGGTGACATACGGCTGAGTGGCAGAACAATGGTGAAATGCAACCGTAGGTAGCAAACGGGTCTGGTAACCTCCCCCGCGTAATCGCAATGGTCTGGCCCCCATTCCGGAGAGAGCCGCGTGTCGAAGCTGGAAATTGAGCGAACGACCCTCGAGTTCGTCGAGAAGCTCGAGACGACCGAGCAGGCGCCCGACGCCATGGCCCTGTTCCAGCGCTATGCGGATGGTCTCGGGTTCTCCTTTGCCACCTGCCTCAAGGTGCCCGAGGTCGGCGAGGATCTGGCAGCCTGCCTGTTGATGTGCAACTACCCCCCCGAGTGGATCGCCCACTATGGCGAGAAGGGGTACGTGAAGCACGATCCGATGGTGCGCGAGCTGTTCCGGACCTACCATCCCTACACGTGGTCGGAGGTGCGCACGCAGCGCGAGGTCTCGCATGCTGGATTGCAAGTGCTGAACGAGGCGAGCGATTTTGGCTTCAACGAGGGCTTCGTCGTGCCGATCTACGAGGCGAGCGGCTACACCGGCCTCGTCAGCTTGGCCGGCCGCGATGTAGTGATCCGGGAAGAGACCCGCAACGCCCTGACGCTCGCCTGCATCTACCTCCACAGCAAGCTCTCGACCCTGCGCCGGCGCACGACCGACATCGACTTCGCGCTGACCGATCGCGAGCATGAATGCCTGGCATGGGCGGCCGCCGGCAAGTCAGACTGGGAGATCGGCCAGATCCTCACCATCAGCTCCAAGACGGTCAATTATCATATCGAGAACGCCAAGCGTAAGTTCGGCGTCGCCACCCGTGTGCAGGCCATTATCGTTGCCATGCGCCACGGCAAGCTCGCCAGCTAGTGTTCCGACTCATTCATTCGGTACCCCAAATGAATGGCCAGCCCACTAGCCAACTCTTTGTTTGTGCTCCGTCTTTCCATTCATTGATCCAGCTTCTCCAGAATCGAATGAATGGGACGGAACACTAGCTTGGCGGCAAACGCGACAGTCGGCCGCCAGAGCTGGCCAAAGAATCGGCAATAGAGCAGCGCCCCAGGCGGGAGCGGGTCGAGACCCCTCCGCTGGACGTGTATCGCCGTGCTTAACCGGTGTTTGCTGATACTTCGGCCTCCTGGATTGGTTCGAGTGGGCGGGTTTGATTTGCCATCCTGTCGAACGGATAGCCTGGTCGGGGTCAGTCAGCAACCTGGGAGCGTACCCAGTTTAAACATTCATTAAGGATGAGCGAGGCTGCAGCCGCAATCGAGTGACTGGCATTTGCGGAGGTAGCCATGATCGAGGTCTTCACCGGGCATGACGAAGTGCAGTATCCAGGACTCTTTCGCCGGATGTACCGGCAGCGCTATGAGATCTACGTCAAGCGGCGCAAGTGGAAGGGCCTGAAGCCAGTCGACGACATGGAGAAGGATCAATACGACACGGCCGATGCCGTCTATCTGATTGCGCTCGACGAGGACGACGAGATTCTCGCGGCATTGCGGTTGCTCCCCAGCGAAGGACCCCACATCTTCGGCGATCTGTTCCCGCATCTGGCGGGGCCGGCCGGCGTGCCGACCGGGGAGGAGATCTACGAGTTGACACGGTTCTACGTGGCTCCGAGCGCGACCTCGAAGGAGACCCGGGACTGGCTGATCGGCGTGCTGTGCTCCGGGCTGATCGAGTACTGCCTCGGCCGCGGCATCACGCGGATCAGCAGCGTGATCGATACGTTTCTGCTGAAGCTGATGTTGTCGATGGACTGGAAAGTGAAGCCGCTTGGCCTGCCGCAGCGCTATCCTGAGGGTGTCGCCGTCGCAGTCCTCGTCGAGATGCAGCCCGAGATGCTGGTCTCCACCCGGCGCAGCAAGAACGTGAGGGGACCCGTGCTGAGCCGCATGGGCTTTCCGATACCCCGGATACCCCGCACGCTCACGACCCCAGGGCGCGATCCCGGTTCCCGGCTGCATTGATCG
This sequence comes from Hyphomicrobiaceae bacterium, assembly GCA_031431235.1. GTDB lineage: Bacteria > Pseudomonadota > Alphaproteobacteria > Rhizobiales > Hyphomicrobiaceae > JANNSW01. The sequence continues at coordinate 4,555 of JANPDA010000385.1, forward strand.
AGCCTGCTCCGGGCAGCAATGCACCGGTGGCGCGGGCTGGTGCATTTGCCGTATCCTGCCGGCGTCGGCGGCTGTCGAGTCTCTTCGTCTCGCGGGCCGCCGCGCCAGCATGCCGGGAGCGGCCCCACATGAACGTCTCATTCCTGCAGGAGCTGTTGACCTCGGTCGCCGAGCGCGGGCGCACGTTCATCGACCGCTCCTTTGGCACCCAACGTCCAGCCAGTCGCCTGCCCGAGTTGCTGAAAGCATTGGTTTCGGTCAGGGGCGAGGCCTCGGGCGTGGCGCTTGCCCGCGAGATCCTGGCTCTCTACGGCAGCCTCGCCACAGATGCGCGGCATCAGTTCTTCGTGTTCCTCAACGGGGCGTTCGCACCCGATCCTCAAGGTGTCAAGGCCGCTGCCGCGGCCTATCTGGCTGAGCCGAGCGAGGCCGCGCTGGCAGCATTGCAGGCCGCAACCGAATCGCCGCGCCGCGAGCTGTTCCGTCGCCTGAATCTTGCGCCGGGCGCGACGGCCCGGATCGTCGCCATGCGCCACGACCTGCTCGATGTGCTCGGCAGCGATCCCGGTCTGGAGCCACTCGATGAGGATTTGCGCCATCTGCTCTCGCAGTGGTTCAATCGCGGCTTCCTGGTGCTGCGCCGGATCGACTGGCTGACGCCGGCCAACATCCTCGAAAAGCTGATGGCCTACGAGGCGGTTCACGAGATGCAGGGCTGGGACGATCTCCGCCGGCGGCTCGATCCTTCGGACCGGCGGTGCTTTGCCTTCTTCCATCCCTCCCTCGTCGACGAGCCCTTGATCTTTGTCGAGGTCGCTCTGGGAGGCGAGGTCGCAGCCTCGATCCAGGACGTGCTGACGGAGGAGGCTCAGCCGACTGGGACCGCAGTGCCGCCGACGACGGCTGTGTTTTACTCGATTTCCAACTGCCAGGAGGGCCTGAAGGGGATCTCGTTTGGCAATTTCCTGATCAAGCAGGTGGTCGAGGAGCTGGCACGGGATCTGCCCAGCCTCAAGACCTTCGTCACGCTCTCGCCGGTGCCGGGCTTTGCCCGCTGGCTCGCCAAGACCTCGGCCATGAACAGCGAGCTGATCGGCAAGGATGATAGGGTTGCCTTGCAATTGCTGCAGGATCCCGGCTGGATCGAGGAACTGGAGGATGACAGCGGCCTCGAGGGTGCGCTGTTGCCCCTTGCCGCCTACTATTTCCTGCAGGCCCGCACGCGCTCGGGCCAGCCGGTCGATGCGGTCGCGCGCTTCCACCTCGGCAACGGCGCCCGCCTCGAGCGGATCAATTGGCAGGGCGACATCTCGCACAAGGGCCTCGCCCAGTCGCACGGCCTGATGGTCAACTATCTCTACGATCTGCGCGAGATCGAGCGAAACCATGAGGCATTTGCCAATGGCGGAGCGATTGCTGCTTCGCGTGCTGTTCGTGGCCTGCTGAAAGCGCCTGCCCGCGCCAACCCGCCGGCCGAAAGCACGTGATCCGGATTGCTGGCGCGCCCGCGACAGCAGCCTCTTGCCACATTTGTGCGGCAGGTGCAGAAAGTACACGAGCGCCGCATGAGCTGCCGTTGCCAAGGGTCGCGGACGACAGGCGGAAAGCCTACGACAGGGCGAGGAATTCGATCATGGTGCAGTGGCGTGGCCGTCGCGAAAGCGAGAACGTCGAGGATCGGCGCAGCGAGGAAGGCCAGGGCAGCGGCGGCGGCTTTCCTTTTCCCTTTCCCGGCTCGCGGGGCGGACGCGGGATCCCGGGCGGCGGCAAGGGCGGCATCGGCATTTTCGGCATACTGATCGCACTCGGGTTGATGCTGCTGTTCGGCATCGACCCGCGCGTGATCCTGGGTGGGGGAGGTGACTCGCCGTTCCCGCTGCCCCGCGTCGATAATCAGGGCCAGCAATTGCCACGCATCGACGTGCCCGATCTGCCCTGGCAGAAAGAACAGCCTTCGGCCGAGACGACGAGCATTCCCGGCGGCTCGATCAAGGCAACTGACGATGGTGCCGCTTTCGTGAAGGTGATGCTCGCAGATACCGAGGACGTCTGGTCGAAGATGTTCGAGGCCGTTGGGCGTCGGTATACCAATCCAACCATGGTTCTATTTACGGGCGAGACCGAGACCGCCTGCGGTCCTGGCATGGCAATGATGGGGCCGTTCTATTGCCCGCTCGACCAGAAGGTCTACATCGACCTCGCCTTCTATGACGAGCTTGCCCAGCGCTTCGGCGCGCCCGGCGACTTCGCCCAGGCCTATGTCATCGCCCATGAGGTCGGCCACCACGTCCAGTTGCTGCTCGGCATCGCCGAGAAGGTGATGGCCTACAAGAGCCGCGTCGGCGAAGGCTCGCCTGAGGGCAACGCCGCGCAGGTGCGCATGGAGCTGCAGGCCGACTGCTATGCGGGTGTCTGGGCGGCGCGCACCAACGAGGCGAGGCGATTCCTCGAGAACGGCGATGTCGAGGAGGGGCTGCGGGCAGCAACCGCGATCGGCGACGATATGATCCAGAAGAAGACGCAAGGCCGCGTCGTGCCCGACGCCTTCACCCACGGCTCATCGGCACAGCGGGTCAAATGGTTCCGGGCAGGCCTGGAGACCGGCGACCCCAAACAGTGCGACACCTTCAGCGTGGAGGATCTGTGAGGCCGTTGGTTGCCCCAGCCGGATCCGGCTGTCGTCCTGGGATCGGCAGTCGAGACCGATCCCGCAGCAGTTGATCTCGATCAGGGTGCGGTGCCAGCTGCTCGGCTATGGATACGCGACACCATCGTCGCAAAGGAGATGAGCATGGCTACCAATGTCGGCACCATCGACCGTGCCCTGCGCGTCCTGCTCGGGCTCGCGCTGATCGCTATGGCGCTGGGTTTGTTCGGCGCGCAATCGCAAACCACCCTGGGCTGGATCGGAGTGATCCCGCTGGCGACGGGGATTTTCGGCACCTGCCCCGTCTATTCGATGCTCGGCCTCGACACCTGCAAGCGGGTGTGAGACGTCCCGCTCAGGCTGCGATCAACTTCTCCGCCGACAGCAGCAACCGGTCGAAGGTCCCCGAGCTTTCATTGCCGAGCGCCGTCTCGACGCGCTCCTGTGTATTGCGCCACACCGGGAACGCTGAACGGATCGCTTCCTCGCCCAACAACGACAGATGAAGGCCGCGGCCGCGCCGACCGGCGGGCGGATCCATCTTGATATGCCGCAGTGAGACGAGGCGTTTCAGGTTGCGTGACAGTGTCGATTTCTCGATATCGAGGTCGAATCCAATTTCGGCCGCCGTGATTCCGTCCTGTTGCGCAACCGCCGTCAGCAGCGTGAACTGGCTGGCCGTCAACCCGAGCGGGCGCATCGCATCGTCATAGATGCGGGTGATGATGCGGCTCATGCGGCGGGCCCGCAAGGCCACGCAGCAGGCAGAGGACTCCTCGGCGATCTTGGCGGCCGTCGCACCGTCGTTCGTGACAAGTGAAAGTCGTCCCATGGCGGATCCCCGTTAGCAGCCAGTGCGCCAACGGATGCATCGATTCGGGGGGACTGCGAAAGGCGCAATGTTGCCCTCTCCCAGCCGGACGCTGCATCGTCTGCGAAGGCTATGGCCACACCGGCAAGCGCACAGTCGCCATTGCGAGCACGGCAATGCCCTCCTCGCGGCCGGTGAAACCCAGCCGCTCCGTGGTCGTTGCTTTGACGGCGGCGCGGCCGAGCGCAATGCCGGCGATGGCGGCGAGGCGCGCGCGCATTTCCTCCCGATGCGGTCCGATCCGCGGCCGCTCGCACAGGATCGTCACGTCGATGTTGGCGATCTCCCCGCCCCGCAGACGGACACGGGCTGCCGCATCGGCGAGGAACCGATCCGACGAAGCGCCGCGCCAGGCCGGGTCGGAGGGCGGGAAGTGGGCGCCGATGTCGCCGTCGCCGATCGCGCCCAGGAGCGCGTCGGTTGCCGCGTGCAGCGCCGCGTCGGCGTCGGAATGGCCTTCGAGGCCCCTGTCGTGGGGAATGCGCAATCCGCACAACATCACGTGATCGCCTTCTTTGAAGCGATGGACGTCGAAGCCCTGGCCGGTGCGGATATCGCCATGGGCCAGCAGCCGGCTCGCCAATAGTCGCTCCTCGGCCATTGAGAGATCCTCTGCCGTCGTTATCTTCGAGTTGCGCGCGCTGCCCGGGACCAGCACCACATCGAGGCCGCGCCACTCGGCGATGGAGGCGTCGTCGGTGAAGCCGTCCCGCGCGGCGGCCGCTTCGTGGGCGGCAAGAATGGCGTCGAACCAGAAGCCTTGCGGTGTCTGGGCGCCATGCAGGTTTTCACGCGAGACCGTCGCCTCGATCCGCCCGGTCACGCCGGCGCGCTTGAGGGTGTCGGCAATGGCGAGTGCGGGGATCGCGCCAGCATGATGATCGAGCGCGGCGATGACCGCCGAGATGGTCGCTGCGTCGGCGAACGGGCGCGCGGCGTCGTGGATCAACACCTGCATCGGGGCCAGGCATTGCAGCGCCCTCAGGCCGGCGAGGACGGATGCCTGCCGGGTCGCGCCGCCGATCGCCGGCTCCCGCAGTCGATCCGCAAAGGGTGCTACGGTTGTCCGATAGGCGTCGTCGTCGCCGGCATGAATGACGACCTGTATGGGACCGATGTCAGCGCGGTCTGCAAAGGTCGAGATGCAGCGGGCGAGCACGGGCCTGCCCGCGAGCACGCGGTATTGCTTGGCCGCTCCCTCCCCGGCGCGACTGCCGCGGCCGGCAGCGACGATCAGCACGGCCCGCTGGCGCGGCTCGGCGGGAGTTGCCGGCATGGTCGACCTTGGCTCCGCTGGGGTTGCTCCGGCGTCCTTACGGTCACTGGGGGTTCGGTTCAACAGTTTTCGCGAGCGCCGCTGGTTGCCTAATTATCGTGCAGTTGCTATCAGCGCCTAAGAAATGAGCAACGATCCGCGCCACCACCCCATGCTGGTTGCAGCCCCAGCGACTGCGATCACGATCGGCCCGGTCACGGTCGAGGGCCGAGCCGTGCTCGCACCCATGTCGGGCGTCAGCGACTTGCCGTTCCGCCGGCTCGCCTGGCGCTACGGGGCCGGCATGGTCGTCTCCGAGATGATCGCGAGCGAAGCCCTCGTCAACGAGCGAGCCGATATGGCCCGCAAGGCGCGCCGCCCCGATCACCGGCCGTTTGTCATCCAGCTTGCCGGCCGCGAGGAAAAGTGGATGGCGGAAGGCGCCAAGGTCGCCGAAGGTCTCGGCGCCGATGTGGTCGATATCAACATGGGCTGCCCAGCCAAGGTCGTGACCGGAGCGCTGTCGGGCTCCGCGCTGATGCGCGACCTCGATCACGCCCTCCGCCTGATCGAGGCAACCGTCACCGCGGTAAAAATTCCGGTCACGCTCAAAATGCGGCTCGGCTGGGACGAGCGATCGATCAACGCCCCCGACCTTGCCGTTCGCGCCGAGGCGGCCGGCATCAGGATGCTCACCGTCCACGGCCGCACCCGCAGCCAGTTCTTCAAAGGACGCGCCGACTGGAGCCGCGTCGCGCTCGTCAAGCAGGCGGTCGCGATTCCGGTGCTCGTCAATGGCGACATCGGGACGATCGAGGAGGCGCGCGCAGCGATCGCGGCTTCGGGTGCCGACGGGGTGATGGTGGGGCGCGGCGCCTATGGTGCGCCTTGGCTGCCGGGTCGCATCGCGCGCTGGCTGGCGAGCGGGAGCGACCCCGGCGCACCCTTGCCCGCAGAGCGCCTCGCGCTCATCGCCGAGCACTATGACGCCATCCTCGACCACTATGGCGCGCATCTGGGCGTGCTGAACGCGCGCAAGCACCTCGTCTGGTATCTGGAGTCACTGCTGCCCGAAGGTATCGAGCGGCGGGATTGGCGCCGGCGACTGTGTGGGAGCGAGGATCCGGCCAAAGTGCGCGAGGGTATCGACGCACTCGGCGAGCTCGTGCTCGAGCGTGCCCGATGAAGCCCCGCGGCCCGCTCCCGCGCGAGCTTGCCCCGCTCGCGAGCCCCCACGCGATTTTGCAGGCCTTGCCGCAAGCCGTGCTCACGTTGCGCGGCGATCTTTCGATCGACTGGGTCAATGCGGCGGCGGAAGCGTTGCTGCAGAGCAGTGCGCTGTTGCTGGCGGGTAAGTCGCTCGGCGATCTCCTGGGTCCGGCCCATCCGCTGGTCGAGCTTGCCGAGGCGGTGTCCCGCTCCCAGGTTTCAGCAAGCAAATACGAGGTCGAGCTGGTGCTGGCGCGCAGCTCGGATGTGCGGCGCGTCGATGCCGTCGCGACCCCGCTCGAGGGCGAGGCGGCCCTGGTGTTGCTGACCCTCGTGGAGCGTTCGAGCGCGGATCTGCTGGAGCGCCAGCTCGCGCATCGAACGGCGGCACGATCGGTCGGCGGCATGGCGGCGGTGCTCGCCCACGAGATCAAGAACCCTTTATCGGGCATCCGCGGTGCCGCGCAATTGCTTGAAGCGGGCGCCGACGAGGACGGCCTCGAGCTCACCCGGTTGATCTGCAGCGAGACCGACCGCATCGCCGGCCTGATCGACCGGATGGAGGTGTTCGGCAGCCGGCCCGCCTCCCGGCCGCAACCGGTCAACATCCACGCCGTGCTCGACCACGTGCGCCGGCTCGCGGCAAGCGGCTTTGCGAGCCATATCCGCTTCATCGAGGACTACGACCCTTCGCTACCGCCGGTGCCCGGTGACCGCGACCGGCTGGTGCAGGCGGTGCTGAACCTCGTCAAGAACGCTGCCGATGCCATCGGCGAGCGCCGGC
>JANPDA010000386.1:0-5149 GCA_031431235.1 Hyphomicrobiaceae bacterium
CCTTCTCGAAGATGCCCTGCAGCCAGCCCGCGACCGGGTCGAGGCGGGCGGAAAGACGAGCCGCGTAGGCATCCATGTCGACGATGGTGCGCCGGGCGACGCCCGAATCCATCGCGGCCTTGGCGACGGCGGTCGGGATGGCGCTGATGAGGCGGGGATCGAAGGGAGCCGGGATGATGTAGTCGCGGCCGTAGCGGGGGCGCTCGCCGCCGTAGGCAGCGGCGACCTCGTCGGGCACCTCGGTGCGGGCGAGCCGGGCGAGCGCCTCGGCGGCGGCGATCTTCATGGCGTCGTTGATGGTCGAAGCGCGCACATCGAGGGCGCCGCGGAAGATGTAGGGGAAACCCAGCACGTTATTGATCTGGTTTGGATAATCGGAGCGCCCGGTCGCCATGATGGCATCGTCGCGGATCTGGGCGACCTCCTCGGGTGTGATCTCGGGATCGGGGTTGGCCATGGCGAAGATGATCGGGTTCTTTGCCATCGACGCGACCATCTCGTGCGTCATGGCGCCGGCGACGGACAGGCCGAAGAAACAGTCGGCGCCCTTCAAGGCGTCCGCCAGGGTGCGCGTGGAGGTCTTGGCCGCATGGGCCGACTTCCATTGGTTCATGCCCTCGGTGCGGCCCTGGTAGATGACGCCCTTGGTATCGCAGAGGATGGCATTGCGCGCGGGCAGGCCCATTGCTTTCAGCAGCTCGAGACAGGCGATGCCGGCGGCACCGGCCCCGTTCAGCACCAGCTTCACGTCCTTGAGGTTGCGGTCGGTGAGGTGGAGCGCGTTGATGAGGCCGGCGGTTGCGATGATGGCGGTGCCATGCTGGTCGTCGTGGAAGACCGGGATGTCCATCAGCTCGCGCAGCCGCTGCTCGATCACGAAGCAGTCGGGCGCCTTGATGTCCTCCAGATTGATGCCGCCGAACGCGGGCCCCAGATAGCGCACGCAATTGACGAAGGCGTCGACGTCGGTGGTGTCGACCTCGAGATCGATCGAGTCGACATCGGCGAAGCGTTTGAACAGGACTGCCTTGCCTTCCATCACAGGCTTGGCCGCCAGCGGACCCAGATTGCCCATGCCCAGGATGGCGGTGCCGTTCGAGATGACGGCGACCATGTTGCCCTTGGCGGTGTACTCGTAGGCGAGTTGGGGATCCTCGCTGATCGCCTGCACCGGAATGGCGACACCTGGTGAATAGGCGAGCGACAGGTCTCGCTGCGTCGCCATCGGCTTGGTCGCCTGGATTTCGAGCTTGCCGGGCTTGCCCTGGGAGTGGAATTGCAGGGCTTCCAGCTTGGTGAAGCTCGCGCGGGGGCGTCTGGGTGCCATGATATCGCTTGTGGCTCGCTCTGAGGGCGGGGACGAAGGAGTGGATGCCGATGAGCCACTTCGGCTATCAGACCAAGGGACAATAGGGAAGCCGGGACAGGCCCACAACAGATCCCGCAGCGAAAGAGCATCATGGCACGACCGCGCAAGAGCACAGCGCCGCCGGTGATCGAGGAGGAGTTCGTGCCTCCGCCGCAGCCGGAGGAGGACATTCTCTCCGCTGCCGTCATGACGCCGATGATGGCTCAGTACACCGAGATCAAGGCGGCAAATCCGGATTGCCTGCTGTTCTATCGGATGGGGGATTTCTACGAGCTGTTCTTCGAGGATGCGGTGGCGGCCTCGCAGACACTCGGCATCGCGCTGACGAGACGGGGCAAGCACCTGGGACAGGACATCCCGATGTGCGGTGTGCCGGTGCATGCGGCCGACGACTATCTGCAGCGTCTGATCAGGCGCGGCCATCGGGTGGCGGTGTGCGAGCAGCTCGAGGATCCAGCCGAAGCGCGCAAGCGTGGCGGCAAGTCGGTCGTGCGCCGCGACGTGATCCGGCTCGTCACGCCGGGGACGCTCACCGAGGACACGCTGCTCGACGCGCGGCGCAACAACTACCTGACGGCGATCGCGGAAGCGCCGACGGGGCGGGTCGAGCCGGGCGCGGAGATGGCGCTCGCCTCGCTCGATATCTCGACCGGCGAGTTCCTGGTCGGCGAGACCGCGGCCGCCGACATCGCCGGCGAGCTGGCGAGACTGTCGCCAGGGGAGGTGCTGATCGGGGATAGTGCGACCGGCGACCGGCGGTTGCGTGAGATCGTGGCGGCGACAGGCGCCGCATTGACGGCCGTGCCGAGAGCTCATTTCGACAGCCTTGCCGGCGAGCGGGACCTGAAGGCAAAGCTCGGCGTTACCGAGATTGCCGGCTTTGGCCAGTTCTCGCGGCTCGAGCTGGCAGCGATCGGGGCGCTGCTCAAATATGTCGACTTGACCCAACTCGGCCGCAAGCCGGCATTGCGGCCGCCCAAGCGCTCTGGCCCTGGCTCGATCATGGTGATCGATGCCGCGACGCGGGCGAACCTCGAGCTCGTGCGCACCACCTCGGGCGAAAAGCAAGGCAGCCTGCTCGCGGCGATCGACCGGACGGTGACGGGGGCGGGCGCGCGCGAGCTCGCCAGCCGGCTCGCTAGCCCGCTCAACGACGCGAAAGTGATCGGCGCGCGGCTCGATGCGCTCGGTTTTCTCGCCGGCGACATGCGGCTGGTGGAGGAGCTCAGAAGCGCGCTGAGGCAGACGCCGGACATCGCGCGTGCGCTGTCGCGGCTTGCGCTCGGCCGGGGCTCGCCGCGTGATCTGGGGGCCATCCGGGACGGTCTTGCGGCATCGCGCCTCAGCCGATCGCAGCTGGAGCGCGCAGCCGACTCGTTCGGGTTGCCGGAAGCGCTGCAGGCCGTTGCCGAGCGGCTGGCGGCAGGTGGATCGGGTCTCGAAGCGCAATTGACTGCGGCCTTGGCCGATGAGTTGCCGGTCAACCGGCGCGACGGCGGCTTCGTGCGCGCAGGGTTTCGCGCCGAGCTCGACGAAAACCTGAGATTGCGCGACCAGAGCCGGCAGGTGGTCGCCGAGCTGCAGGCGCGCTACCAGGACGAGACCCAGATCAGGTCGCTGAAAGTGCGCCACAACAACGTGCTCGGTTTCTTCATCGAGGTGTCGGCGGGCGCGGCCAAACCGTTGATGTCGCCGCCGCTGTCGCAGCGGTTCGACCACCGCCAGTCGCTCGCGAACGCCGTCCGATTCTCCACGCCCGAGTTGTCCGAGACCGAGGGTCGCATCACGGCCGCGGCGGAGCGCGCGCTGGCGATCGAGCAGGAAATCTTCGCCGAGCTGGCGGCGGCGATCGCGGCCGAGCAGGCGACGCTCGGCAGCATGGCCCATGCGCTCGCCGAAATCGATGCGGTTGCCGGCCTCGCGCTGTTGTCGGTCGAGGAGCGCTACGTGCGGCCGGCGATCGACAGCGGGATCGCGTTCGAGGTTCGCGGCGGCCGGCATCCGGTGGTCGAGCAGGCACTCAGGCGCAACCGCTCCGCGCCCTTCATCGAGAACGATTGCATTCTGGGGCGTGCCGCACTTTCCGAAGGCGCAAGCGGCGAATTTCCCGCGGGCGGCGAGGGGCTGCCTTCGGGTTTCGACGAGGAGGCTGATTCCCGGCTCTGGCTGCTGACAGGCCCCAACATGGCAGGCAAGTCGACATTCCTGCGCCAGAATGCGCTGATCGTCATTCTCGCTCAGATGGGCTGCCACGTGCCGGCCCGCTCGGCCCGGATCGGCATCGTCGACCGGTTGTTCAGCCGGGTCGGGGCGTCGGACGATCTCGCGCGTGGCCGCTCGACCTTCATGGTCGAGATGGTGGAGACGGCGGGCATCCTCAACCAGGCGACGGCACGCTCGCTCGTCATTCTGGATGAGATCGGGCGGGGGACGGCGACCTTCGACGGGCTCTCGATCGCCTGGGCGACGGTCGAGTACCTGCACGAGGTCAACCGCTGCAGGGCGCTGTTCGCCACGCACTATCACGAATTGACGGCGCTCGCCGGCAAGCTCCCCCACGTCGCCAATGCGACGATCGAGGTGAAGGAGTTCCAGGACGAGATCGTGTTCCTGCACAAGGTGGTGCCGGGCGCGGCCGACCGTTCCTACGGCATCCAGGTCGCCAAGCTCGCCGGGCTGCCGAAACCCGTGATCGAGCGGGCGAGCGAGGTGCTGCGGCTGCTCGAGAACAGCGACGAGCGGGTTGCGCCCGAGCAGCTCGTCGCCGATCTGCCACTGTTCGCCGCCGCCCGGCCGAAATCGCATGTGGCGGCTGGGGAGTCAGCCGGGCCGTCGCCGGTCGAATTGGCACTCGCGGCGATCAATCCCGACGAGCTGACGCCGAAGGCTGCGCTGGAGGCGCTCTACAAACTCAAGGGCTTGATCCGTAGTGCGGGTTAGCACGGTACGCGCCGTAACCCGCCGGTTCTGTGCCGTGAGCATGGAGTTACCACAGCGTTGACTCGATTCGGTTCCCTCGATCTCGTGCTCAAAATTTGCGTCGAGTGAATGCCAAATCGGGAAAGTCGCTGCAACGCATGCGAGCGCTGTCATCCCCGGAGCTTCGAATCAACATCTCGAGCTCGCTCAATCGATACTCCAGCGCGGCTTCTTGCTGCCGTAACGATTCGAGCCGCCGCTGCTCATCGTTCAGTGCGTTTTGGGCGTCAGCCAAACGATTCGCCCGCTGAATCTCCTCCAGAATCGGAATCTGATCTTCGAGTGCCCGACCGACTCTGGATCGCAGCCGGCCGATTGCCGGCAACGCGGAGGGAGCCAAATGATCGCGTACAGCGCGCTCGAGTTCCTGTATTCGACGCTCGCTCAGCCGTATGCTAGTGTTCTGACTCATTCATTTGGTACCCCAAATGAATAGCCAGCCCACTAGGCAACTCTTTGTTTGTGTTCCATCTTTCCATTCATTGATCCAGCTTCGCCGGAATCGAATGAATGGGACGGAACACTAGAGCGCACATTAGCAAGCTCCGACCTCTTTTCCTCGAGTCCGGCGTCAAAGTCGCCTATGTTATCTGATACTCGCCTACAGAGTTCCCTGCGCAGTGCTTCGTCCATCGAGTGGCTCATGGTTGGTGTTTTCAACACTGACAATCTCTTGCTGAAGAGGGGGGTGGGGATAAATGAATCGTGAAAAAATACTCATTATAGTTTACGTTGTTTCTCTTCTTTTCCTGCTCATGCCGCCACAAGTCAACGCGAAATCGTGCCTCAAATCGGACTTGG
>JANPDA010000387.1:0-20214 GCA_031431235.1 Hyphomicrobiaceae bacterium
TGCCCGCTGTCAGGCAGCCGATCCACTCATCCTACCGTCCGAAATTGTGGAGCCACTTCGCCCAGCTTTTTTGCCTGGTCGCGGTAGAAAAATATGTCGATGTCAGATGTTGGCGTGCCTTCATTGCGAGCGGGGGATCCGAACAGGTACAGTGCCGCAGCGCCAAGCTTTCGAATGGCAGGCTCGACCGGTTCGATGCGGGCAATGGCGTCATCGCGGTTCATAGCTGGATTGTGCGTCGACTACGGATCAATTGCAAGAGCTCGACGGGAAAGTTCAGCACCAGACTTGTTGACCACAAAAGGGAGCATTGCAACGGTTGCCGTAGGGCATTCGTCCGTTCTCTGCTTCCAGGCAGCAGAAGTCGGCGAAGCTTTCGCGGCGGACTTCGATCCGGGGCCGGCGAGGGAGCAGTCAGGCTGCATCCCTCGGCAATGCGATGATCTGGTTCGGTGAAAGTGCCGTGGAGGGCATCGCTGCCGGAGCTGGGCTCAGCCATTCCTCGCTGGCTGGAAGCCGTTCGTGTCACGCGCGGAGCTCTATGGTCACGCTTGCGCCATGCGGAGTGTTCCGGGCGATCGCCGATCCGCCATGCGCCTCGGCGATGGCGCGGACGATGGCTAGCCCGAGGCCGGTGCTGATGGGGCCACCCTCATCCGATTGGGTCCGCGTGAACGGGTCGAACACGTTGTCGAGCATCGCCGTGGGAAAGCCAGGCCCCGAATCCAGCACGTTGAACCGAACAGTGCCGTCATTGCGCACGACCGACAGTCGTACCAACCCACCGCGCGGCGTATGCCGGATAGCGTTCTCGAGCAGATTGCGAAGAGCTTGCTGCATCCGGTCCGGATCGACCACGACCGTCTCGTCGGGCGTCTCGACCTCGATCGCCACGCCGGCATCGCGCGCCTGATGGTCGACGAGCTGACGGCAGCTGCCGGTCAAGGCGGAGAGCCGCGCCTGGACCCGGCGCACGGGCATCCGTCCGCCCCGCATGCGCGCGAGCAACAGAAGATCATCGGCCAGTCGCTGCAGCAGATCGACATCGTCGCGCGCACTCCGCAGTGCGGCCTCGAGCTCGGGAGCATCACGCTTGCGGGCGAGGGCGAGCTCGATCTCCGCCCGAAGTGTAGCGATCGGAGTGCGCAGCTCATGGCTGGCATTGTCCACGAACCGGCGCTCGCGCTCGATGGCCTGCTGGAGCCGGTCGAGCATGGAGTTCAAGGTCGTGGCGAGCCGTGCCAGCTCATCGCCCGTTCGCGGAACCGGAAGCCGGCGGGCCGGCTCGGAAGCGGAAACGGCCGCCGCCTCCTTGCGCATCTGCTCCACCGGACCAAGCGTCGCCCCGGCGAGTAGCCAGCCGGCGCCCGTCGTGAGCAGGATCGCCAGGGACCCGAGGGAAGCCATGGTCACGAGCAGCCGCTGCAGCGACTCGTTCACATCGCTGAGGGTGGCGCCGACCACGACGAACTGCCTCGGTGGCTGCTCCATGGCCACAGCCAGCAGACGAAACGGGTCGTCGAGCTGTTGGTACTGAGTGATCTCCTCGATCTGCCGGGTCAGGAAGACGGGGCCCGAGATGGCATGCACCTCGGCGGCCGTGAGCATGGGCGCACTCGACACGGCCGTGCTGGTGGCCAGGATGTTGCCGGAGGCATCGAGAACCTGGGCAAAGGCCTCGTCGGAGTCGATCAGCTTGCCACTGCCGGCCACGGCATCCGGCCCGCTCGAATCGCCGATCGATGTCTGCAGCACCTGGGCCCTAGAGCGCAGGCCCACATCCACGGAGTCGAGGAGGTCGGCCGCGACGCGGTGATACCCGATGACGCCGAGCGCCAGAAACACCAAGGCCATGCCGATGGCAAAGACCAGGGTCATACGCAGCTTAATCGGGATCTGCATTCCGCGTCTCGGTTCTGAGGCGGTAGCCTACACCGCGGATGGTCTCGAGCGACTTGCGGCCAAACGGCCGGTCGATCTTGTCCCTGAGATAGCCCATGTAGACATCGATGATGTTGGGGTCGCCATCAAAGGCGAAGTCCCAGGCGTGCTCGAGCAGCCGCAGGCGGGGGAGCGCCTCGCCCGGATGCTGCATGAAGTAGTGGAGCAGCGTGAACTCCTTTCGGGTCAGCGCGATCGCCACGTCCCCGCGCCGAACAGTGTGGTCGGCCGGGTCGAGCACGAGGTCACCGACCTCGATGACCGTTGCGCGCTCCTGGGGAGCCCGGCGCACCAGCGAGCGCAGGCGAGCGAACAGCTCCTCGAACGCGAATGGCTTGGTGAGGTAGTCGTCGGCACCCACATCGAGCCCCTGCACGCGATCGGAGACGTCGTCCCGCGCGGTCAGCATCAAAAGCGGCGACCAGCGCTTGGCCTTACGCAACCGGCGGCAGACCTCGAAACCATCGATGTCGGGCAACCCGATATCGAGCACGATGGCATCGAACTCGACCTCGGTGGCGAGCCACACCCCATCCGTGCCGTTGGCGGCCACATCCACCGCATAGCCTTCCTCGGTGAGGCCGCGGCGGAGCAGGCTCGCCATCTTCACGGAGTCTTCGATCACCAACAGCCGCATGCCCGAACGCCTCCATCCTGCCCGATTATCGAGATTGCCTGCTGCAATCTGAGAAATCGATAAGAACCACAAGCCGACCCCTGAGCGCTCCAGTGGCGCCAAGCCTCGCAAATTCTCTCAGGCTTTCCTCAGGATCAAACAGCCATTGTCCTCGCCATGCTGCCGGCCAATGCAGGAGATCGGCAGCGCCAGCCAAGGAGAAAGATCATGAATCGCAGGCACATCCTAGCGCTCGCCGCCCTTGCGGCCATCATCCCGCTCGCGTCCGGCAGCGGTTTTGCCCAGACCACCACGACTGGAGCCACCTCCAGGCCCGTGAAAATCGACTTGCCACCCTACAACCCCGTGATCGATCCGACCAAGTTCAGCGCCAAGATCACCAACAAATACTACCCCCTGACACCCGGCACGGTCTTCATCTACGAGGGGACCCGAGATGGTGTGGCGCGAAGGGCCGAGCACACAGTTACCAGCGAGACCCGCAACATCATGGGCGTCGACTGCATCGTCGTCCGCGACGTCGCCGTGTCAAACTCCGAGATCGTCGAGAAGACCGTCGACTGGTACGCGCAGGATAGCGACGGCAACGTCTGGTACTTCGGCGAGGACACTGCCGAGTACAAGAACGGCAAGGTCACCAGCACGCACGGGACCTGGATGGCCGGTGTCGACGGCGCGCTGCCCGGCATCATCATGCAGGCGTCTCCCAAGCTCGGCGAGGGCTACCGCCAGGAGTATCGTCCGGGCGTCGCTGAAGATTACGCGAAGGTGGTAGGCATCAACGCGACCACCGAGGGCCCGATGGGCAAATACGAGAACGTGGTCGTGACCGAGGACACCGACCTGCTCGATGTGAACAAGTTCGAGCACAAGTCTTTCGCGCCCGGCGTCGGCTTCATCGGCAGCAGTGGTCTGGTCAATGGCCATCAGGAAGAGATCGGACTGGTCAAGATCCTGAAGTCCAATTGAGCAGACCGACGCCAACCCGAAGCAGCGGAGAGCGACCGTGAGCCAACCGTCAGAAGCCGTGTTGACGGCCCGGGACGTGTACCACATCTACCGGGACGGTGACGTCAGAACCGTGGCGCTGCGCGGCGTGGCCGTGGTCCTCGAGAAATCCTCGTGGACCACGGTGATGGGGCCCTCTGGTAGCGGCAAGAGCACACTGCTCCACATCCTCGCCGGCCTGCTCGAGCCGACGGCCGGCATGGTGACCGTCGACGGCGAGGATGTGACCCGGTTGCCGGCTGCGGCGCGCGCCCAATGGCGCCGCCGCAGCGTCGGCCTCGTTCTGCAGCGCGACAACCTGCATCCCCATCTGGATGTCGCCGAGAACGTGGCCCTGCCTCTGCGGCTGCAGGGAATGCCTGCACAGGAGATCCGCGAGCGCGTGACGTCGCTCCTCGAGCATGTCGGGCTCGCCGGGCGATCCAATCACCGTTCGGGCCAGCTGTCGGGCGGCGAGGCGCAGCGCGCGGCGCTGGCGGTCGCCCTCGCCCCACGGCCAAGAGTGCTGCTCGCCGACGAGCCGACCGGCGAGCTCGATTCCACGACGGCCGCCGGCATCCTCGACCTCATCGGGGCGCAGCGGCAGCAGAACGGCACGGTCATTCTGACTGTCACCCACAACCGCCAAGTGACTGAACGAGCGGGTCGCCGGCTGGCGATGCGCGATGGAGTGTTGACCGATGTCGATTGATGGAACCGCAGCGATCGAGGCGACCGGGCTGTCGCGGACCTTCACCGGCACCGGCCACAGGCTCTCGGCCTTGAGCGATGTCTCCCTCACCATCGGCCGGGGCGAGGTCGTGGCCATCATGGGCCCCAGCGGCTCGGGCAAGAGCACGCTGCTCTATCTGCTGGGCGGGCTCGACCTGCCCGATGCCGGCTCCGTGCGCCTCGCCGGCGTCGACTGGCAATCGCTCGAGGGCGCCGAGCGAGCCCGCTTCCGCCGGCGCAATTGCGGCTTCATCGTCCAGGGTCTCGCGTTGCTCCCACAGGCGACGGCTGCCGAGAACGTGGAGGTCCCGCTGCTGCTGGACGGCGTCGAGGCAGGCAAGCGCGGCCAGCTCGTTGCCGAGGCCTTGGAGCGGGTGGGGCTGACCAGACAGGCTGCCCAGCTCACCGACCAGCTTTCGGGCGGGGAGCAGCAGCGCGTGGCCATCGCGCGCGCACTCGTGCTCGAGCCCGCCGTGGTGCTCGCCGACGAGCCGACCGGCAGCCTCGATTCCGTTACGGCGCAAACCGTGACGCGACTGCTCGTGTCGGCCGCACGCGAACGCGGGACGGCGATCGTTCTCGTCACCCACGACCCCGCGGTCGCCGACCATGCCGATCGTATCGTGTCCATGCAATCAGGAGGCTTGCTATGAGCCAGGATCAGATCATCGCCCTGCCCGAAGGCGCGGCCGAAAGCCCGCCCCGCGACGTGAGCACCGGAAAATCCTCGAGCGCAGCCGGCAGCAGCGGAGTGATCCTCTGGCTGCTCCGGCGCAACATCGGCCAGGCTCCTCGGCGCCTCGCGCTGGAGGCGATCGGCGTCGCATTCCCCGTGGCCATGCTCGCGGCAACGCTCCTGTTCGTCGACCATGCGGTGCAATCCATGACTCCCAACGCACTTCGGCCCGTGCAGGTCGAGATGCGGGCTCTGTCGAAGTCGCTCGATGTGGATATCGCTGCCACCGTCGCCAAACTGGCCAGCGAGGACGGAGTCAAAATGGTCGAGCCGTTCGCGGCGGCCGATGTCCTGGTAGCCCCGGGCACGTCCGGACAACTCACGACGCGGCTGTTCGCCGTCAGCCCGGCCTATATCTTGAACCATCCCTGGGTCAAGGTGACGAGCGGCGGCCTCGGCCACGGCGCCCTGCTCAGCCAGGCCTTGCAGGCTTCACCCGGCTTCCAGTCGGCCACGACGATCACGATCAGCTTGCCGGGCGATTCGCCGCCATTGTCGCTGTCGCTTCCCGTCGAAGGAACTGTCGATCTGCGAGAGGCGACGACCTGGTTCGCCATCCCCTACGGCGAGGTGCAGGGCGACATCGTCACGGTGCCGCGAGCCATCGTCATCGACTGGGCGACCTATGAGCGCGACGTGCTGCCCGTGCTGCGTGCCTGGACCAAGGCCGGCGGCCTGCCCTTGTTCGATCCGGGCTCCGGCGAGCTTCCGCCGTCGACGCTGGAGGCCCACGTCACCGTCGACCACACGACCTATCCGGCCGATCCCGGGCGGGCGTCGCTCTGGACGGGAGCGCTGCAACGCGCGCTCGGACGCCAGGCCGGCGCCTCCTTCATCATGGCTGACAATGCCGCCGAGGTCCTCATGGAGGGCCGGGAAGATTCGATCAATGCCAAGGTGCTGTTCCTGCTGCTCGGCATTCCCGGCGTGCTGGTGGCGGCGGCGCTCGGTCTGACGGGTGCCTCGACCCTGGTCGAAGCGCACCGGCGCGAGGAGGCCCTGTTGCGCATGCGCGGAGCGACGAGCGGCCAGACGGCGGGGCTCGCGACTGCCCAGGCCGCGGCGGCCGGCATCGTGGGCTCCTTTCTGGGTCTGCTGGTTGCAGGATTTGGGGTCAGCATCGTGACCGGCCGGCCGGTCTGGCAGGGCGTGCCGCCCGAAACCCTCGTGCTGTCGGTGCTGCTGGCCGTGGCTGCCGGGGCGATCACCTGCGCCATTCGCGTCATCGTGCTGAGGCGCTCGAGCCGCAAGTCCGACGTGCTCGAGCGGCGACTGCTCGAGCGGGGATGGGCGCCGCTCTGGTTGCGCGGCCGGCTCGATCTCGTGGCCATCGTGGTCGGTATCGCCATCCTCGCCGTCAACATCATCGCCGGTGGGCTCAGGCGCAGTCCCATCGAAGGTACCGCACTCGCCCTGTCGTTCTATGTCCTGCTGGCTCCGCTCGCCATCTGGATCGGGGCGAGCCTGCTGATGATCCGCGGCTTGCTGGCTCTCCTTTCCGCCGCGGCCCGCCCCGAGCACAACCGGCCCTTCTCCTCCTGGCGGGGCGCGTGTCTGCGATGGCTCGGGCGTCGTCCGGCCCATGCAGCTCGGGCCCTGGCAATCGGGGCGTTGGCGGTTGCCTTCGGCACCCAGGTGCTCGCCTTCGCGGCCACCTACCAGGCGGCCAAGGAAGCGGACGCTCAGGCCGCCATCGGCTCGGATCTGCGCCTGACGCCGGAGGATCCCCGGTTTCCATTGCCTGCGCTCGGCTCCGGGATCGTGGCGAGCACTCCAATTCACCAGGTTCCGGCTCGATCCGATACGGATCGCAAGATGATCCTCGCCATCGATCTGGCGACCTACCTGGCAACCGCGACGAGTGCACCCCGCATGCTGTCGGGCGCTGGGCCCGAGGCCTTGGCCAAGGAACCCATGGGTGTGCTGATCAACAGCGAGATCGCCGAGTCCGCCGAGGTGGCTGTGGGTGACATGCTGCCGTTGACCATCTTCCCCGATGACTTCGAGAACGCGCGCGACATCGAGCTCAAGGTGCTCGGCGTGTTCACGGCCTTTCCGCCCACATACCCTGTCACCGAGATCGTCACGACGCTCGGCGCATTGCCGCGCGCCTCGACCGTCCCGCCCGATTTCTACCTCGCCCGCGTGGCTCCCGGCCATGTGCCTTCAGACGTTGCAGCGAGGCTGCGCTCCGGACCTTCCGGGCAGAAATTCGTGGTCTCGACTGTTGCCGCTCCCAACGAGCGCGGACTGACGGCGCTCAACCTGGCCGGCCTCAGTCTCATCGAGGCAATCGGCGCCAGTCTGATCGCGGCCGTCGGGGTTGCCGTGCTCGGCGCCTTCCTGATCCTGGAGCGGCGCCGGGAGCTCGCGATCCTGCACACCATTGGCGCCGATGCCTGGCAGATCCTGACCGGGCCCGCACTCGAGGGCGGTCTCGTAGTGCTCGGCAGCATCGCCATCGGCGTTCCCGTCGGGCTCGGGCTCAGCATGCTGGCGGTCCGGGTGCTCGGGCTGTTCTTCGCGCTGCCCCCGCCGTTGCTCGTTGTCCCGGTGTGGCAACTGATGGCCCTCGTTCTGCTCATGGTGCTGGCCTCGGCGATCGCGCTCGCAATGGCTCTGACAGCGGTCAACCGCGTTCAGCCGGCGTCGGTCTTGAGGGAGCCTTGATCAACAGAGCATCGACCGGCTGGGAGCACGCTCTCATTGGATTCTCAGATGCCAGGTCCTAGACTGCCCGACGTCAGCGATGGAGACATCCCAATGTTCACGCGTTTCCTTTTTTCTGCTCTGCTCGGCGCCGGCTCCCTCGTCATCTCGGGCGGCCTTTCAGTCCCGGCGCTCGCCGCCGGAGCCATCGATCCGGCGAGCTTCACCGCGACGGTCGACAATCCCTGGTATCCGCTGAAGCCCGGCACGGTCCTGACCTACACCGGCACCAAGGACGAGAAGCCCGCGGCCCGGGTGATCACCGTGACCAGCAAGTCCAAGGTCGTCGCCGGCGTCACCTGCGCCGTCGTCGTGGACGAGGTCGCGCTCGCCGGCAAGCTCGCGGACCGGACCATGAGCTACTATGCCCAGGACAAAGACGGCAACGTCTGGAGCTTCGGCGAGGACGTCCAGGAGATCAACAGCAAGGGCAAGGTGGCCAAGACGGAAGGATGGCACGTCGGCGTCGATGGCGCCGAGCCAAGCCTGATCATGGAGGCAAAGCCTGCCACGGGGCACACGATCATCCACAAGTACACCAACAACTACGCCGAGGTCATCAACCTCGCCAAGGCCGTGAAGGTCCCCTACACCGCCTACCAGGATGCCCTCCAGGTGAAGGAGTGGACCCCCGACGAGCCCGACGTCCTCGTGCACAAATACTATGCCCGTGGCGTCGGCGAGGTTCGCGACGTGTCCGTCAAGGGCGACAAGGAGGAGTTCGTCCTCGTCAGCGTCAAGCCGTAGACAATGCGAAATCCGTCTTGCGCGGCTCGCGCCGATTGGCTTTCGGCGGGATGACGGGCGTGATGCCCCGTTCTTCGAGCGTCGCGACCAGCGCGTCGGAGTCGCAACCCGCGTAGTCCTGACGGATCACAAAAATGCATTCGTAACGCGAATGTCGCGTGTTCGAGTTACGCCGGCGACTTCACTTCAGTCTGTCCCAGGCAGACCTCATTGGCAGCGTGTGGGCGGGCGAAGCGCGAATGGGTTGTTTGCGCGCGCAACGGCAATCGCGCTTTGCCTCCCCGTCAGGCCTGTCCTGCCAGCAGCACCGACTTCGCCTCGTTGATCTTCGCAGCCAGGTAATTCGAGCCACCCTGGTCGGGGTGGAGGCGTTTCATCAGGTTGCGGTGCGCAGAGCGGATCTCGTCGGGGCTGGCAGTGGGCGCGAGGCCGAGCACCTCGAAAGCCTCACCGCGTGACATCGGGCCGCGCTCGCGCTCCATCGGGGGAGCCGCGCCGTCGCCGTTGCTGCGATCCTCCCCGCTCCGGCTGCGCTCGCTGCCACGCAGCTGATCCCGCCATTCCGGGTGCGTCCGGTCGAGATAGGCCTCGAGCAGCTGCCGGCTCTGGGGATCGCCGGCGCGGCACTCACGCCACAGCACGATCAGATTGGCCGATGCGAGGGAATCCAGCTCGCGACCGGCGAAGACGCCGGCGATGACATGGCCGCTCATGCGCCCGCTATCATGGTCGAGCGACATTTCGAGGAAGGCCGTGCGCACACGCGAGACCTGCCCGGGTGATTTCTGGGCCGAGCCGGCCGGCGAGAACGGTGTGCGCCGGCCGACCAGCAAGAGGCCGAGAAAGCCGAGCGGCACCGCCAGCAGAATGCGGCCGGTCGCCGCCATGTAGGCAGCGCCGGCGATGAGCGCGCCCCCTCCGATCCTACGTGTCAGCATGCCAAGACCCTGTCCGCCGGGAGCGGCCAGCCCGCGGGTGAGGACGACGACGAGAAGCAGGACGACGAGTAGCAGGATGAGGCTCTGCATGGGAAGGCACGCGATCTTTCATTTCAACTGCTCGAGCAGGAGCCTCGCGCCACTGCCTTGCTTGCCACGCCCCAGATCCTGGAGGGCGGCCCGGCCACCGGCCGCGTAGACGGCGACGGCTTCCAGCAACCGTCGCAACTCCTCGGCCGCGCCAGCGCCGAAACGGCAGTAGGCCCCGCGGGTCAAACGTGCAAGCTCGCGGAAGGCGGTGGCGGCCTGCCCGTCGCGCCCCTCCTGGAAGGCAAAGATCGGCAATCGCAGCAGAGCGAGCTCGCCGGCCACCTGCGCCAGATCGTCGAGCGCCTCCTCCATGGCATCGCCCACCAGCACCAGCGCGTTGACAGGCCGGCTCGCGGCCTCGCGGCGTGCGTGGACGAGGACCTTGCGGATCTGGGTGTGGCCGCCACGGCATTCGACGCCGGTCATCAATCGCTGCAAGCCGGCGGCGTCGCCCGTCCATTGGCTGGCGCGGCATTCGTCATGGCCGCGAAAATAGACGAGCTGGACATCGAGGCCGCCAATCGATTGCACGGCGTCGAACATGGAGGACTGCAGCGCGAGCGCCATGTCCCAGGCCGGCTGGCGGCTCATGGTCGCATCGATGGCGAAGATCAGACTGCCGCGGGAGGCCGACTGCACAGGCTGCGGCATGGCCTTCACCGTGGCGATGAAGGCGTCGATTTCGGCTCCAGTCGTCGTCGGCGGGTCGGAGCCAACGCCGGGCTGGCGGTCGATCTCGCCTCGGCCTCTTGCCGTCATGGGTTGGCTTGCTCCGGGTCGCACCTCGCCTGATTGTAGCAGACAAGATGGCGATCCGAAGCCTGCTTTACCTGGCGGCGAGGGCGGGGGCTTTGCCGGCACTTGCCTTGTCGCGCCAGCGGCCCCACCAGACGATCAGCGCCGGCAGGAGCAGAATGTCGCTGAGGAGTGCCGCCACCAGTGCGCCCATCATCAAGAGCCCGAACAGCCGCATCGGCGGCAGATCACTGAAGATGGTTGCCGACATGCCGGCAACCAACACGCACGTCGTCAGGATCAGCAATGGTCCGATCCGCTCGAGGGCGGCAAGCGCGGCATCGGCGAGCGGGCGGCCTTGCGCCTGCTCGGAGCGCAGATGGTTCAGGTAGTGAATGCTGTCGTCGACCGCGATGCCGAAGGCGACGACCAGGGCGACGACGCTCGCGTACTCGAGCCCCTTGTCGAGCGCAAAGAGAATGGCACCAGCCGCCACGATCGGGAAGACGTTCGGCAGAATCGCCAATACCGCAAACGAGGCGGACCGGAAGGCCACGCCAATCATGGCGATCACCACGATCATCGAGCCGAGCAGATTGAAATTGAGCTGCTGGATCATGCTCGTGCTTTCGATCGCGGCGACCGCGGGCAAGCCGGTCACGACCAGCCTCACCGTCGGGTGGCGGGCTCGGACGGCAGCGAGTGCGGCGTCGACCCTGGCGACGAGGGCTCGCGCCTCGGACGCCGGCAGATCGCCCATGTAGGCGGTGACGAGCGATGCCCTGGCGGTTGAATTCTCCATGCGTGCGAGCACACGCTCGGGCATCAGCGCACGTACACGGTCAGCCTCGGCCGAGTCGGCGCCGCCGTTGCGGAGCCAGCGATCGAGGGTGGCGCGCGAGCTGAAACCGTGGAGGCCGGGAATGGCGGACAGCACGTCGTGAACCTCGGCATCGATCGCGCGCGCGGGGTCGGGATCGGCGGGGCTTTGCTCGATCATGACATGAAGGGGATGCGCGGCGTGGAAGGTGGCATCGACGAGCTGCGAGGCCGCCACCGCCGGGCTCGCGGTCGGGACCTGGTCAGACAGACGATAGCGCGGCTCCAGCGCGAGATGAAGGCAAGCGCAGGCTATGATGGCGGCCGTTCCCAGCAGTGCGATCGTTCCAGGTGCCGTGGCTGCGGCGTACCGCGTCCAGGCGATCGGGGCCTCCAGCACAGGGATGCGCGCGAAGCCGAGGGCCCGTGCGCGGCGCAAGCTGCTGCCATCGCCAAAGACGAGCACCGCCAGCGCCGGCACCAGGGCGATGACGACGAAGTAGGCGAGCATCGTGACGAAGCCGCTGGCAAGCCCGAAGTCGCGGATGAGGGCCGAGGAGCTGAAGAACAGCGACAGCATCGAGGCGGCAGTCGTCAGCGAGGTGAGCGCGCAGGCCGGCCCCGTTCCGGCGACCGCAATTCTCGCAGCCGTGCGCGCGTCGTGGCCCGATAGGATCTCCCGCCGGATGCGATCGACGAGATGCATGGAATCGCTGAAGGCGATGACGAGGACGAGCGGGGGAATGACATTGACGAGGGTATTGAGGCGGAAGCCGGCATGGCCGAGCGCGCCGAGCCCGATCAACACAGAGGCGGCCGGTGCGATCGAGGTCAGCAACACCAGATCGAAGCGGCGGAACACGAAGAGCGAGATCAGGAAGCCGATCGCGAAGCCGACGAGATTGTAGATGACACGGTCGCGCCGGATGGCCTCGCGGATTTCCATCTGCAACGCCGGCACGCCGGTGATGCGGGTGCGAATGGGCGCGCTGCCGATGCTGGTGTGCACGCTCCGGTCGACAATGCCGACCACGGCCTCCAGGCCCTGAGCCGCCACCGCGGCCTGATCGAGGGAGACTATGATAAGCGCAATGCCGCCATTCTTGCCCCGGCGGGCCAGCAGGCTATCCTTGATGAAGGGATGGTCGAGTGCCTCCTCGACCAGCGCCGGAAGCCTGTTTGCATCCGGCAACTCGTCGGGAAAGAGCTGCGAGGGTAGCCCGCCGGGCGGCGGCCGGCGCCGCATCGAGAAGGGCGAGAGGACGCCTGCGACCGGTCCGGTCAGCTCGAGGTCGAGATGCAGGCTGCGCAGGGCTTCGAGGGTTTCCGGGGTCAGCAACTGCTCGCTTTGGGCAACTACCAGCAGATCGAGCTCGCTGGAGGGAAACCGCTCGCGCATCAGGCGGTAGTCGGCATAGGCCGGAGTGCCCGAGCGGAACAGGTCGCTCAACGCGTCGTCGGGTTTGAGCTTGGGCAGGCCGCTCGCGGCCGCGATCACGACGACGGCCAGCAGCAGCAGCGTCGTGAGCGGCCGCGCGACCGCAGCGAGCCCGATACGCTCGAGACCGAAACCGATGGACCACATGGGAAGCGCATTCCTGGAAGCACACGCGGCAGCACCATCGCGCGAAACGTCAGCGCTGTCGATGCGACGCTTGGGGAGCACTATCCTCCGCCCGTGATCTGTCCCTCGAGGCCTGCCGGCATCAGCCAGCGCTCGAACTCGGCGAGTGCGGGAAAGGTTTCCAGCATCCACAGGCCGAAATTGGTGATGGAGCCCGTCAGAAAGAGGATGCCGGTCAGGACGAGCGCTGCCCCCATCACTTTTTCCACCAGGCCGAGGTGGCGTTTGAAGAGGTGGAAGAAGCCCAGGAACGGTTTGATCGCGACAGCGGCCAGCACGAAGGGGATGCCGAGCCCGAGCGAATAAACCAGGAGCAACGAGATGCCACGCGCAAGGCTGGCTTCGCTCGCCGCCGTCGTCAGCACCGCTGCCAGCACCGGGCCGATGCAAGGTGTCCAACCAAAGGCAAAGGCAAGCCCGATCAGATAGGCCGGGAAATATCCGGCAGGCGTGCCGGCCATGTGGAAGCGGAGGTCGCGATAGAAGAACGCGACCTTGAACACGCCGAGGAAGTGCAAGCCGAACAGGATGATGATCGCGCCGGCAACGATCGATAGCTCACTTTTCCAACTCTGCAGCACTTGCCCGAACAGGGAAGCACTCGCCCCCAATGCCACGAACACCGTCGTGAAGCCGGCGACGAAGCACAGCGAGGACAGGATCACCCGGCGATAGACGGCCGATTGCTGATCGCCCTTGCCCTCACTCAACATGTCGAGCGTGGTGCCCCCGAGGAAGCCCAGATAGGGGGGGACGAGCGGCAGCACGCAGGGCGAGAGGAAGCTCAACAAGCCTGCGAAGGCAACGAGGAGGTAGATTTGCAGGTCGGGCATCGGTCGATCCGTTCAGGGTCGAGGCTCGGCAGGCTCATGCTGTGCTCCTATACGCTGAACTCGGCCAGAAAGAGTGTCCGGCGCGCTTCAATTGCGGTTGAAGTGACCTGTGGGAGCGTTGCGGGTCAGCCATGCGTTGTCACGCATCCGACCAAATCGCATGGGCAGGAGTGGATGGGGCCGCTTATAGTGTGACCGGTCGATTGTTGTTCCGAGGGCGAAAAACCCGATGCCTCCTGCAGACGCGCACTCGAGAGGCGGATCCTACGTGCAGGGTGCGATCCTTGCCACCTGCGCTGGCATCCTCTGGTCATTGATGGGCCTCGGGGTGAGGATGTTCGAGGATGCAACCTCGTTCCAGATCCTTCTCTATCGGTCGATCGGCCTGGTCGTGACGCTGTTCGTGTTCCTTGCGATTCGCAGCCGGGGTCACCCATTCGCGTTGATCGGTACAGCCGGGCCACTTTCGATCCTGGCGAGCCTCTTTCTCGTCATCGCGTTCGGCGGCAGCATCATCTCGCTGAAGGAGACGACGATTGCCAACGCCGTGTTTCTGCTCTCGACCGCGCCGCTGCTGTCGGCGCTGCTCTCTCGCATCGTGCTGGGCGAATCAGTGCGTGCCATCACTTGGGCCATGATGGTGCTCGGCAGCGTCGGTGTGGCGATCATGGTGGTGGAGGGCATCTCGCTCGGCCGGGTCGTCGGCAATGTGGCGGGGCTGCTTTGTGCACTCGCATTTGCGGCCTACGGCGTCACGCTCAAAGCCGAGCGAACCGAGGATTCGACACCGGTCGTGTTCTTCGCGGGACTTTATGCGAGCGTGGCGGCGGCTTCGGCGGTCGTGGTCGCGGGCGAGCCGCTGACGGTCTCGGCCCATGACACCGTGCTGGGCATCGGGCTCGGAGTAGTCGTGCTGGCCGGTGGGCTCGTCATGTTCACATTGGGAGCAAGGCTGATCCCGGCGGCCGAAGCGACGCTGCTGTGCATGACGGAAGTGGTACTGGCGCCGGTCTGGGTATGGTTGTTCATCGGCGAGCGGATGGGGATCTATTCGCTGATCGGTGGCAGCATCCTGCTGACTGCGCTCGTCATCAACGCACTATCGGGCCTGTGGCCGGAGCGCCGGGCCGAGCTCGATGACGATGGCGACGCCTATAGCTATGCCGAGGAGAGCTATGCTCGGCCAGCTGCCCAGCCCAGAACCGCCGTCCGCCGCCCGTCCCGTGGACCATTGCGGTCTCCCCGCTACGTCGAATAGTCTGATGCCAAACCTGCCATGGTCACAGGAGTTGCCGATGTATGCTCGGATTGCAGAAAAGCTCGCAGCGGGCGCGATCATCGTGCTCGACGGCGGCACTGGCACCGAGATCGAGCGGCGGGGCGCACCGATGTCGGAGGAAAGCTGGTGTGCAGCGGCAACGCTCTCGCATGGCCATATCGTTCGAGCCGTGCATGAGGACTACATTCGCGCCGGCGCCGAGATCATCGCCGCCAACACCTATGGCTCGAGCCCGTTCATTCTCGACCATTACGACAAGCTCGCCGACCTGGCCGGACTCGACGCCGCGGCGGTCCGGATCGCCAAGGAGGCCCGCGATGCAGCTGGGAGCGGGCCGGTTGCGATCGCAGGCTCGTTCTCGGTGATGCGGCCTGCGGTTGCCGGAACGGATCGCACTGCCGACGGTCATTGGCCAGAGCAGCGTGCGCGCGAGATCTTGCAGCGCAAGGCCGACGGGCTCGCGGAAGCCGGCGTCGATCTGATCATGATGGAGATGATGCGCGACACCGATTATTCGCTATGGGCGACAGAAGCGGCGGTTGCGACCGGATTGCCGGTCTGGGTTGGCCTTTCGGTCGAGCGCGACAAGCAGGGGCACATGCGCGCCTATTCCCGCAACGAGTTCTCGGTGGGCGACCTCACCGTGGCGTTGATGGGAACCGGCGCCAAGCTGCTCTCGGTCATGCATTCGCCCACCGACCTGACCGGTCCCGCGCTGGATGAAGCCAAGGGTGCCTGGAAAGGCCCACTCGGCGCCTATCCAGAGCAGGGCTATTTCGAGATGCCGAACTGGCGTTTCGTGCCGCTCGCGCCCGCCGATTTCGTTGCTGCCTGCCATGGTTGGATCGAGCAGGGCGTACAGGCGATCGGGGGCTGCTGCGGCACTGGCCCCGATCACATCCGCGCGCTTGCCGAGGCAGTTCGCGCTCGTGGGGCGTAGGTTGGTTTGGCGCGGTCCGATCGCTGGCAATGTTACTCCGAGTTTGGTCCGGCGCGTAACCCAACATGGGTGGTCGGTACGGCGTCGGGTTACGCACGGGGGCGAGCGCTGGTGATGTACGAGCAGCGTCCGGGCCCGCGCCAACCCTACAACTCCTCGATGATCCGCTTGTAGTCGGTCGCGGGGAACGCGCGCAGCACGTGGGGATCGACATAGCCGTCGGCGCGGGCGGTCAGCAGGTAGCGCATCATCGCCTCGTCACTGGGCATCTCGAATACCTGGACGAGGTCGTAGGCACCCATCGTCAGGTAGATATCGGCGCTGCGGCCGCCGACCTTCTCGACGCGCTCGGCGCTGAGCTTGGCGCGCTCGGTGGAGCTCTTGATGTCGGCAAGGCCCTTCTGGGTGTAGCGCATCAGCGAAATGAAATGGGGCATGGGTTTCTCCTTCAAGCGACGGAGCGCCCGAGTGCGCCCGCCAGATCTCCTCGTTCGCCGACAGCGACCCGCTCGAGGCCGAGCCATTGGGCCATGAGCAAAAGCTCCGCGGCGAGGGCGGACACCACAGCGCGAGTGTCCTCACCTGGCTCGCCATAGGCCGCATGCACGAGCAGGCGGCTAGTCGCCCGATCCGATTTCAGGTCCACGCGCGCAGCGATCCGGTCCCCGAGCAGGAACGGCAGCACGTAGTAGCCGTATTGGCGCTTCTCAGCGGGCGTATAGAGCTCGAGCCGATAGCGGAATCCGAACAGGGTTTGCGTTCGATCCCGCTCGAACACCAACGAGTCGAACGGCGAGAGCAGCGCGCAGGCTTCGATCCGGCGCGGGTGCTTTGCGCTGGGGTCGAGATAGTAGGGCCGCTCCAGGCCGCGGATCTCGACAGGAAGAGCCTCGCCTGCCTCGACCAGCTCGGCGAGCCGGGCGCGTCCGTCATCGATGCCGAGGCGGAAATAGTCGCGCAGGCACCGCTCGCTCGCGATGCCATGCGCCTGCAACGACAGCCGAAGCAGCGCTCGCTGTGCCTCGTCTCGTGCCGGTGCCGGCGAGGCGAGGACAGCGTCCGGCAGCACCCGCTCAGGCAGATCGTAGACGCGCTCGAAATTGCGCCGCGTCGCCGTCGTAACCTCACCCGCCCAGAACAAGTACTCGAGCGCGATCTTGCCATCGCTCCAGCCCCACCAGGCGCCGCGCGAGGGGCCAGCCTCGGTAAGCTCGGACGCGCCAAGTGCGCCACGGTCCCCGATCTCGGCGCGGACGCGATCCAGATAGTCACCGCGCTCCCGGGCAAAGGCCGTGAGATCCTTGTAGAGCCCGATGCCAGTGCGGGCATCCTCCATCCGCCAGCGCAGCAGGGGCTGGATGGCAAGCGGGAGGAGCGAGGCCTCATGGGCCCAGTACTCGAACAGCTCGCGCTTCCTGGCATAGGCGAGCTGCTCGAGCAGGGCGTGGGGATAGGGGCCGAGGCGGGAGAACAGCGGCAGGTAGTGCGAGCGCACCAGGACATTGACGGAATCGATCTGCAGCAGTGCAATGCGGTCGAGCACACGGCGGACGTGGCGGGCGGTGACCGGGCCCGCCGGCCGCGGCTCGGCAAAGCCCTGCGCTGCAAGCGCAATGCGCCGTGCAGCATCGATGCCGATCCGCTCGCGCCGGCCGCCCATGCGGTCGATTACCTGCCAATCGACAGCACGGGCTTGCCCAGAGCTTCCATGATCGGCTCGAAGCCGAGGCCAGGCCGATTCGGGGCCTGCATCCGTCCATCCTTGCGCTTGGGTGCGCCCTTGGCGATGTCCTTCGATACGTAGGAGTTGAAGTCGGTCGCCGCGAACAGGAACTCGGCCGGGGTCGACTGAGCGAGGTGGGCGATCGTGGCCGTCACGATGTCGCCGCCGTGGGTATCCTCGATGATCATGGAGAGGCCGTTCGCGATGGCGAGGTCGCGGATCTGGCGCGCCTTGGTGAGGCCGCCGACCTTGGAGATCTTCAGATTGATCGCATCCATGGCGCCGTCGGCGATTGCCCGCTGCAGGATGCCGAGACCGTCGATGCTCTCATCGAGAATGAAGGGCAGCGTGGTGCGGCGGCGGATCGCAAGGCATTCCTCGTAGGTTGGGCAGGGTTGCTCGATGTAGACGTCGAGGTCGCGCACCGCATTCACCACGCGAGCTGCCTCATGCAGGGTCCAGCCGGTATTGGCATCGCAGTCGATCACATCGGGGCTCCTGACGGCCTTGCGGCAGGCGCGGATGCGCTCGATGTCCTCGTCGGCATCGCCGCCGACCTTCAGCTGGAACTTCTCGTAGCCCTCCGCCCGGTAGCTCTCGACCTTGGCGGCCATGGCCTCTGGGCTCTCCTGGGAGATCGCGCGGTAGAGCTCGACATCGTCCTGCTCGGCGCCACCCATCAGCACGTAGGCCGGCAGACCGGCGGCCTTGCCCAGGATGTCCCAGCAGGCAACATCGATGGGCGATTTCACATAGGCGTGGCCGCGCAGTGCGGAATCCATCTTGTGATTGACCACGGCGAGGTGGGTGGGATCCAGGCCGATCAGCTTGGGGGCGATCTCCTTCAGGCCGGCACGGACGCCTGCGGCATAGGCCGGCAAATAGGCCGGGCCCAACGGGCAGCATTCGCCATAGCCCTTGATGCCGGCATCGGTCTCGATCTCGACGATGGTCGAATCGAACATCTCGACGAAATTGTTGTTCGACCAGGAATAGCGTCCCTCAGCCACCGGGAGGTCGACCTGATAGGCGTTGATACGCGTGATCCGGAGGCCTCGGCCCTCGAGGCTCGATGCTTTGCTGCCCTGCTTCGATGCTGCCATGATCGCTGCTCCTGTCTGCTGTCCGCGATGCCGCCGTGCACCTGGTTCAACTCCGGCATTCAAGCCCCGTTTCCGCCTTCCGGGTCAAGCGAGGCGCTGCAGGTGAGGAGTGCAGAGCCGGGGTCCTGCCCGGTCGCTATCGGCAAGGGTCGCACGTGGGATAGTGCTGTCGGGCCCGATCCATTCGATGCAATCGCAAAGCAGAGACAATTCATGCGCCTTGCCATCCATCTCGCCACTGCCCTGCTGATGGTCGCTACGCTCGCTCGTGCCGATGCCACCAGCCTTGCGCCAGTCGATTGTTGGTTCACGATTCCCCAGGCTCATGGGGCGCGTTGCTATCATTTCACGGTGCCGGCAAGCCGGGACGGCGAGCGCGACGGTAGCTTCACGCTGCCTGTCGCGGTTCTCTCCCATGCCGGCGGTGCCGCTCATGGCGACCCGATCGTCTATCTGACGGGGGGGCCGGGCTCCTCGGTCGGTTTGACCGTCGATGAAATGCCCGGCTGGTGGAGCTACTTCGACAAGGTGCCGTGGCTAGCCGGGCGCGATCTGGTGCTGATGGATCAACGCGGCTCAGGGTTGTCGCGACCAAGCCTCGATTGTCCCGAGGTCGAGCGTGCAGGGTTGCAGCTGTTGAAGCTCAGCGGCGACCGCGCGGCACGGCGTGGCATTTATGTTGCCGCCGCGGATAGGTGCCGCGAACGGCTGATGGCGGCGGGTCTGGATCTCGACGATTTCGGCACGGAGGCGACCGCGGAGGACTTTCTGGCGTTGGTCGGGGCGCTCGGGATCGAGAGCTGGAGCATCTACAGCGTTTCCTATGGCACCCGCATTGCCTTGGCGCTGATGCGGCGTGGCCCACCCGGCCTGCGTGCGGCCGTGCTCGATTCCGTCTATCCGCCCGATGAGCGGGCCTATGAGAATCGCCGCGCGGCCTTCGATGCCGCGCTCGATGCGTTGTCGCGAGCCTGCGCGATCCGGGAATGGTGCCGGGCCGAATTCCCCGATCTGCGGGCGGCGATCGACGAGGCCGTGTCGCGCTATGCCAGAAGTCCCAAGGCCGCCTCGATCGTGTACGACGGCGACACCGCGACCGTTGCCTTTACCGGCGCGGCGCTGCTCGAGCATCTGTTCTATCTGGTGATCGAGGCCGATGCGGTGACCGAGATTGCGGGCGTGCTCCACCGGTTGAAGGCAGTCGAGCAGGAGGCGATGAAAGAAATCCTCGCCACGCTGGCTTCTTACTACGGCGATGCCAATCATTTCGGCGAGGGCAAGTATTTCGCCGTCGACTGCCAGGAGGAAGTGCCATTCGCGGATGCCGCCAGGCTCGAGGCCGATATTGCGGCCCATCCCCTGCTCGACAACTACGGGATCGTCGCGGAGGATTGGTTTGCCTGCGCGGGCTGGGTCCGGCCGGAAGCGGACGCGACCATCAAGGCGGCAGTCACCAGCGGCATTCCGGCGGTGGTGCTGCAGGGCACGTTCGATGCGATCACGCCGGTCGAGATCGGGCGGCAGACGGCGGGCCGGCTTGCTCGCGGCTTCTATCTCGAGTTCCCGGAAGTGGGGCACAAGGTGGTCGATCAGTCGGTGTGTGGGCAACGAATGGCCGCGGCCTTTCTCGATCGCCCGGAC
>JANPDA010000388.1:0-4303 GCA_031431235.1 Hyphomicrobiaceae bacterium
GTCATAGGCAAAGGGGAAGTCAGGCCCATAGCAGGTGACGGGCCGGGGATCGGAGGACGGGCGGGCGGGGTCGGTTGCAGCGGACACGGGCAGCACTCGCTCGTTGTTGGGCGTGGCCATTGTGGCACGGGATTGGCGTGCTGCGTAGCACGGCGGATTTGTTGTCGACCTCAAACCACCAGCGCGTCGCGCCCTTTGGCCTCGTCCTCGGGCTCCAGATGGATCAGCACCTGCGAGCCCGGCACCGCGGCGACGAGCGCCATCTCGATGCGGTCGCAGATGCCATGGGCCGTGGCAACCGTCATGGCGCCGGGCACCACCAGGTGGAACTCGATGAAGGTCGCACTGCCGGCGGTGCGGGTCCGCAGGTCGTGGACCTGCAGCGCGCCGCCCGCGTGCCGGGTGATGGTCGCACCGATCAGCGCCAGGATATCGGCGGTCACGGCCGTATCCATCAGCCCGAGCAGCGAATCCTGGATGACGCGCCACCCGGCCCAGAGGATGTTGACGGCAACGATCAGCGCAAGCAGCGGGTCGAGCACATGCCAGCCCGTCGCCTGCGCCAGCACGAGGCCGAGCAGCACGCCAGCCGAGGTGACGACATCGCTGACGATGTGCCGGCCGTCGGCGACCAGGGCTGGCGAGCGCACGCGCTTCCCGAAACGAATGAGAAAATAGCACCACGCCGCATTGATGAGGGTCGCACTGCCGTTGACCAGCAGCCCGACGAAGGCCCCCTCGATTGCCCGCGGCCGCCACAGCAGCGGCGCGGCCTCGGAAATGATGAGGAGCGCCGCCACCACGATCATCACGCCTTCGAGCACGGCCGAGAAATACTCGGCCTTGTGGTGGCCGAACTGGTGGTGCGTGTCGGCCGGCCGGCCACTGTAGCTGACGGCGAGGAACGCGACCACGCCGGCGATGACATTGACGACGCTCTCCAGCGCATCCGAATAGAGCGCGACGCTGCCGGTTGCCAGATAGGCGACGTATTTGATCCCCATCACGGCAAGCGCGACCGCAACGCTGGTGGCGGCCACCAGACCGATGTTGCGCTCGGCCATGCTGCGTTCGCCCATGTTGCGCTCTCTCGACCCTTGGCACGACGGTCCGTGCTATTCCTTATCCGAGCGGAGCCAAGCTTGCTTGCGCAACCGTCGCATGGACAATCCGGGCACGGGCGATGAATCTCGAACCCGCTCGATACCCCGATCAGTGCATTTCAGTCGTAGTGGAGCATCGCCATGGCCGACGATATCGCAGACGTCATTGCCGGCAACCGGCGTTTCAAAGCCGAGTTCGAGGCTGATCGTGACTACTACAAGCAGCTCGCCCAGGGGCGCCAGCAGCCGAAAATGTTGTGGATTGGCTGCGCCGACAGTCGCGTCGATCCGGGCCGGATCATCGGGGCGGAGGCTGGCGACATCTTCGTCGTACGCAACGTTGCCAACGTCGTCCCGCCCGCGAACACGGGCGATGATTCCGTCGGTGCCGCGATCGAGTACGGCATTGCGCATCTGGGCGTCGACGACATCGTCGTCTGCGGTCATACCGGCTGCGGCGGCATCAGGGCGCTCGGCGATGCCGTACCTCCGGCCGAGGAGCATCTGGCACGCTGGGTCGATTTCGCGCGGGCTTCCCACGATCTGGTCAATGCCGCAAGGGTGCCAGCCGCCGAGCATCTGCTCGAGGCGGTCAAAGCCAATGTGCTGTTCCAGCAGGACAACCTGCTCACCTATGGAATCGTGCGCAATGCGCTCGCCGCCGGAAAGCTGCGCCTGCATGGCTGGATCTACGACATGACGAGCGGCGACCTGCTCGCCTACGACCAAAGGCAGGGTGAATGGCGGGCTCTGGCCGAGACGGCTGCCGCCAAGGGTTGATGCCGGGACCGATTGAGACTAATCCCTTTTTCGTGGAAACGGTCGATAGCCTTGCGGGGTCGGGCACATCCCGATACGGGGGAGCCCTAGTTTGGTCAAATTGCCTGGGACTATGGCCGCTCGCTTACGGGATGGACAACGGGGGGATCTGCAAGGCTAGTGTTCCCTCCCATTCGCTCGATTCCCGCGAAGCTGGATCAATGAATGGAAAGATGGAGCACAAACAGAGAGTTGCCTAGTGGACTGGCCATTCATTTGGGTATCGAACGAATGAGTCGGAACACTAGGCCGGCATCGACGAGCCCTTCGGTCCTGCGACGCTCTATCCATCCGCTCACTCCGACGACGGACGGCCGCCAAACGGCCCGTTCCATCCGCTCCCCCGACCTCCAACCGGCAAGGACCGCTGCGGCCGCCACATGAACCCTGTCGACATCACATCCGCGGCCCCGATCGCTTCCGGCGGCTTCTCGTTCGTCGAGCTGTTCCTGCAGGCTCACATCGTTGTTCAGATCGTGATGGTAGGGCTGATGCTGTCATCGGTCTGGTCCTGGGCGATCATCGTGGAGAAGCTGTTCACCTTCTCTCGCGCCCGCCGCGAGACCAACAAGTTCGAGCAGCTGTTCTGGTCCGGCCAATCGCTGG
This sequence comes from Hyphomicrobiaceae bacterium, assembly GCA_031431235.1. Classification (GTDB taxonomy): domain Bacteria; phylum Pseudomonadota; class Alphaproteobacteria; order Rhizobiales; family Hyphomicrobiaceae; genus JANNSW01. Next base: position 2,529 of record JANPDA010000388.1, read on the forward strand.
AGGAGCTCTACTCGGTGCTCTCGCGCCAGCGCACCGAGGCGATGAGCGCGCTCTTCGTTGCCGCCATGCGCGAATGGAAGCGAACAGTCGAGCACAACCCCAAGACGCTGCGCGGCATCCAGTTGCGCGTCGAGAAGGTGATGGACGTGACGATCGGGCGCGAGCTCGAGCGGCTGGAGAACCGGCTGCTGTTCCTGGCGACCGTCGGCTCGACCGCCCCATTCGTCGGCCTGTTCGGCACAGTCTGGGGCATCATGACGAGCTTTCAGGCGATCGCGGCTTCCAAGAACACCAACCTCTCGGTGGTCGCGCCCGGCATCGCGGAAGCGCTGTTTGCGACCGCGCTCGGCCTCTTGGCCGCAATCCCCTCGGTCGTCTTCTACAACAAGTTCTCGAGTGAGGCAGGCCGCCTCGCCCAGCGGCTCGAGGGCTTTGCCGACGAGTTCGCCGCCATCGTCTCGCGCCAGGTCGATCAACGGAGCTAGGCAGACACCATGGGCTCACATGTCCACATGAGCGAAGGCGGCGGACGGCGGCGCGGACGCAAGCGCAAGGCGCCGATGTCGGAGATCAACGTCACGCCCTTCGTCGACGTGATGCTGGTGCTACTCATCGTCTTCATGGTGGCAGCACCGCTGCTGACGGTCGGGGTGCCGATCGAATTGCCGAAAACCTCTGCCCAGCAACTCGGCCAGAGCAAGAAGGAGCCGTTGACGTTGACCGTCACCAAGGACGGCAAGGTGTTCCTGCAGGAGACCGAGATCGATCTGAAATCGATCGGGGCCAAGCTCGCGGCGATCACCAAGAGCGGCTATGACGAGCCAATCTACGTGCGTGCCGACCGCGCCGTCGACTATGGTGCGGTGATGCGGGTGATGGGCGAGGTTGCCAAGGCGGGTTTCCGCAAGCTTTCACTGCTGACAGACGTCGACGGGCCGTCATAATATGGCACCGCTCGGCGTGCTTGCGTCTGCGCTTTGACACCCAGGTTTCGAGGCAGGACCATTCTCGGACATGCGATTCGGACTTCCCATATCGATCGTTCTGCACGCGGGCATCCTGTTCTGGGCGCTGTTCTCGGCGAGCGCGCGCGTCGAGCTGAAGCCCGTGCAGGAGATCCCGATCGCCGTCGAGCTGCTCACCATCTCCGACAAGACCGATCTGCGGGCGGGCGACATCAAGGCGAAGGAGACCGCCAAGGCGACCGCAAAGAAGGAAGAGAAGAAGCCCGAGGCCAAGGAGGAGAAGAAGAAGGAGCGCGTCGCCGTGCTCCCGCCCAAGGCCGAGGAGCCCAAAAAGGAAGAACCCAAGAAGGAGGAACCCAGGAAGGAGGAGCCGAAGAAAGAGGCCAAGGTCGAGGATCCGATCGCCGACGTCCTGAAGAAGGCCGAGGAGAAACCGCCCGAGCCCAAGAAGGAAGAGCCGAAGAAGGAGGCCAAGATGGAGCCTCCCAAGAAGGTCGAGCCCAAAAAGCTGGAAAAGAAAAAGGAAAAGAAGAAAAAGACCGACGAATCCTTCGACGATACGGTCGCGGCCCTCCTCAATAAAGTGCCGAACCCATCCTCCGCCTCGAGCTCGAACGCGCAAGCCGATCCCCAGCAGACCAAGCCCGTCAAGTCGATCGGCGGCGAGAGCACGACCGGTAGCGGGCTGTCGGTTGCCGAGCGCGACATGATCGGCGCGATCATCCGGGGCAAGATCCGTGACGAGCGCTGCTGGAACCCGCCCACTGGCGCGGCTGGAGCCGACCAGATCGCCGTGCGCCTCAAATTCAA
>JANPDA010000389.1:0-23519 GCA_031431235.1 Hyphomicrobiaceae bacterium
CCTTCAGATTGCATCAGGTGGGCGCGATCCCCATGTTTCACGCGGGAGAGCCCCGAATCCATGGACAGCAACAGCGCCGGCCTGCAGACTCATGGGAGAGAGATTCGGCGATTGGAATTGGGAAAGGTCGGTTCCCGCGCGTGCGCCAGGATCGAAACGCGCCATTGGGAGCCGACGAACATGGGCACGATTGCGTTCTTGATGATCTTCGGTGTGGCGAATGCCGGTCTATTCGGTCTGCCGTGGTACACGGCCCTTGTTGGCGCTCTCGCTCTATCGCTACATTCATTCATTGAGCTTCGCGGCTACCATAGCCGTTTGGCAAACGTCGGCTTCTCAACGTTCGGTCAGGCACTCATGCTTGCCAGCCCGCGGGACAATTTCATTGTCGCAGGCCTTGCCTACTCAATGGGTGTCGCAGTTCGGCTCGTCATGCTCGGCTAGTTGGGTCAGGAACGCTGTCAGCCGGGGCCTTGCCGCCTCCATCATCGTCTGGACCGGTGCCGCCATGTATTCTCTCCAGAGCGGCTCGCACGCGCTTCAACCCTGCACGTGCCTCCGGTCGAAACTCGCGCTTCTCTTGCAGCAGCGTGTAGATTCCTTCAGCCTGCTCGTAGGGCCTTGCAGGCAAGGTCGATCTGCCGAGCTTCTCCAAAACTCTTCCGAGCACTTCCAGGATCGCAGCGTGATCGAGGGTATCCCTCGCAGAGGACGCAATGTTGTCCCGCGCGTGCTCAAGATGCTGCCTCGCGTCGACAAGGCGCTGCTGCACGCCAGTCAACTCGTGCTGCGCTTCCAGTATTTCGCCCTCATAACGCCAAGCACGCGCAAGAACCTCGGCATCCTCTGGATCTATTCCGACAGCAAGCTCCTGAAGTGAGCGATATCCTTCGAGCGCCTCGTTCAATTCCCCCAGCACGCGGTGCTGGTGAGCCGCGTACTCGATTGCCTGCTTGTCGTTCGGATTGATCTCGCGGGCATTTCGAAAGAACGAAAGCGCTTTCCGATTTTCCTCCACTGCATCGGCGCTATTTTTGATCTTGCTTGCCTTCGATGCCGCTATGGCTCCTCGAAGCAGAAGGGCGGCCAGCTCTTGGCGACGGTGCTGTGCCATGTACTGCTCGGCTCGCTGCTTCTGCAACGCGATCTTCTCGAGTGCCAGCGAGATGTTTCGATCCGCCTGATCGAGCTTGCCCAGCCTGAGACCGCCAATCCAGCCGAGCTGGCGCATGGCTCGAACGAGCCGGGGCTCGGCGAAAATGGGGTACTTGATCGGCCGGTTCGGACTGCGCCAGCCGATACTTGCGCCGAGCGCTCCTCGTGCGGTCATGCGCACGGTCCTCTCCTTGGCGTCGGATAGGCGCTCCTCCTCCTCTTTCAGGAAGTCCTCGATCCGCGGCTGCAGCTGACTCCGCCTGTAGTATCTCCATTTGACAAGTGCCACAGTGCCGGGAACGAGGGCAAGAATCGAGGCAACGGCCCAGATGACCGGGTCGAGCGTCTGTCGCCAGTCGTTGGCGAAAGCGCGGAAGCTCTCCCAGGCGGAACGTACCGCCTCGCCAGCCTGATACGAGGCGCTCGAAACGACCGCGCATAGATCGAAGCCTTGACCAGCCAAAAACTCGCACGCCGCCGAAACCATCGTCGCCCCCTACGCTATACTCTGAATCACGGAGGAAAATGCGCCGGGTCGCGGATTGTGTAAAGGCCAATAGTCCGTAGGCGGGACTAACCGATCCGCTCGGCTCCGCCCATGTAGGGCCTGAGCACCTCGGGCACGGTCACGCTGCCGTCGGCGTTCTGGTAGTTCTCCAGCACGGCGATCAGGGTGCGGCCGACGGCGAGGCCGGAGCCGTTGAGGGTGTGCACGAAGCGGACATCCTTGCCGTCCTTGGGCCGGTAGCGCGCGTTCATGCGGCGCGCCTGGAAATCGCCGCACACCGAGCACGACGAGATCTCGCGGAAGGCGGCCTGGCCGGGCAGCCAGACCTCGATGTCGTAGGTTTTCTGGCTGGCAAAGCCCATGTCGCCGGTGCAGAGCAAGAGGGTCTGGTAGGGGAGCCCCAGGCGCTGCAGCACCTGCTCGGCGGACGCCGTCATGCGCTCGTGCTCGTCGAGGCTCGTCTCGGGTGTGGTGATCGAGACCAGCTCGACCTTGGAGAACTGGTGCTGGCGGATCATGCCGCGCGTGTCCTTGCCCGCCGCACCGGCTTCGGAGCGAAAGCACGGCGTCCAGGCGGTCAGCCGCATCGGCAGGCTCTTCTCCTCGACGATCTGCTCGCGCACGAAATTCGTCAGCGAGACCTCGGCGGTCGGGATCAGCCAGAAGCCATTGGTCGTCTGAAACAAATCCTCGGCGAACTTCGGCAGGCTGCCCGTGCCGAAGACGGCCTGATCCTTCACCAGATAGGGCGGATTGTACTCGGTATACCCGTTCTCGCCCGTATGCAGGTCGAGCATGAAGGTAGCGAGAGCGCGCTCGAGCCGGGCGAGTGCCCCCTTCAGCACGACGAAGCGGGCGCCGGAGATCTTCTGGGCTGTCTCGAAATCCATCAGGCCCAAGGCCTCGCCGATCTCGAAATGCTCCTTGGGCTCGAAGTCGAATGTCCGCGGCTCGCCCCAGCTGCGCACGATCCTGTTGTCCGCCGCATCCTCGCCGTCGGGGACGTCGGCGCGGGGCAGGTTGGGAATGGTTGCGAGTGCGGCGTGCAGAGCCGCATCGAGCGTCCTCTCCTCCTGCTCGCCCGTCGAGATGAACGATTTCAGGTCCGCAACCTCCTTCATCAGGCGGTCGGCGGTTGCATTGTCCTTGGCGGCCTTGGCCTTGCCGATCTCCTTTGAGGCGACGTTGCGGTGACCTTGTGCCTCCTGCAGCCTCGTCAGGTGAGTGCGGCGGGCCTCGTCCTGCTTCAGGAGATCGGGCGAGAGCGGCGTCAGGCCACGGCGCGCCAGCGCGGTGTCGAAAGCGGCTGCGTTCTCGCGGATCCATTTGATGTCGTGCATGTGGGCTCACCTCGAAGGGTCGCTTTTCGCACCCCTATAGGCGCGAGCGCTCGACGCGTCCACCTCGGGAAACGCCCTCGCCTCGTCCCAGCTTGCCGATCGCGTCGGTGATGCGGGCGAAGCTCGCGCGCCCTCGTGCCGTCATGTGACGGGCGCGCAGATAGCCGTGCACGAGGCCTTCCTCGTTGATCCAGCGCGCGGGCACGCCTGCTGCCAGCAGGCGCCGGACATATTCCCCTGCATCGTCGCGCAACGGATCGACATCGGCCGAGATCGCGACGCACGGCGCGGCACGGGACAAATCAGCGGCCTCCAGCGGCGCGAAGGTCGGATCGCCGGTGACCTCGCGATCGCCTGCCCGCACGTACCGGTAGTACCGGACGTCGGCGGCCGAGAGGTGGATCGCCTCGGCATGCTCGCGGTAGGAGCGAAGTGCCAGCGCGTCGCCGCCGAGACCGGGATAGATCAGCACTTGCCCGACAGGCTGCAGCTCCTCGCCACGAGCAGCCAGGGCAACCGCCGCCGCGAGGTTGCCGCCCGCCGAATCGCCCGCGACCACCACCGGCCGGCCTTCGGCGGCGATTGCCCGGAACGCCCACAGCGCATCGTCGAAATGAGCCGGATGCACATGCTCGGGTGCGAGGCGGTAGTCGACCGAGACGACGCGGTGGCCGGTCTCTGCGCAGATCTCCGCGCAAATGCCGTCGTGGCTGGAGAGCCCGCCCAGCACGAAGCCGCCGCCATGATAGTAGACGACGGTCGCGGGCCCCTCGGACCCGGCGCGCCGATAGCGGCGGACCGGAACCGACCCGGCCTTGCCGGCGACCGTTCCGTCCTCCACCGCCAATCCGTCCGGATAGTTGGGAGCAAAGGCCCGGCACAGCTCGTCGTAGACGCGCCGCTGCCCGGCTGTGTCGAGGCTGACGGCGTCGGGCGGATAGAGGCTGTCGACCTTGCGGATATAGGCCTGCATGTCGGGATCGAGCTGCTCGAGCTTCATCCTATGTCTCCATCCGGGTGCCGGAGGCCGCTCGGGTTTCATACAGGGCGTGAGCGAGCAGGGCCGTCAGCACGATCGCGCCGCCGATCATACCGGCCTTGGAGGGGAGCTCGCCGAGCGCGAGCCAGACCCAGAACGGGGCGAACGGCACACCGAGCGTGGCGGTGAGGCCGGCGTCGGCTGCGGGCAGCATCCGGCCCCCGATCGTCATGCAGATGAGGGCGACCCCTTGCGTCGCTCCAAACAGCGCGAGAATGGCGAGGTCGGTCGGCGCGACCGTCACCGGGGCGGCCAAGGGAGCGACCATGACCGAGGTTGCAAACGCCGAGAGCGCGACCGCGAGGAAGAGCGAGAGCGCCCGATGCTGGCGCAGCAGCACGATCATCAGGCCGTTCAGCACCGTCATGCCGACGGAAAGCGCGTCGCCCACCAGATGGATGCCGCCGAGCGAGCCGCTCATGACGATGACCACGCCGGCAAAAGCGAAAGCCGAGAAGAATAGCGTGGCCCGGCTTGCCCGCTCGCCGATCATCAGCCACGCCATGCCGGCGATCATGAACGGCATGGTGCCGAAGATGATCGCATTGTTGGCGACGGTCGTGGTTCTCAGCGAGGTCAGGTAGCAGATCATCGCGATCGAGGACGACAGGATCACGAGCACGCCTGGCCAGCCGATGCGGTTGAGGCGAAGCAGGCTCGCCGTACCCTCGCGGGCCGTCAGCCAGGCGAGCACCGTCAGCCCGCAGAAGATGCCCCGCCAGAACAGGGCCGACCAGACATCGGTCTCGAGCAATCGCATGAAGAGGCCGCCCAGGCTGAAGCACACATTGCAAAGAGCGATGAGCAGCAGGCCGAGCAAATACTCGCTACGAGCGTCGGGCGTCGAGGAACGGGCAGCCGTGTCGGTCATGACGGCCTAGCTCTTGGCTGCAAGGCGTGCCGGCGAGGAGGCCGCCGCTGTCACGCCGTGCTCGGCAAGAGCGGCTGGCAGCGCGCGCCCCTCGATCAGCGAAGCCGCGAGCACGGAGGCTCCCGCCGAGGTCTGGATGCCGTAGCCGCCCTGGCCGGCGAGCCAGAAGAAGCCTTCGGCATCGGGAGCAAAGCCGATCACCAGCTCGCCGTCCGGCACGAAGCTGCGCAGACCCGCCCAGCATTTGCCGGGCCGACCCACCCCAACCGTCGTCGCCGCCATGAAGCGCTCGATGGTGATGGCGATGTCCATCTCCTCGGGCTGCACGTCCTGGGGCTCGACCGGGGTCTCATCGGCCGGCGACACCCAGAGCTTGCCGGCTTCCGCCTTGAAATAGAAGGTGTGCGCCAGATCGCCGGTCACCGGCCAGCGCGCGACATCGACGCCGGCCGGCGGATCGACGGTGACGATCGTGCGCCGCTTCGGCACGAGGCCGATGCCGCGGACGCCGGCGAGGCGGCCAATCACGTCGGCCCAGGCGCCGGCCGCATTGACGACGATCGGGGCCTCGAACCGGCGCCCATCCGCCGTCGTGGTCTGCCAGATGTCGCCTTTGCGCGCCAATCCAACGACCTCGGCCTTCTGCTCGATCCTCGAGCCGGCACGCCGGATCTGCTTCAGCCGCGCGAGCAGGATTGCGCCCACATCCATGCTCATGGCGTCGGGCTCGAGCAGGGCTGCCGCGATGCGCTCTGGGCGCAGGATCGGCACCACCTTCGCCGCCTCGGCCGGAGCGAGTGCTTCGAGGCGCGCGCCAGTCGTGGCTGCATCGGCCTGCATCTGGGCGATCTTCTTCTCCTCCCCCGGCGCTGCCAGCCAGAGCACGCCGCAGGGCGAAAGGAGCCGATGCTCGGCAAGGCCATCGGGTGGATTGTCGAACCAGGCTCGGCCGGCGACCGACAGGCGACGCACCTCAGGGGGCCCATAGGTCGGGATGAACATGGCCGCGCTGCGCCCGGTCGTGTGGTAGCCGGGCTGCTCCTCGCGCTCGAGCAGGATCACTTTGCGCCCCCCCGCGGCAAGCTCGGCCGCGACCGACGCGCCAGCCATGCCTGCGCCGATCACCAGAACGTCCGCGGTCGCTGTCGTCGAGGTCATCTGATGCTCCAGCCGCCATGAGGAGCTCGATCTATAGCGGATGCGGGTGTGGCTTAGAAGTTGCCGGAATCGCAATGCAGCCCGGTCTGGCGCATGGCTTCCCCCAGCGCGAGCGCCGCTGCGACGGCGACATTGAGCGAGCGCAGCCCCTCGCGCATGGGAATGCGGACCCGGGCGCCCGCGGTGCGATGGACGGCGTCCGGCACGCCCGCGCTTTCACGGCCCACGAGCAGCGTGTCGTCGGGTGAGAACACGAACCGATAGAGACTGTGGTCAGCCTTGGCCGTCAGCAGCACGAGGCGACCGCCCGCAGCGGTGTGCGCATCGGCAAAATCCTGCCACGACAGATGCCGGCGGATCTCCACATGGTCGAGATAGTCGAGACCGGCCCGGCGAAAGGAGCGGTCGGACAGGTCGAAGCCAGCTGGCCCGATCAGGTCCGCGCCGATGCCCAGGCATGCGCACAGCCGGAGCATGGTCCCGGAGTTCTGGGGGATGTCGGGCTGATAGAGGGCAAGGCGCATGGAGCGGCCGGTGTGGTTTGGTGTGCCGGGAGCGCGAGATTGCCGCATCCTTCATCCACAGGCACCACTTGAGCCGCCCTGGAAACGATGGCAAAAGGTCGCGCCGTTTGTTGTTGGGGCGAGGGTGCGCGGGGCGGGCAATCCTGACATAATGCGCGCAAATCGCCCGAGTGCTCGGCGCTGCTCCGCAGTCGTGTTTGGGATCGCGGGACGCTCGATGCCAGGGGCACTCCCTGCCACGAGGTGCGTCGAGCTCGGGCGGGGATCATTGTTTGCCGGAAGGAGACTAGGCTTGGCTGCCCATTCCTCGGATGCGCCCGATCACACCAAACGCGATTTTCTCGTGATCGCGAGCGGTGCTTTTGCGGCCGTGGGAGCAGCAGCTGCGCTGTGGCCCCTGGTCGACCAGATGAACCCGGACGCTTCGGCGCTCGCGCTCGGCTCAATCGAGGTCGACCTCGCGCCGATCACCGAAGGCGCTGCGATCACGGTGATGTGGCGCAAGAAGGCCGTGTTCGTCCGCAATCGCACGGCCAAGGAGATCGAGGCGGCGCGCGCGGTCGTCATCGCCGACCTGAAGGACCCCTACGCCCGCAACCTCGCCCTGCCCGAGGACACGATGGCGGATGATCGCAACCGCACCATGGACAAGAGCGAGCGCTGGCTGGTGCTCGTGGGCGTGTGCACGCACCTGGGCTGCATCCCCAAGGGCCAATCCATCGGCGACAAGCGCGGCGACTTTGGCGGCTGGTTCTGCCCGTGCCACGGCTCGCACTACGACACGGCAGGGCGCATCCGCAAGGGTCCGGCACCCGAGAACCTGAAGGTTCCGCCCTACGAGTTTCTCTCCGACACCAAGATCAAGATCGGCTGAGATCTTCCACCGAGGCCCATTTTCATGTCGCATCAATCGACCTATCAGCCGGGATCCGGCTTCGAGCGCTGGATGGACGAGCGGCTGCCGATCATTCGGGTGGCGGCCGACTTCCTCACCTTCGCCACGCCGCGCAACCTCAACTACCTCTGGACGTTCGGCGGCATCTTGTCGTTCTGCCTGATGGTGCAGATCCTCACCGGCGTCGTGCTGGCCATGCACTATGTGCCCAACGAGCTGATGGCCTTCAACTCGGTCGAGCACATCATGCGCAACGTGAACTGGGGCTGGCTGATCCGCTATACCCACGCGGTCGGCGCCTCGATGTTTTTCCTCGCCGTCTACATCCACATCTTCCGCGGCCTCTATTACGGGTCCTACAAGGCGCCGCGCGAGGTGCTTTGGATCCTCGGCGTGATGATCTTCCTGTTGATGATGGCGACCGCCTTCATGGGCTATACGCTGCCTTGGGGGCAGATGAGCTTTTGGGGCGCGACCGTCATCACCAACCTGTTCTCCTCGATCGACCGGATCCTGCCGGGCGTGGGCACCGCGATCGTCGAATGGATCTGGGGTGACTTCGCGGTCTCCAATGCCACGCTGAACCGGCTCTACAGCCTGCACTACCTGCTGCCGTTCGCGATCGCGGGCTTGGTCGTATTGCACATCTGGGCACTGCATGTGGTGGGCAGCAACAATCCTGACGGCATCCCGGTCAAGCGGGAGTCCGATACGGTGCCGTTCCACCCGTTCATCACCATCAAGGACGGGTTCGTGCTGACGCTGTTCTCGCTGGTGTTTGCGTGGTTCGTGTTCTATGCGCCCAACTATCTGGGGCACGCGGACAACTACATCGAGGCCGATCCGTTGCAGACGCCGGCGCACATCGTGCCCGAATGGTATCTGCTGCCGTTCTACGCGATCCTGCGAGCAATCCCCGACAAGCTGCTCGGCGTCGTCGCCATGCTGGGCTCGATCCTGGTGCTCTTCATCGTGCCGTGGCTCGACACGTCCCGGGTGCGCTCGACCAAGTACCGACCGATGTATCGCTGGTTCTTCTGGCTGTTGGTGATCAGCTGCCTGGCGCTCGGCTATCTCGGCTCGAAGCCCCCGGACGGCTGGTACGTCATATTCTCGCGGATCTTCACCGCCTACTATTTCGCCCACTTCCTGATCGTCCTGCCGCTGCTCGGTCTGATCGAGACGCCGCGACCAATGCCCAACTCCATCACCGAATCGGTGCTCGGCAATGGCGCGTCGGCGTCGAGCGGCGGCATGGCTGCAGGCGCCCATGCCGCGGCCGAGAAGCGCTAGAACCTGGAGCCCGACGAAATGTCTTTGACGAAGCGCACACTGCCGCGATTGGGCCGGGCCGCAGGGTTTGGACTTGCCTTGGGATTCGTGCTGCTCGGCGTTGGGGTCGCCCCGACCTCGGCGATGAGCGAGGAGATGGCCGAGGCCGGCCACCAGGACTGGACCTTTGCGGGCGTCTATGGCCACTTCGACCGGGCCCAGCTTCAGCGCGGCTACAAGATCTACAAGGAAGTCTGCTCGGTTTGCCATGCCATGCGGCAGCTCAAGTACCGCAATCTCGGCGATGCCGGCGGACCGGAGTTCTCGGAGGCAGCGGTCAAGGTGCTCGCCGCGGAGGTCGAGATCGAGGATATCGACGGGGACGGCCAGCCGAAGATGCGTCCAGGCCGGCCGGCCGATGCCTTCAAGTCGCCGTTCCCCAATGCCCTGGCAGCCCGCGCAGCCAACAATGGTGCATTGCCACCCGACCTGTCGGTGATCGCCAAGGCGCGCGCCATGCTTGCGGAATCCGCCTGGTATCTCGAGCCGGTGCGCTGGGTGAAGGACATCGCGACCGGCTACCAGGAGGGCGGTCCCGACTACATCAGCGCGCTGCTGACGGGCTACCAGGATGCGGTGCCGGCCGGCATGAAGACCGAGGAGGGTGAGCCCTTCGTGCTCGCCGATGGCATGAATTTCAACATGGCCTACCCCGGCCACCAGATCGCGATGATCAAGCCGCTGTCGGATGGTCAGGTCGAGTACACCGACGGCACGCCGGCGACGGTCGACCAGTATGCCAAGGATGTCGCATCCTTCCTGATGTGGGCGGCCGAGCCCAAGCTCGAGGAGCGCAAGCAGCTCGGTCTCAGGGTGATGATCTTCCTGCTGATCACGGCGGTGCTGTTCTACCTGGCCAAGCGCATGATGTGGTCGCGCATCGGGCATTGAGTGGGAGGGCGACCTGCGCGGCGTGCCCCTCCTGCAGGGCGGCGGGGCTTCCAACCGCCAGCCGCCCAGCCTATCTTGCGCGTCATGTCGACTGACACTCCAGACGCCGTGCCGTTGCCGCCGCCAGCACCTTTGGGTGCGCCGACTGGCTCCGAGCTCATTTCCGAGGCATTGAAGACCGCGCCCAATGCGCCGGGTGTCTACCGCATGTATGACGTCGCCGGTGCCTGCCTCTATGTGGGCAAGGCGCGCAGCGTCAGGAAGCGTGTCGCGAGCTATGTGCGCATCGGCGGGCACAACAATCGCATCGCCCGGATGATCGCGACGACAGCGTCGATGGAGTTCGTGACGACACGAACCGAGTCGGAAGCGCTCCTGCTCGAAGCCAACCTGATCAAGCGCTTGAAACCGCGCTACAATGTGCTGCTGCGTGACGACAAGTCGTTTCCCTACATCCTGATCGCCCGCGACCAGGACGCGCCGCAGATCCTGAAGCACCGCGGTGCGCGCAACCGCAAGGGCGATTATTTCGGGCCGTTCGCCTCGGCCGGCGCCGTCAACCGCACGATCAACACGCTGCAGCGCGCCTTCCTGTTGCGGTCATGCTCGGATTCGGTCTACGAGAGCCGGACGCGGCCCTGCCTGCTGCACCAGATCAAACGTTGCAGCGCGCCCTGCACTGGCGAGATCGCGCTCGAAGAGTATCGGGCCCTCGTCGAGGAAGCCGTGCTGTTCCTGAAGGGCGAGGGCGCGAAAGTGCGCGAACAGTTGCGCGCCCTGATGCTGACGGCTGCCGATAAGCTCGAGTATGAGCAGGCGGCACGCTATCGCAACCGGCTCGCCGCCATCAGCCATGTGCAGAGCCACCAGGGCATCAATCCCGATGGTATCGAGGAGGCGGATGTGTTCGCCGCTCACCAGGAGGGTGGGCAGGTCTGTGTCCAGGTCTTTTTCTTCCGCACTGGCCAGAACTGGGGCAACCGGGCCTATTTTCCGCGTGCCGACCGCTCGCTCGAGGTGGGCGAGGTGCTCGAATCCTTCATGGCGCAGTTCTACGACGACAAGCCGGTGCCGCGATTGATTCTCGCCTCCCACGAGATGGCAGGACGCGAGCTGCTGGAGGAGGCGCTGTCGAGCAAAGCCGACCGGCGGGTCGAGCTGGCCGTGCCCCAGCGTGGCGGCAAGCGTGACCTGATCGAGCATGCGTTGGCGAATTCCCGCGAGGCGCTGGGCCGACGGATGGCGGAGGGCTCATCGCAGCGCAAGCTGCTTGCGGGGGTCGCGGCAAGCTTCAAGCTCGAGCGGGTGCCGCGCCGCATCGAAGTCTACGACAACAGCCACATCCAGGGAGCGAGCGCCATCGGGGCGATGATCGTTGCCGGGCCGGAGGGATTTGCCAAAGGGCAGTACAGGAAGTTCAACATCCGTGCGGCCGGCCTCACGCCCGGCGACGACTACGCGATGATGCGGGAGGTGCTGTCGCGCCGGTTCGCGCGCCTGCTGAAGGAGCACGGCGATGCCCCTCACCCCAGCTGTCTCGCGCCTGCCCTTTCCCCTGGGGCGCCGGCGCCGGATGTACAGGCGCCGGACGAGGGGCGTGTGGACGAGGCGGAAACGACAGCGGACCTGCCCGACTGGCCCGACCTGGTGCTGATCGACGGCGGCAAGGGTCAACTCGGGGTCGCCAAGGCCGTGCTCGATGAGCTCGGGATCGCCAATGTTCCTCTGGTCGGTGTGGCCAAGGGTCCCGATCGCGATGCCGGGCGCGAGCACTTTCATGCGCCGGGCCGCGAGCCCTTCATGCTCGAGCCGCGCGACCCAGTGCTCTACTTCGTGCAGCGCCTGCGCGACGAGGCCCATCGTTTCGCCATTGGGTCCCACCGGGCCAAGCGCAAGAAGGCGCTCGGCGCCAATCCGCTCGATGAGATCGGCGGCATCGGGCCCACCCGGAAGCGGGCGTTGCTCGCGCATTTCGGCTCGGCCAAAGCCGTTTCCAAGGCGGGCGTCACCGATCTGATGGCGGTCGTGGGCATCAACGAGGCGATGGCGAAAGCGATCTATGATTTCTTCCACGAGGGCGGGGAGGCTCGAGCGTGATCTATCCCCGCTTGCCTGCAAAGAACGCCCTCAGCAGCTCAGCGGCCTCCAGCTCACGGATACCGCCGTAAATCTCTGGCGTGTGGTGGCAGGTCGGTTGGGAAAAGAAGCGTGCGCCGCTTTCGACCGCGCCACCCTTGGGGTCGGCGGCGCCGAAATAGAGCCGCTCGATCCGGGCAAACGAGATCGCGGCCGCGCACATCGCACAAGGCTCGAGCGTGACGTGGAGATCGCAGCCGGTGAGTCGCTCCGTCCCCAGCAGCCGGCAGGCCTCCCGGATCGCCAGCAGCTCGGCATGCGCCGTCGGGTCGGCCAGCTCGCGGGTGCGATTGCCTGCTACCGCCAGCACCGTGCCATCGGCGGCGACCACCACCGAGCCGACCGGCACCTCGCCACGGACCGCAGCGCTGCGGGCCTCGGCGAGCGCCAACTCCATATGGCTTTCCCCACGCTGCACTGTCATAAGCCTCCATTGCCAATCGAGCATCCGGGCCAGCCATGCCAGCCGACCGCAGCCAGAGCAAGCGTGCAGCAACCTCGCCAGACGGGGTGGGCGGCGGCATGAGGATTGCCAAGGCGATCGCGCGCGCCGGAATGTGCTCTCGTCGTGACGCCGAGCGGTGGATCGAGGCCGGCCGGGTGGCGGTGAATGGTCAGGTGCTGACGAGCCCGGCTCTCGTGGTGATCCCGAGCGACAAGGTGACCGTCGATGGCAAGCCGCTGGCGGGGAGTCAGGAAATCCGACTCTGGCGCTACCATAAGCCCAAGGGGCGCGTGACGACCCACCGCGACCCCGAAGGCCGGCCGACCGTGTTCGAGGCGCTGCCGCCTGATCTGCCGCGCGTGGTCTCGGTCGGCCGCCTCGACTACAACACCGAAGGCCTGCTGCTGCTCACCTCGAGTGGCGCTCTTGCCCGCCATCTGGAGCTGCCTTCGACCGGCTGGCTCCGGCGCTATCGGGTACGCGCGCATGGTGTGGTCGAGCAGGCCGCGCTCGACCGGCTGAAGGACGGCATCGAGATCGACGGCGTGCGCTATGGCCCGATCGAAGCGCTGCTCGAGCGCAAGCAGGGTGCGAATTGCTGGCTGGTGCTCGGCCTGCGCGAGGGCAAGAACCGCGAGGTGAAGCGGGTGCTGCAGACGCTGGGGCTCGGCGTCAACCGGCTGATTCGCATCTCGTTTGGAGCCTTCCAGCTCTCCGACTTGGCGCCGGGCGCGGTCGAGGAGGTCAATCGGCGGGTGCTGCGCGAGCAATTGGGCTCGAACGTTGCGCGCGATCTGGGCCTCGAAGGCGAGAGGAAGTCGGAGCGGGGCGATGCCGCCGACACCCCCGACGACCGGCCGTTCCGCAAGCCGCGACGGCTGCCACGCGCCGGATAGCTCCCGCTCGCGCCATCAAGCTCGCATGCGCTGCCCGCGCGTCGAGCGTGGCGAGTCCGACGCCTCTGCCCGAGCGGCGAGCAGCCTGTCGTAGAGTGCGATCAGCGTCTCCTCCTGCCGGTGCCAGCCGAAGCGGTCACGCATCGCGATCAACTTGGCGGCACTTGGCCGATAGGCGTCGATATCGGCGGTCAGCTCATGGACGGCGCGGGCACAATCACTCGGCTCGCGATGGTCGAATACCACTCCGATCCCGTGCTCGCGCACGAAGCGTGCGGTCTCCTGGGCGTCCGAGTTTACGATCGCGAGCCCAGCAAGGCTCATCTCGAAGATCTTGTTGGGCATGGCGTAGTTGTAGGAGAGTGTCACCGGCTTCAGTGGATTGATGCCGAAATCGGCGCCGCCGATGAAATCGACCACGCTATCGGGATGCACAGGTGGCAGGATCGAGAAGCGCTCCGCAATCCCTCTCTGGGCGGCTCGCCCGATCAAGGCCTTGGCGACGGCCTCGTTGCGAGGTCCGACGGCCGCAAACCAGACGTTGGGCAGGCTATCGAGCGCATCGATCATGGTCTCGATGCCACGATTGATGGTAACGAGCCCCACATAGATGCCGAGCAGGCCGCCCGGCGGGACGCCTGACTCCTCACGGATGTCGCGGGCGGCACCGTCCTGGTCTTTCCAGCCCCGCGCACGTGCACGCCCGGGTTGGGCCGCCGACGGCAGAGCGACAGTCGGCGCGTTGTAGACGACCGCCGGTCGGCTGATCCGATACTCCCTTGCGAGGTGGTCGGCGATCGGCTCGCAGACCGTGATGACCGCGTCGGCCATTCGAATGTGGCGGGCCTCGACGCTGCGGTAGTGCCGCTTCAAGAAGTAGGGGAGCGGCGGGTTGCGGTGAACCTCCAGCTCATGACTGTCGTAGACGAGGCGTGCGCCTGTCGCCGCCGCCGCTGCGCGCCCGGCCGGGAGGCAGATCAGATCGTGGGCGTGCACGACGTCGGGTTTCCAGGCGCCAACCAATGGCGCGAAGATCCTCGCTGTCGTGCGGAACTTGGTGCGCTTGGTGACGAAGGGAGCCTTCAGCAGGCGGGCGAACGGTGACTTGGCTGATTTGTGAAGCCGTGCGCCGGTCTTCACGATGGTCCCCCGCATGCGATGAAGGTGCCGAGCGGTGCGGGTTGCAGTCTTGCGGACCGCCGCTGTCGAGCGTCGTTGCAAGTCCCGGGCGAGCTTCGTTGCCCTGGCTAGCGGTCGCATGACGGCTCGCTCGAGGGTCCGGGTGAGCAGCAGAGGTGTGCGGGAATCGTCGGTCGCCAAACCCTCCGGCGTTGGGGCCGTGCTCCCCAGGCTGGGCAAGCCGGCCGGTCGGGAGGCGGCTTCTTTCGTTGGTTGCGCGATCGAGGCGACGAGCGCGGGTTGCGTCCGCGGCTTGACCGGCGGCGTCAGCCAGACACGTTGGTATTCGACGCCATTGATCGTCTCCTCCTGCGCGATCCCGGATTTGGCCGTGCAGAAAATGCGCACCTTGTGACCATGGCGCACCAGCGACTCGGCCTGCTTGATCACCCGATAGTCCGGGTTGCAGGGATTGCTGACGATCATTGCAATACGAGCCATCCGGCATTCCCCCTGCATCATCCTCTGGGTCGGTCGGCCCTATGCGGCGCAGTTGAACCGGTCCAGTCGAACGTCCTCGATAAGAATCGCTCCGCTTGATTCGGGCAAGTGCAAGGCGACATTGAAATAGCATGCGTCGTGCAAAATCGGCACGTCGAAGGAAACTGTTGCCTGAGTCGGTGACAGGCGTCCGACACAGACATCGCCGACCAGGGCGCCTTCCTCGTCGTAGATGAGGACGAACACGCCGACCGGCGGGTTGTGCTCATCCAGTTGCCCATGCACATAGCCGCGGACCCGGTCGCCTGGAGAGGCCCGCCACACACAGGCCGTGCCTCCCCCGGCGCTGCCGGTGGGAGCCAGCAGCGCCTTGTGCCAACTCCCACCCCCGGCGAGAAAGTGGCTGGCGCGGGCCCCATTTTCGGGCGCGATCCGCAGTCCGCCCTGCTCGACCGTGACGCTCACGCCCCAGGGCTTGATGCGGCCGCTGCCCAGCGCAACCACCATCGGGTCGAGCTGGGCGATGCCAGCGACGAGCGGCCTGTCGGCCGCATCCGGTTTTGGGCTGGGTTTGGAATTCGCCTCTGCCCGGGCGAGAACCTCGTCGGGCGTGAGTGCGCCCGACCTGTTCTCGGACTGGGCCGCCAGCCGCAGCTCCTCGATCACGACCGTGCAGGCGTCCTCGTCCTTGCTGGTATAGAGGGCGATGTTGAAGCTCGCGGCGTTGCGGTCGGGCCGGAAGTGGCGGCGGAAGGTCGGCCAGCTCGGCGACAGGATCCCGATGTCGCGTTGGCTGATGAGCTTGCCGTCGGCGTCGTGAGAGAGACAGATGACACGTACCGAGCCTTGCAGCTGGGCAAAGCGGAGCGTGACGCCGACTGTGTAGATCTGGTCGGCCGACGCCGGCCAGCCGCCCCAGGCAATCGCGTGGCGCGGTGGTTTTTCGGCGATAGCCGGGACCTGCCCGAGCCAACGCTGCACATGAATTGCGACCGGTCGCGCGCGCCCAGCGACGGTCTGGAGCCAACCCGGCCGCGGGGCGCCGACGGCCTGGTCTGGCGTTGCCAGGACGCCTCGGCTCGCTTGCAGCTTGGCGAGATAGGCTTGCGACATTTCCTTGGCACCGTGCCAATAGCCGGAGCCGAGCAGCAGATAGCTCGCGGACCTCGCGGAAAACCGCGCGACGGTCTCGCCACCCTCCCACGTGAGTGCGCAGTTCTTCACTGAGAGGCAACCCGCGCTCTGCGCCCGTGTGATGTCGTCGAGCAGCTCGAGCGTATCGTTTCGCGCCTGTTGCCGGCGCTTGCGCTCACGGGCGAACGCGGCCGTCGCCGATCCGATCGCGCCCTTCATCCGGCCGACCTTGCGATAGCCCAGCGCCTCCTCGGCTGGATCGAGCACGCGTCGCAGCGTGGCCAGTCGATCGGCAGGCCAATCATCGAGTGGGGCGACGCTCCAGACCTTGGTCGCGTTCACGCTCTGCCCGAACACCCGGGCAGCGAGCCGGGGGTGGACCGGAATGCCGAGCTCGAGCAGAAACGTCGTCAGGTAGTCGAGGTCCTCGACCATCCGCTCGAAGACGAGATGCTTGTCGGTGGCAGCAGCCAACCGCAGGCTGGTGTCGCGCACGTACCAGCAGGCCTGCTCGAGCTGGCTCATCTCGTCCCAGCCATCGATGGCAACCGGAGGATGGCGGTCGTCGAAGGGGACATTGAACCAGCCACGCTCGATCAGCGACCGCACGACGGACTGCGGCTCGCGGTGGAGGTGAACGAGCATGGTGCCCTCGCCTTTCGGCAGCACCTCGAGGAAGCGCTCGAGGTATACATTGGCCTCGGCATAGTCGGTGAGCAAGCCTTCCGACCAGTTGCGCGCTTCGGCGATCAGGGCTTTGGCCTGTGTGGGAGCCGCGAGCAGATCGGTGAAGCCGGCGCCGGTGTGCTTGTCGGCAACCGGGGTGCCTTCGACGATGCGATGATTGAGCGAGAACTCGTGGCGCGCGGTGAGGGATGTCGCCTCGTCGAGGAAGCGGGCAAGCCATTTCGAGCCCGAACGTGCGGTCGAGAGGAAGTAGTAGTGCCGTTGTGACCCGCGCCAGTAGAGCGGGTGCATCAGCACCAGTCGCCGTCCCCGATCGAATGGCTCGGTCAAAGGGTCCGGCGTGCGCTTCCAGGTGCCGCCCGAATCGGAGAAATAGTGCTCGGCCGGCACTCGCGAGGCCTCATAGTCGAGGCCATGGCGGGCGAGCGCGATCGACCAATAGGGAAATGCCTGGCCATCGGCCCGCACCAGCGCATGGCGATCGGGGGGATAGACGATCGCCCGGTCGTTCTCGCGCGCGATTGTTCCCTCGGCAGTGACGCGCGCCTCGCTCGCGGCCGGGTCGGCGGGCCTCAGCTCGGCGAATGGCCAATAGTTGGTGAAGCCTTCATCATAGCAGGCCTTGTCGCCATGGGCCGCGACACCGGTGATGGTGATGCCGGCTGCGCGGAAACGGTCGAGCAGGCGTCCGAGCTCGGCCTCCACATCCTCGATCTCGCCGCGGTGCCATTGGGTCAGCAGATTGAGATGCAGTCCGACCTCGTGGCCATAGTCCTGTAGCTGCAGGCACTTCTCGATCAGCAGCGGATCGTCCCAATAGGGCGCGCCGTGCAGCACATAATAGCTCGCCCGGCAGCCGGCCGCATGCTCCCAATAGGCGAGCTCGAGGGCCACATCGAGGTCGTAGTCGATGTCGTGGCGTAGCGCGACGACGTTGGCGACGCCGGGCCGCCCGACCAGGTCGCGCACCGGCACTGTCGGCCCGAAATGCTCGAGATAGCGCCTGAATACCGGGTTCGATGCCATGATCATCCGCGACTTACGAGGCCTGACGCACCGGCACACGACGGGCGGACAAGCTGAAACCGGGCCGGGTTGTCCCCAGATCAGTTGTCCCGAGCGCGGTCCGGGCGCTGCCGCAGGGATCGCGAATCCATTAGTGTCGACACTAGAACGGAGACCGCCCGCATGATCAAGCACGCGACCTACCTATCCCCAGCCGAGGCACTGGAGGCGACTGACGAGTTCTACCGGAACCGCCAGGGCTTCGGATACGACCTCGACAAGGTCGTGCGCTGGCTGTCGGCCCATGTCCGAATTCCTGCAAACGGCCGGGTGCTCGATCTGTGCTGCGGCGACGGCATCTGGTCGAAGGGATTCCAGGCGATCAACCCGGCGCTCGAGCTTTATGGCATCGACATTTCCGCCGGCGGCATCGCCAAGGCAGCCGAGCTCGTCGGCGACCGGGTCGGGCGGTTCGTGGTCGGCGATGTCGAGACCGAGCTGCCGTTCCCCAAGGGCCATTTCGATCTCATTTTCGCTCGCGGCCCGGGTCTCTTCAACCAGCACGAGATGTCGCGGCCGGCCTGCGTCAAAGTGATCGAGCTATGGCACGAATATCTGTGTGATCGCGGCGTGTTCACTGGGATTTTCGCCTCGACGCCACGGCTGATGGGGACCTACACGCCGATGGAGGAAGCCGCACTTCCCTTCAACCGGGCGCCGCGCAAGACCGAGACCATCGACTTCACCGGCGGCAAGTACCACCACACGATCGAGAGTTTTCATGCGCCGTTCTGGCAGGCCGCCAGTATCGACGTGGTCTCCTACAGCTTCATCGGCAACATGCATATCATCAATACCCGAAAGAAGCGCGGCTGAGGCCATCCCTCCCCGGATCGTGGCATTCATTCCCAATACACTGCGCTCGACGCCAAGGCGGATTTCCAGATCGAGCTGACCGGCCTCTACAACTCGAAGGCCGACGACTTCCTGCTCTGACCGGCCGCAACAGCGAGCGGTGCGCCATCCCGCAGCACGGCTTGGGTTGCAACTGTGAAACGGTTGCCTTCCACCTCGTGCAGCACCAGCCCCTGCTGGAGGGCGAGTACCGCGCGGCTGCCCTTCGTGCCCGTGACGATCACCCGCAAGGCAGGCTCGCCTGGCCGGGGAAACAGCGGAAAGATGGCAATTCCGCCGAAACGCCCTTCAATCGCCTGGAGCAGGGGGGCGAGCGCATCGGCGCGGTGGATCAGCGTCAGCTGGCCGCCCGGCCTGCAGGCGCCGGCGAGAAACCGTAACCAGTGGTCGAGGCCGTCCGTTGGCATCGTGCTGGCGCGCCGCTTCAGAGCCGTGGCAGATGGCCGGCCTCGGCCAGCGGCAACGAAGGGTGGGTTGGCGACCACGTGATCGAACGTTCCAGGCTCCACCTCGGCTCCGCGCAAGGCCGCCGCTCCCGATGTGACGTCGCCCACGACGAACCGCGCATGCTCGGCCAGTCCATTGCGGCGCGCGTTCTCCTGGGCGAGCGCGACGAGGTCCGGCTCGATCTCGATGCCGAGGACGGTGACGCCCGGGACCCTGCACGCGACCAGCAGCGA
Organism: Hyphomicrobiaceae bacterium; assembly: GCA_031431235.1. Taxonomy (GTDB): domain Bacteria; phylum Pseudomonadota; class Alphaproteobacteria; order Rhizobiales; family Hyphomicrobiaceae; genus JANNSW01. The sequence goes on from JANPDA010000389.1 coordinate 19,232, forward strand.
AACGACGCCGGGCCCGCTGCCGGCCTCGAGCACGCGCTCGCCCGCCTCAGCGGCGACTGCCGCCGCCAGCAACACGGCATCGAGCCCGGCCCGATGACCGTCGCGGGCCTGCAGCAGCGTCAAACGGCCGCCGATGAAGGCATCCTCGGTGGTCGCGAGGGTTGCCGCCATGGTCATTGGCTGAGCTCCCCGGCCGCGACCCCGGCCCCCATGATCAATCTGCGAGCCTGGGCGATATCCTCCGCCAGCACCAGCACGCGACGCGGCAGGATCCCGATCGAGCCCTCGAGCACGCTCATGTTGCCGTCGGCGACGAAATAGCCGAGATCTGCGCCCGCGAGCACGGCCTCGACCAGTGTCAGCAGCACCGGGTCATTGGTTCTGAGCAGCTCCTGCACGCCCCGCCTCGCTTCCAAGTGATGTCTCAAGGCCGCTGACGCGGCAAAGTAGCTTGACCTGATACCACCCCCCCTCACTATAGTCTCCCGAAGTCGCAGACTGATTGAGGAGCTCCCGTGGGGGTTGTCGTAGCACTCGATGACGCACGCGATCCGCAGGCAAGCCTGAAGCCTCTGCTCGACCTCGTCGACGCGGATATGGCGCGCGTCAACCGTATCATCCTGGACAAGGCCCACTCGGACGTGGACCTGATCCCCGAGCTTGCGCGCCATCTGATCGATTCGGGCGGCAAGCGCTTGCGGCCGATGTTGACGCTCGCCGCGGCCCAGATGTGCGGCTATGGCGGGGACGGGCATGTGACGCTGGCGGTCTCGGTCGAGTTCATGCACACGGCGACCCTGCTGCACGACGATGTGGTCGATGAATCGGCTCTGCGGCGCGGCCGGGCGACGGCACGCATGGTGTGGGGCAACCAGGCCAGTGTGCTCGTCGGTGACTTCCTGCTCGGCCAGTCCTTCAAGATGATGGTCGATGTGGGATCGCTGAAAGCGCTGCGCATCCTGTCGGGGGCGGCCGCGATCATTGCCGAGGGCGAGGTGATGCAGTTGTCCGCCTCCAAGAACACCGCGACCACCGAGGACGAGTACCTCGCAGTCATCAATGCCAAGACCGCGGCGCTATTCTCGGCGGCGGCCGAGGTCGGAGCCGCGATCGCCGAGCGGCCGCAGCCCGAGCAGGCCGCGCTCAAATCCTATGGGCGCAATCTGGGGCTGTCCTTCCAGCTCGTCGACGATGCGCTCGACTACGCAGGCGAGGAGCGACGCCTCGGCAAGTCTGTCGGCGACGATTTTCGCGAGGGCAAGATCACGCTGCCCGTAGTGCTCGCCTATCGGCGCGGCAGCGAGGAGGAGCGTGCCTTCTGGCGCCGCACGCTCGAAACGGGCAGAATCGCGGACGGCGACTTGGAGCGTGCGATCACCCTGATGAAGGGGCATCGCGCCATCGACGACACGATCGAGCGTGCCCGCCACTATGGCGCAATCGCGCGCGACGCGCTGGCCATCTTCCCCGACAGCCGCCACAAGTCGGCACTGCTGGAAGTGGTCGCGTTCTGCGTGAATCGGGCGCATTGAAGCCAAACGGCGGACGAGGTGGCTGGACCATGAAGACGATCGCAAAGCCTGAGCTGCACCAACCGCCTGCTCTGGATGCCGGGAGGTTCAGTGCGCTCGCCGAGCAGTCCGATACGCTGCCGTCGGATTGGTACTTCGACCCGGCCGTATTCCGCCAGGAGCACGAGGCGATTTTCTATCGCTCCTGGTGCTTTCTGGGCCACGTCAGCGACATCCCAAAACCGGGCGACTACTTCACCGGTCAGGTGATGGACCAGGAGATCGTGATCATCCGCGGCGAGGACCGCCAGATCCGCGCTTTCCATAACGTCTGCAGTCATCGTGCCCATCCGCTGCTCGCGGGGCAGGGCAACACGCGCCTGATCGTGTGCCCCTATCACCAGTGGTGCTACCAGTCGGATGGCCGGTTCCGCGGGGCTCGCGGACGCGACGCGCTGAAGGAGTGGATCCCCGACAATGCGGACCTGAAGGCGGTGCGGATCGAGGAGTACGGGGGGTTGCTGTTCGCCAATCTCGATCGCGAGGCGCGACCGCTGATCGATCAGGCGGGAAAGCTGCTTGCGGCGATGCGCGATGCCTGCCCGCGCATGGACAGCCTCGTTCGGGCTGCCACCTGGGAGCGTGACGTCGCCGCCAACTGGAAAACCGTGATCGACAACAATCACGAGTGCTACCATTGCGCCGTCAATCACAAGGCGCTGATGGAGCTGATCGACTACGACACCAAGGCAGTCTGGTCGGACGATGGCATCACCTTCATCCATGCGGTCGAGAAGAAGAACCTGGAGAATTCAGCCTACGCATTGCGCCCGGCCGAGCTCGAGCAGGAGGCACTGTTCGGCTTCGTGTTTCCGACCACAATCCCGCTGATGTTCCCGGGCACTGCGAGTCTTGCCGTGTTCCAGGTGATCCCAACCGGCCCCGAGACGACGCGCGAGCGCTGGCACTTCTACTTTGCCAACAGCACACCGAGCGAGGCCGAGCAGAAGCAGATGGACTATATCCGCGATACGCTGGTGCCCGAGGATGTGGGGCTGTGCGAAGCGGTGCAGAAGGGCCTGCACTCGCGGGGCTATCGACAGGGCCGGTTCGTGGTCGATCGCGACCATTGCGAGTACAGCGAGCACCACGTGCATTTCTTCCAGAAGCTGGTGCACGACGCCATGATGGCGTTGCGCTAGTACCCACCATCTCCAGTGAGTGAGTCCCAACAACCATCCTCCTCCGTCATTCCCGCGAAGGCGGGAATCCAGACAAGCCGCTGATATCGTGTGGAGAATTGGCTGGATGCCCGCCTTCCGTGCGGAGCACGCCTTCGCCGTGACGCGGGCATGACGACCCAGGTGTATGAACTTGTGATTCCGGGCTAGCTCTAGCGCAGCCCGTTCAGTGCAGTCGCGTGGGGGCGACCCACCAGGCCCGATGGTGCTGTGCGAGCTGGCGGGCGGCGGCCTCGGCCGTTTCGTCATTCGCGTAGAGCCCAAAGCATGTCGCGCCGCTGCCCGAGAGCCGCGCCAGCAGGCAGCCTCTGGTCGCGCGCAATGCTGCGAGGACGCCGGCAACCGGCGGGCAGAGCCGGATGGCTGGCGGCTCCAGATCGTTGCGACTGGCGATGATCCCAGCGATCAGTGCCGCACGATCCCGCGGCAGGCCATTCCCGATCAGCGGGCGGAGGGGGGCGAGCGGGGCCGCGGCGAGCTCGCCAAACACGGCTGCGGTTGCAAGTAGCACCATCGGATTGACCAACACGGCCGGGATCGGCCCGATGGCCGGCCATGGCGTCACACGCTCACCCAGGCCCTGCATGCGAGAGATCCGACTGACGAGGCAAACCGGTACGTCCGCCCCGACGCGGCGGGCGAGCGAGGGCAAATCGGGCGGTGACGCGAGCCCCGCATTGGTTCGCGCCAGCAAGCGCAGACATGCGGCAGCATCGGCCGAGCCGCCACCCAGACCGGCCGCCACCGGCAGGTTCTTGACGAGATGCAGCGCCCCGACACGGACGCCTGGCCAAGCCGAGCGTGCAACCTCGATCGTCTTGTCGAGCAGGTTGGTGCCTTGGATGCCGGCGGCGAACGGTCCCTCGAGCGTCAGCCCGGACGGTCGATCCGGATCCAGCTCCAGCCGGTCGCCAACGCTGGCGAAGGCAACCAGGCTGTCGAGCTCATGGTAGCCATCGCCGCGGCGACCAAGGATCTCGAGCGTGAGGTTCACCTTGGCAGCAGCATGCTCGAGGAGACGTGCCATCGCTTCGCTCCGCCGGTCTCGAAGCTCTCAGCGGACCAGCTATTGCTGCTGGACGGGCTCGGCTTCCCCGGCAGCCGCGGCTGCCTTCTGGTCGGTGGCGGGATCGGCCTGCGATCCGGCGTCTCCGGTCGACTGACCGCCAGCCAGGCCCGAGCGGATCTTGGCCTCGATCTTGGGGATCTCCTCGGCTTCCGGCTTCAGGGTCAGTGATTGCGCCCACTGGAAACGGGCTTCCAGCCGCCGCCCGGCCTGCCAATAGGCATCTCCCAGATGATCGTTGATGACGGGATCGTCGGGCTTCAGCTCGACCGCGCGCTCGAGCTCGGTCACGGCGTCGGGGTAGCGTCCCAGCCGATAAAAGGCCCAGCCGAGGCTGTCGACGAAATAGCCGTCCTCCGGCTTGAGCTTGACGGCCTTGCGGATCATGTCGAGCGCTGGCTCGAGGTTGAGGTTCTTGTCGACCCAGGAATAGCCCAGATAGTTGAGCACGAGCGGCTGCTCGCCGTCGA
>JANPDA010000390.1:0-14417 GCA_031431235.1 Hyphomicrobiaceae bacterium
CGCCGGAATGCGTGTTCGAGGAAACGTCTCGCGCACACCCATCCACCCGTCATCCCGGACAAAGCCGAAGGCTTTGATCCGGGATCTCAGCTACAGATGCCGCGCCCGTGGCCAGGATCCCGGATCGCCGCTGTCGTGCCGTCGCAAGGCCGCCCCCGTCGGGCAACCAACGCGACAGCCGTCCCCCTAAACCGCCCCGCCACCGCGCCTCGCTTCACGGCCGCCGCGCCGCCTGCCGCCATCGCCGGCTGCTCCCGGCGCCGCGGGACTGGCGGCCGTGACGCTGGCGGTCGGCACGTGATCGCGGTAGCTCTTGATCCATTCGGTGCAGTTCGGATCGGTACCCATCAGCACGTTGGCGGCGCGCACCATCTCCATCTCCTGCGGGCGGCAGGGGTTCATGATCGCGCTCGTCATGCCCGACGCGATCGCCATCGGCAGGAACGCCGCGTTGATGCCGTGCCGGTGCGGCAGGCCGAAGGAGATGTTGGAGGCGCCGCAACACGTATTGACCTTCAATTCGTCGCGCAGGCGCCGGACCAGGCGGAACACCTGCTGACCGGCGGTGCCCATCGCCCCGATCGGCATCACCAGCGGGTCGACCACCACGTCATGCGGCTTGATCCCGAAGTCCATCGCGCGCTCGACGATCTTCTTGGCGACAGCGAAACGGACATCGGGATCCTCGGAGATGCCGGTCTCGTCGTTGGAGATCGCGATCACCGGCACGTTGTACTTCTTGATCAGCGGCAAAATGGTCTCGAGCCGATCCTCCTCGCCCGTGACCGAGTTGACGAGCGGCCGCCCGCGCGCGACCTCGAGTCCCGCCTTCAGCGCCGCGGGGACGGAGGAATCGATGCACAGCGGCACATCGACGAGGGATTGCACCAGCTCGATCGTCTGGCGCAGCAATGGCGGCTCGGTCTCGTTGGGGTTGACCGCCGTGACGCCCGCATTGACGTCGAGCACCAGGGCCCCCATCGCCACCTGCTCCAGCGCGTCCCTGATCACTGTGTCGAAATTGCCGACGATCATCTCGGCGGCGAGCTTCTTCCTGCCCGTCGGGTTGATCCGTTCGCCGATCACGCAGAACGGCTGGTCGAAGCCGATCAAGACCTCTCTCTTTCCAGAGGACAGCAGCGTCTTGGTCATGCCGAATTCCTTGATTGTGCCCGCGAACCCGGTTAGCCCAGGCCTATCGCGCCGCCCATTGCACAATGGGCCAGAATGTCTGGCGCACGAGTAGCCGAAGCCAGGAGGTGGCGATGGCTCAAATACGACGTGACGAAGCCGGTCGCAGCCAGAACAGCCCGACCGGCCTTTCCAACAGCGGGTCCCCTGAGCCCTGTGCCGTGACCGTCAGCTTCGAGGTGTTCCCGCCGCGCACCGACAAGGCCCGCGAGGCACTCGACGATGTGCTGGCGCGGATCATCCCCTTTGGACCGCAATTCGTGTCCGTCACCTATGGTGCGGGCGGCACCACGTCCGATCCGACGCTGCACACGGTCCTTGGCATCGCGCGCACGTTTGCCGTGCCGACGGCTTCCCACCTGACCTATGTGGCAACGCCGATCTGGGAGGTGGCGAGCTACGCCCAGAAGTTGCGGGACGCGGGCATTTCGCGGGTCGTTGCGCTGCGCGGTGATGCGCCCGCCGGCAAGCCGACCGACCGTTATGGCGGACCCGGCTTCTTCCGCTCGACACCCGCCTTCATCGCGAGCCTCTTGAAGGTCTGGGATTTCGACATCTCGATCGCGGCCTACCCCGAGAAGCACCCCGATGCGAGCTATCCCGAGGGCGATATCGAGATGCTCGCCATGAAGGCTGACGCCGGCGCCAAGCGCGCGATCACGCAGTTTTTCTTCGACAACGACATCTATTTCCGATTCCGGGACGAGGCGGTGGCGAAGGGGGTCTCGATCCCGATCGTGCCGGGCGTGCTGCCGATCCTCGATTTCGCCAAGATGACAGGCTTTGCCGCCCGTTGCGGCGCGAGCGTGCCGGGGTGGTTGGCCGCACGTTTCGAGGGCAAGTCCGGAGCCGACGCCCGCAAGATCGCCGAGGAAGCGCTCGTCAGCCAGGTCGAGGGACTGATGCGCGGCGGCGTCAGCCAAGTCCACATCTTTACGCTGAACGAATCCGAGATGACCGGCCTCATCTGCCGGACGCTGGGGCTCACGCGCCGCGAGGGCAAGCGGGAGGTGGCGTAGGGATTCTGGTAGAAGTCATCGCGCGCCGCTTCCCCGGCTTGGTCGTGTGGGCCGCGAGCAGGCCGATCACGGTGCCCGACAGATTGCGCTCGCGCACATCGGCGAGGCCTACGTCGTTGATCAGATGCGTGGTATCGCCGGCATTGAGCAGCTCGAGAAAGTTCAGCCCGCTCTTCGAGCCCGTGGTGGTGGAGGCCGTGAGCCAGTCGCTGCCGATGTGGGTGCACACGCCATTCTTGGCGTCCATGCGCCGCATGAGCCGGCCCTTCATGCCCTTCAGCCGGGCGATCCTGGAGAGCAACACTTGCGCGGTGTTTTGCCCCTGTTCCGGCCGAACCCTCTAACCTATTGATTTTATTGGTGCCGCCTGCGTGACTCGAACACGCGACCCCCGCATTACGAATGCGGTGCTCTACCGACTGAGCTAAGGCGGCATTATCACTGACGTTCCGAACCATCCCGCGCCCAAACCTGATGCCATGTTCGCAGCCCGGAGACAAGGGCTGCAGTACCGCCCTCGCCCCGCCATGCAGTCTACATCATCTCCTTGGCCTCGGGCGCAATCCGCGAGGTCAGCTCGTCGGGCGCACCGAAATGGGCGAAATAGCGTGGATCGATGCGCTCGACTGGCAGGATGATACAGACATCGACCGTATTGAACTGCCGGTCGATCACGGCGCCCTCTCCCACATAGGCCCCGAGCCGGAGATAACCCTTGATCAGCGGCGGCAACGCCTTCAGCGCCGCCTTGGCGTTCAGCTGCTCCTTCGGCAGCAGGTCCATCTTCGTATAAAGATGACTGTGCGCCCGAACCCGCCATTCCTCTGGCGCCAGCGCATTGTGGTGGAGGAACGAGAGCGCGACCGCATGCTCTTTGGGATCGATCCCCTCGAAGCTCGCACACCCGATCATCACATCGATGCCGTGCTCGCGCACATACGTCCACAGCCCGTGCCAGAGCAGCTCGACCGTCCGCTTGGTCCGATACGGCTTCAACACGCACGACCGCCCCAGCTCCATGAAGCGGTAGTCGGGGCTCTTGGCCGCGATCAGCGGAGCAATGTCGTACTCGCCTTGCGTGTAGAAGCCATCGTGCTTCTCGGCGACCTCCTGGCGCAGCACCCGGTAGGTGCCGACGATGCGTGGCACCTGCCTGAGGCCGGTCGCCGAGCGCATCGGCTGGTCGCGATCGATGACGAGCAGATGATCGCAGATCGGGTCATAGGCATCGACGTCGCGCCGCTTGCGCATGGCCGAGGTGTCGGGCAACGCCGACATCTCCTCGTAGAACACCTGGTAGCGCAGCCGCTGCGCTCGCCTCACATCGCCCTTCGAGCGTGCCAGACTGACCTCGAGACTGCCGATGTTGCCATAGATCTTGGCCGGCTGCCGACGCAGCATGAAAGGTGCCGCCACGATCGCCGGAGTGTGCTGGAACAGGATGCGCGCTGGCAGGCCGGCATAGGGCCGTTGCGGTGTGAGGGTCCGCATGATTCTGCGTGGGCTGAAAAGTCCCCGCAACAAGCCGTTTCGTGCTGGCATCGCTCCCTCGAGCAGAGTACGGGCCACAATCGCCCATTTGCTCGCGATTCGCCCAGCTGCATTCGGTCACAAAATTAACCAAGAGGCAATCGAATTGCATGGCAGCACCACCGAATTCGCGCCCCGGCGCCCCTGCGGCACGGTGGCCGGGAGCAAGCGTCAGAGACGGGCATCGCGGATCGGGTCGAGGCCCGACTTACCGCACACCGAGCCCCCGCGGCGGGTCTGGCTGCAACACCTTGCCCGACCGGCGTCGCCATTCTCACCCCTTCCCCCGCTCCTTCCGCCTCACCTGCACATAGAGCGCGCCGTCTCCACCATGCCCGCGGCCGGCGGCCGTGAAGCTGACGACCAGCGCCGACAGCTGTGCCTCTGCGAGCCAGATCGGCACCATCCTCCGCAATACGCCGCGGTCCTCGCGCCTCTCCCAGATCTCTGTGCGATCGGACTCTTGGCCCTCGGGAGCCCCCTTGCCGGTGATGACCTTGACATGCCGTAGGCCACGCACATGCGCGTCGAGCACGAACCGCACGAGTGCCACATGGGCTTCGCCTTGCCGCATGCCATGCAGATCGAGCCGGGCCTCGATCGCGAGCTTGCCCTTGGTGAGGCGCTTGGCGCGTTTAGGCTCGAACGGCTGCACGAGCTTTGGCTCGCTTCGCCGTGGCGGCGGCGCAACGGCCTTGACGTCGTGCCTTGGCCTCGTCGGCTGCTCGACGGCCCGCGGGCCAATCGAGCGCGGCCCCGCGATCGGCTCCGTCTGTGCCGCCGCTCGCCGGCTCCGCCGCAACGGCTCGATCGAGCTGGCGACGAGGCTCCACAGCACGGCTTCCTCGGGCGTGACATCGCGCCGGCGCCGCATGCGCGGTCGCTCGCTATCCTCGTCCGGGGGCTCGTTGCGCTTCTTCGCCATGCATTGCTGATAGCAGATTCATGGTGCTCCGCGAGCCGCCGAGCGCGGCAGCAGCACGAAGAAACGACCTGCGTGCTTGGTCTCGCCGGCGATCTGTTCGGCGCCCGCTCCCATGCCCCAGAAAATGTCGCCGCGCACCGGCCCCTTGATGGCCGAGCCGACGTCCTGGGCAATCATCAGTCGCCGGAACCCCGCCTCGCCGTGGTGCTTCAAATCGTCGCTGACGACGAAGATCGGCACACCGAGCATGTGATAGGCCGTATCCACTGCAAGGCTGCGGCCGGTCGTCAGCGGCGCGCCGCTCGCCCCGATCGGGCCCTGGCTTGTCGGACCAGATTGCCGCTTGAAGAACACATAGGATTGATTGCGCTGCATCAGCTTGCGGCCGCGGGCGGGCTCGGCCTCGAGATAGCTCCGCAGCACTGCCAGCGACATCTCGTCCTTGCTGTAGACGCCGTCCGTGACCAGCACGCCCCCGATCGATGTGTAGGGGTGCCCCGACTTGCCGGCATAGCCGAGCTTGATGATCTCTCCGCCCGGCAGCCGGATCCGCCCCGAGCCCTGCACTTGCATGAAAAAGAGATCGACCGGATTGCGCAGAAAAAGCAATTCCAGACCGCGGCCCGCGAGCGCCCCATCCTCGATCTCGGCCCGGTTGAAATAGGGCGTGAGCGATCCATCTGCCTTGCGACGCGCGGCCGAGATCCGATCATTGGCACTCGCCCTGAGCGCCGGATCAACGAGGTCGACCAGATCGTCCGGCCGTCCCAGCACCGGCACCGTGTAGGGGCCTTGCCGGCTCAGCGACCCCTCGAGCTCGGGAACGTAATAGCCGGTGAGAAAGCCGGCGGGCGTATCGGTCTCGACCCGATGGGCGGCGAATTGCTGCTCGAAGTAGCGCTTCGCCGTCGGCCGCGTCACGGCATTCAACGGTCCCAGCGCAGCGAGTGCCCGGCACGCCTCCTCGAGGCCGGTCTTGATCTTGGCCCGCAAGCCGCCGAGCCGCGTACCGCCCTTGACCTGTCCCGAACGGCAGGCCTCGGCGAGCGCCGGCAGCGCCTTGCGGTGATCATCGGCCGCCCAGCCCGGCACCGCCGCGAACGGCACTCTGACCAATCGCATTGGTCGTCCGGGCTCTGGCGTTTTGCGATTGTCGAGCATGGCGTCGGCGGGTCCGGCGAGCAGCACGATGATGGCGGCGATGGATGCCAACGCGCGACACCAGAACGTAACGGCCATCCCAGCTGCGCTCCATTGCTGCCGGTCGCAGCGGTCAGTTCGCCGCCTGGGTCGCGACCAGCTTCCAGTTCGGGTCGTTCGAGCCGACCTCGCGCGCGAAGGTCCAGATATCGGTCACTTCGCGAATCTGTTTGGGATCGCCGTCGATGACCTCGCCCGCGCGATTGCGAATTGCGGTGATGAGCTGGCTCACGAACTTGACGGTGACCCTTGCCGTCCGGTTCTTCAGCTCCGCGTCGATGATATCGGCACGGTTGATGCCCACAAAGCTGGTCGAGACCGTCTCGCCCCGCGTCTCGCGCTCGCCGACCGCCATCATGAAACCGTCGAACACATCGCGATTGAGCAGGGTTTTCAGGAGCTTCCGATTGCCCTCGGCGAACGCGGTGATGATCATCTCATAGGCGGATTTCGCGCCTTTCAGGAACTCACCCGGCTCGAATGCCTGATCGTTCTTGGCGATCTCGATCAATCCGTCCGCTGTCGTGCCGGCTTCCGGCATGAAGCTGCGGATCCGCTCCTCGGCGTTGACGGCAACCTGCTCCGCTGCGCCCGCCCGGGCTGGCTCACCAGCGCGCGGCAATCGCACGACCTTGTCGGACACGGCTGGTGTCTCGCCGGTCTGTCGCCGTGCGTCGAAATCCCGGCTCTCATTGCCGGTCTTGCGGCCGAGCACGTTCCTCAGCCGCAGAATGATTGCCACGGCAAGAACCAGCAGCAGCAGTGTATAAACGTCGAAAATCTCGCTCATCTTGGCCAACTTCGAGTTTAGGACCGGTCGAAACCGTTGTCACCGGCCCCGCAGCGGCGCAACCCTGCCTCGCCGGATTCGGGCCTTTTGGTTGCTTTCCACTTCAACCTAAGGCATCGCAACGCCGAAGCCAACAGACAAAGCCCCAAATTGTGGCTCATTTGATGTCCACCCCATGGCTGCCTAGCTAGGACCACCCTGATGCCATTCGTCTTGCTGGCCATTTTGATCGGCGTACCGCTGCTCGAGCTCGTGGTGATGATCAAGGTCGGCGGTGCCATCGGCGTGCTGCCGACCATCGCCCTGTTGATCGGCATGGGCATGCTCGGGACCATCTTGTTGCGCTCCCAAGGCCGCAGGGCGTTGCAGCAGGCGAGCGAGGCCTTGTCGTCGGGACGCCCGCCGGTAGATTCGGTGATCGACGCCATCGCACTCCTGCTGGCAGGGGCGCTCATGCTGACGCCCGGTTTTCTGACTGATATTCTCGCTCTGTTCCTGCTGATCCCGCCGTTGCGCCAGCGTCTGGGACGCTGGCTGTTTGCACGCGCAGCCGGTCGAGCATTGTTCGATGTGAAGATATTCCGGAGTGGCTCGGAACCGCGCCCAGGCCCGATTCCACCGGGCGGAACCCGGAACGCGGCCGGCAACACCGTGATCGAAGGGGAGTTCACCCGACTCGATGACGAGGATGGGCCAAACGACGGTCGTGCCAACAGTTGACTGGCCTGGTACTTGCAAGAATGCACACAGGGCAAACGGACGAGGCCGCCTTGCCGGTCCATAGCTGGCCTGCTATTTCAGGGCGAACGGTAGGTCAGGTGTCCGATCGAAGATAATGACGCCGCCAGCTCGATCCCGGCTCGCCCGAGGTGCGCTGTAGACTTCAAAACGCTCCCAATCGAGGACCAAACTCATGGCAGACCAGACCAATGGCGCAGCCGCCCCCACCGCTCCCCCTCCTGGCGACAAGACCTCGCAGTTCCGCGTCCTCGCCCAGTACATCAAAGACATGAGCTTCGAGAACCCGAACGCACCAGGTGCCCTTCAGACCTTGAACGAGCGCCCGAAGCTGAAAATCGATGCCAATGTCGCTGCCCGCAAAATGGGTGACAACGTCTATGAATCGGCGCTCACTTTCGAAGCGAGCTCGACTGGTCCAGGCGACGTGGCCCACTACCACATCGAGATCACCTATGCGGGCCTCTTCCGCATCGAGGGCGTTCCCGACAACGCGATCCAGCCGATCTTGCTGATCAACTGCCCCACGCTGCTCTATCCGTTCATGCGCAGGCTCGTCGCCGACCTGACCCGCGAAGGCGGATACCCTCCGCTCCTGCTCGATCCGATCGATTTCCATGGCCTCTATCTGCGCAATTCATCCAAGCTCGCGGGTCAGCCGCAAGCAGCCATTGCCTGAAGCCAACCAGCGAGGGTGCCTCACGGCAGTTTCAGCCACAGCGCATCCTTGACGCTCGATGCCAGAAAGGCACGGTGCTCGGCGAGGTCCGCCTCGGTGAGGCGGGCTGCGAGCGGGCGAAGGCGCACCGGCAGCTTCGCCGGTCCACCACCCGAGCGGGCCCGTGCAGCAGCAGCTGCCGCCTCGGCCGTCAGGTCGAGCTTGGCCTGCGAGCCGCCCGTCAGCTCCACATAGACGAGCGCCAGCAGCTCGGAATCAACCAGCGCCCCGTGCTTGGTGCGATTGGTATTGTCGATGCCATAGCGCTTGCACAGGGCATCGAGGCTGCCGGGTCCGCCTGGAAACTTCCGGCGCGCGATCTGTAGCGTATCGACGACGCGGCTCATCTGGATCGCCGGCCGGCCGATCCGTTCGAGCTCGGCATTGAGAAAGCCGACATCGAAGGGCGCATTGTGGATGACGAGGGTCGAATCGCCGATGAAGGCGAGAAACCGGTCGGCAATGTCGGCAAACTTCGGCTTGCCCTTCAGCTTCGCAGTCGAGATGCCGTGGATCGCTTCGGCGTCCTTCGGCACCTCCCGCTCCGGATCGACCAGCTCGTGAAACGTTGCCCCGGTGGGAAACAAGCTATCCAGCTCGACACATCCCAGCTCGATCAGCCGGTCGCCCTTCTTGGGATCGAGCCCCGTGGTTTCCGTATCGAGCACGACTTCGCGCGCCATCGGCGATCCTCCGAGCAACTCGCCAAGGCCGGGTCTATAGCCAGCGCTCCAGCGCCCGGCCGACTCTTCCCCCGAGTGATTCGAGAATCTTATCGAGCTGCGCGTGGCTTTCCTCGACGCTCGCGCTCGTATCCACGACGAATTCTGCTCGCGCCCGCTTCTCACTGTCACTCATTTGTCGGGCGAGGATCTGGCGCAGCTTTTCCTCCGTCATGCCCGGCCGTGCCAGCACTCGCTCGCGCTGAACGGCGGCCGGCGCACTGACGACGATCACAGCATCGACCTTGCGGTCTCCACCCGTCTCGTACAGGAGCGGAATCTCGAGCACGGCGATCGTGTGGCCCGCTGCGGCACAGTTCCTCAGAAACTCACGCTCGGCGCTCTGCACCAGCGGATGCACGATCGCCTCGAGCCGCCCGAACGAGCCCGGCTCCGCCATCAGCAGGCTCGCCAGCTTAGTCCGGTCGACCTTGCCTTTTCGCGTCGAGCCGGGAAAGGCGGCCTCGATCAGTGGCACGGCTTCGCCGGCATAGAGCCGGTGAACCTCGGCATCCGCATCCAGCACCGCAACGCCCCGTGCCTTCAAATGGGCCGCGACTGTGCTCTTACCCATGCCGATCGATCCGGTGAGGCCGATGACGAGCATTATCGAGCCCCGATGTTGGCAACGATCAGCGCGCGCAACTCGGCGGTGACCTCCGGCCGGACGCCGAACCAGCGCTCGAAACCCGGCACGGCCTGGTGCAGCAGCATACCCAGACCATCGACCGTTCTGAGGCCGCGCGCCGTGGCCGCCTTCAGCAATCCGGTGCTGAGCGGTACATAGACGATGTCTGCGACGACGGCTTCGGACGGCAACGGCGAAAGATCGAGCTCGAGTCTGGGCTGACCGATCATGCCGAGTGTGGTCGAATTGACCAGCAGCCCAGCGTCTGTGAGTGCCGTGGCGACCTCCTGCCAGTCGAGCACGTCCACGCGCTTGCCGAATGGCCGCGCGAGCTCCTCTGCCCGCTCTCGGGTCCGGTTGACGAGCCTGATCCGGCCCACACCGGCTTGCAGCAGCCCGAGCACGATCGCCCGCGCCGCTCCCCCGGCTCCCAATACGACCGCGGCCCGGTCGCGCTCGTCCCAGCCGGGCGCCGACAGCGTGAGATGCGTCATGAACCCATCCACATCGGTATTGGACGCCAGAACGCGATCACCTTCGACCCAAAGCGTATTGGCAGCACCCACCGCCCGCGCCACCTCGTCGGCTTCATCGGCGAGAGCGAGCGCCACCTCTTTGTGCGGGACGGTCACGTTGCAGCCGCACCAGCCACTCGCCGGCAAGCCCCTGATGAAGGCCCCGACCGCCTCGGGCGGCACGGCCTCTTTCACATAGCTGCCATCGATTCCATAACGCTGCAGCCAGTACCCGTGGATCAGCGGCGAGCGCGAATGCTCGATCGGCCAGCCGATCACACCTGCCTTGCGCATCGCGCTCATGTGCCGATCACACCTTCGCTCCTGAGGAAGGCGAGCAATGGCAGCAGTGGCAAACCGAGGATGGTGAAATAGTCGCCTTCGAGCCGCTCGAGCATCTGAATGCCGACGCCTTCGAGCTGATAGGCCCCGACCGACTTCGTCGCGGCATCGCCAGCGTCCTTCAGATAGTCATCGATCCAGTTCTCCGAATAGCTTCGCATCTGCAGCACGGCCGTATCGAGCGCCGTCCACAGCACCAGGCCATCACGCGCGACAGCAACACCCGAATGCAGGCTGTGCTTGCGCCCGCGCAACCGCATCAGCACGTCTTTTGCCGCCGCCACGTTCGCCGCCTTCGACAATGTCTCCCCTCCCAGCGCGAGCACCTGGTCGGCACCGACGACGAGACAACCCCGTTCCCACCGGCTGATCGATACGGCTTTCGCCTTTGCCAGCTCCATGGCGATCACGGCCGGCTCGTCGATCCCTTTTACCGCAAGCTCGGCGCGATAGGCCTTCTCGTCGAGGTTGGCCGCCGACACGCGAACCCGCACCCCGGCATTCCCGAGCAGTTGGCGCCGGATCGAGCTCGCCGAGGCAAGCACTACCTCGCTGGCCGATCGCGTCACATCAGTCATCGGGAGTCTCGACCTCGAGCACAGCCGCCGCCGGCCGGCCGCTCATGTGCGCCTCGCGCAGCTGCAGGATTTCCGCTGCCGTCTCCTCGATCGAGCGCCTCGTCACATCGATCACTGGCCAGCCGTGCCGCTGGAAGATCTGGCGCGAATGCACGATCTCCTTGGCAATCAGGTCGCGATCGACGTAGTCGCCGAGCTCACGGTCGGCGAGGGTGAGAACCCGATTGCGCCTGATCTGCGACACCCGCTGAGCGCTGGCGACAAGCCCAACCACGAAAGCCTTCGTCGGCTCCGACAGTTCCGGCGCAATCGGAATTCCCGGCACCAGCGGCACGTTCGCGGTCTTGAACCCGCGGTTCGCCAGATAGATCGATGTCGGCGTCTTGGACGTCCGACTGATGCCAACGATGATGATGTCGGCATCGTCGAGATCGGCCGGCAAGCGGCCATCGTCATGCACCATGGTGAAATTGAGCGCATCGATCCGACGGAAATATTCCGCATCGAGCACATGCTGGCCGCCGACCGTCGGCGTCTGCGGTGCGCCGAGATAGGATTCGAGCACCTGCATGATCGGATTGAGCACCGGCACGCACGGCAGCTTCAGCTCCCCGCATCGCCGCTCCAGCAGCTCGCCCAATTGCCGGTTCACGATCGTGTAGAGCACGATCCCGGGCGACTGCTCGATATCGTGGATCACGCGCGTGATCTGGCGCTCGGTGCGCACCAGCGGATGCAGATGCTCTATCGCCCGGATCTGCTTGTACTGGACGGTCGCTGCCTTGGAGATGGCACGCAGCGTCTCGCCCGTCGAATCCGAGATCAGGTGCAGATGGTAGTAGCTTGCCGCCGACTTGGGCATCTGTTGATAAATCCGGGAGAAAACACCTGCATGGGGATCGCAACGACATTTTGCCGGTCGTTGTCCCTGCTCATCCACATTTCCGTCCACAGCTTCACCCGCGGAGCATGGGAAATGCCACGAGATTCAATCCCCGTGGAATACGAGCTTGTGACGATCGACCCCCACGTTTGTCAACAGCCCGACCGGCCACGGGCCCACATCCCGCCGCTCTCATACCAGATTGATCGCAAGGCCCAATCGAAGGATTCGCCCCGGCGCAAGCGCTTTAGGCACCCAAAGTGCAGGGCTGCGGGCCGGCCCATGATCAATCCGTGGGTAAGCTGGTCACAGCCGAGGATCTCCGATATCCAACGCTTAATAAGAATCTTCAACAAGAAACTTAGAATCCCTTTCTTTTTTCCTGACGGCGAGGACAGTGGTGATAACTAAGCCATCCGATGCGCTTCCCCCATCCCGGCTCGAGCGCGTGCTCGCTGGTGAAATCCTATCACCTCCCCCGGTTTGGCTGATGCGCCAGGCTGGCAGATATCTCCCCGAGTACCGCGAGGTCCGTGCGCGCGCTGGCTCCTTCCTCGATCTCTGCTATGATCCAAAGCTCGCAGCCGAGGTGACACTGCAGCCGATCAACCGGTTCGGCTTCGATGCGGCGATCCTCTTCTCCGACATCCTGGTCGTTCCCCATGCCTTGGGCCAGGAGGTCGGCTTCACCGAGGGTGAGGGGCCTCGCCTCGATCCGATTGCAGGCGAGGCCGCTCTCGGCCGGCTCGACCTCTCGCAAGCCACCAAGCGCTACGAGCGCGTCTACGAGACCGTCGCCCGGGTCCGCTCGACGCTTCCCCGCGAGACGGCGCTGATCGGTTTCTGCGGAGCTCCCTGGACGGTTGCCACCTACATGGTCGCCGGCCGCGGATCGCCCGACCAGGCCGCCGCCAGGCTCTGGGCCTATCGCGATCCGGCAGGGTTCGCACGATTGATCGATCTGCTGGTCGAATCCTCGGTAGAATATCTCGCCGGCCAGGTCGCAGCCGGCGCCGGCGTGCTGCAGATCTTCGATAGCTGGGCTGGTAGCCTGCCCGATTCCGAGCTGGACCGCTGGGTGATCCGGCCAACCGTCGATCTCCTGGCGCGGCTCCGGTCACGTGGTGTCACGGTGCCGGTGATCGGCTTTGCGCGTGGTGTCGGCGCGCGCGCCCCGAGCTATCTGGCCGCGACCGGTGTCGATGCGATCGGCTGCGACACCGCCATGAGCCGCTCGACCATGCTGGAGCTCGCCCGCACGACGGCCGTTCAGGGCAATCTGGATCCGCTCGTGCTGGTGGCCGGCGGCGATCGACTCGACCGCGATGTGCGATCATTGCTGGCGGCAATGACCGGCAAGCGACACGTCTTCAACCTCGGCCACGGCATCGTGCCCGAGACCCCGACCGAGCATGTCGCGCGCTTGGTCGCGCTCATTCGCGGCGAGAGGGTGTGAGCATGGAGCTGTGGCTGAAGGCCCTGCATGTGATCGCGGTGATCGCCTGGATGGCGGGCCTGCTTTATCTGCCGCGCCTGTTCGTCTACCACGCTGCGGCGCCCGTGGGCTCGCCCCAGTCGGAGACTTTCAAGGTGATGGAGCGGCGCCTGTTGAAGGTGATCATGAACCCGGCGATGCTCGCCGTTTGGATCCTCGGGCCCCTGCTCGCCTGGTTGCAGAGCCAATACCTCGAAGGCTGGTTCGTCGCGAAGATCGTGCTGGTGATGCTGCTCACCGGTTTCCACATCGCCCTCGCCGGCTGGCAACGGCAGTTCGCGGTCGACGCCAATGCCCACAGCGAACGGTTCTACCGGCTGATCAACGAGGTACCAGCGTTGCTGATGGCGGGCATCGTCATTCTCGTTGTGGTCAAACCGTTCTGAAAAACGATGGCGACTGCGGAATCCCTTTTCATGGTGACGGTTGTCTGCTATACGCGTCGTTGTAAGCGTTCCTTCCTCAGACGACAGGCCATGCCCGTGCGACCAATCTACGGTCGCGGGTAAAGAGCGGGCCGGATCACTCCGCCATTGCGGCGACCATCCGGCAATTCATTCTCGCGGTTCCGCCCTGCAGCTGTCGACCCCCCCTCCGACTGCCCCCTCCCCTTTGGAGTACCCAATGCCCGAAATGCTACTCTCCGACCTGAAGGAGAAGAGTCCGACCGAGCTGCTGACCTTTGCCGAGGAGGTTGGCGTCGAGAATGCGAGCGCCATGCGCAAGCAGGAGCTGATGTTCGCGATCCTGAAGCAGCTGGCTGCGCGCGAGACCGACATCATCGGCACCGGCGTCGTCGAGGTGCTACTCGACGGCTTCGGCTTCCTGCGCTCGACGGACTCGAACTACCTTCCCGGACCCGACGACATCTATGTGAGCCCGAGCCAGATCCGCCGCTTCGCGCTGCGCTCCGGCGATACGGTCGAAGGCCAGATCCGCAGCCCCAAGGAGGGTGAGCGCTACTTCGCTCTGCTGAAGGTCAACAAGCTCAATTTCGAGGCGCCCGAAGCCGCCCGGCACAAGGTCCACTTCGACAATCTGACGCCGCTCTATCCGACCGAGCGGCTGAAGATGGAGGTCGAGAACCCCACCATCAAGGATCTGACGCCGCGCGTCATCGACATCGTCGCGCCGATCGGCAAG
>JANPDA010000391.1:0-6856 GCA_031431235.1 Hyphomicrobiaceae bacterium
CCATCGCCGACGCCAAGCGTGCAATGGCAGCGGCCGGCATCGCCGTGAGGCTGAATGCCTGAGCGCGCCCGCGATAGCGACTGCATCACGCTCGAGCCCTCGCGGCTGCTGGTGTTCGGCAACCCGCCCCTCGGCATCCAGCTCCTGACGGCCGACGCCGGTACCGGCCTCGACTGGCCGGTGCGGCTGCTGGTGTTCGAGAACGTGCAGGGCGAGGTCTGGACCGCCTACACCGATTTCGTGGCGAGCGAGTAACGACGGAGGCCGATCATCGAGTGGCAAAGTGCCGGGCCACAGCCGGGCGACGTGAGGCGTGGGCCGGCTCGACGTCCGCTACCAGTCGAAAACCGATATGAGTGGGTGGCGTGCCAGTGGCGCAGCCACCGGCGGCCGGGTCGCGGATGAAGATCGAGACCGCGGCCTCGTGTAAACCTTCGGTAAGAAAGGCGGGGCAGGTTGCGTCATCGCCGGGGCGGGCGCAGGTCGCGGTCCATTCCCAGACATTGCCGGCAAGGTCATGAATGCCATTGCCGAGCGCGCCGAAATGGCCGCTCGGCTCGACGCGTCCGGTCAGGCTCGCCATCGCGCCATAGTCGGCTGCCCAGGCAAGGCGCGGGTCCTCGAACAGCTTCTTGCGTTCCGGGTGAGGCAGGGCCGCAGCGAACTCTCTCCACTCCCGCGCCGTCGGCAGGCGATAAATGCGAGCCGCGCCGACATTTTCCCAGGCGATGAACTGCACGACATCGAAGCGGTTGACACCTGTGACCGGGATCGGCCGATCGGTGTCACGCCGGCCGGGTGGCGGCAGGTACGTGCATGCGCCGTCGTCGTGGCAGCGCTTCCAATCCTGCCAACTCACCTCGTACCGGCCAACCGACAGCCGGCGTCCGCCCTCGACCACGACATCCACCATTGCCATGGGCAACGTCGGGGAACGCTCGAACCCTTCCCCTGGTGCAGCAAGGCGTGCGACCATGGCAAAACCGACGATCCCAGCCAGGGTCGCAAGGACGATGGCTCTGGCGGCGCTGGCATGCATCGCCGCCACTCACACTCCCATCGGCGCAGGCTTGCCGACCTGCATCATCAAGTCGTCGTTCCACTCGCCCTCGACCACCACATGAGCGGTCGCGCCGAGCAACACGGCCTCGATCAGATTGTGGTTGACGTAGGCGTAGATGCCGGGCTGGCGGAACGTATAGACCATGGCGCCAGCCGAGCCGCCACGGATGAACCAGGTCTCGAGATTGGTGTCGGGCCGGTCGTTGAAGGAGCCGGCCTCCCAGACATGGTCGCCGTGGCCGCCGATCAGATGGGGGCGGCTGTCGCGGTTGGACTGGGCGTGGATGAACAGCACCATCTCGCCGACCTTGGCCTTCAAGGCGGCGTCGCCGGTCAGTGCCCCCTTGCGGCCGTTGAAGACCACGTGTGTCGGGGTCAGCGTCCGCATGACATCGAGAGCGTCGGCAAAATTCTCTCCCGGAGCCTCGTATTTCTTGTAGGCGCCGTCCGCATCGCGCGGGATATAGTAATCCTGCTCGCCGATGAAGTACGCCCGATCATATCTCAGCGGCTGGCCGGCGCCGTCCTTCAATCCGCCACGCGGCAGCACCATCACGGCGCCGTTCATCCCGTGCACGACATGATAGGGGATCATCGCGTCGCCGGGCGCGCAGTGATAGACGAATACCCCCGGCTTGATCGCCTTCCAGCGCAATACGGCCTGCTCGCCCGGCTGGACCTTGGTCAGGGCGCCGCCGCCCAGAGCGCCGGTGGAGGCGTGAAAATCGATGTTGTGCTCCATGAAATTGGTCTTGGGATTCTGCAGCGTCACCTCGACGTAGTCGCCCTCGTGCACGACGATCATCGGGCCGGGGACGGTGCCGTTGAATGTCAGCGCCCAGACCTCGGTGCCGTCCTCGTCGATGACGAGCCTCTTCTCCTCGATGACGAGGGTCACCTCCACGATTCGCGGCTTGGCGACCGCGACTTGATCGTGCGCGGGCAAGAACGGCGGAGCGACCATCTCCTGCTTGACGCGTTCGAGCGTCGAGATATCGACCGCAGTGACGGCGACCGGTGTAGCGCCTGGCCATCCCCCGGCTACGGGCGGCGGAATGGGCGTTGCGCCGAGGCTTCCAGACAGTGCCGTGACCGCACTCAGAGCCGCCGCCGAGGCTAGCCCGGTCGACTTCAGGAAGTTGCGGCGATCATGAAGGGCGGCGAGCCTCTTGGCGGCGGCGAGCATGGCGATCTTCTCCTGATGTGGCGGTCAGATGGGATGCGCCTGCCCCTGCAAACAGGCTCTCGTTCAATACTGCCGAGGCCGCCATCGCGCCTTGATCAGGATCAAGACGAGCCGATTGGGGAGCCCCCTGTCGAAGTGCAGCGAGACCAAGCTCGTGCGTCGATGGTTCCGGGTCTGCGAGCGATGTCGCTCGCACCATAGCGAGCGGGCATCGAATCCCCGGCCTTTGGTGCCCGCTTGCCGGCCTCGACCGCCACCAGCTGCTCGATCAGCCCACGATAACGGCGTGCGTAGCCAGGCGCCACGTGCTCGAGCAGGGCGGCAAAGTGCTGCAGCCTCTCGGCAAGCGGGGCCTGCAGCACTCGCGCCTCCGCAACCGCGCCCGACAGATTCATCTCGGTCTGGGTATCTGGCATGGGTCGCAATGGCCTCGTGATCCCAAGGGTGCGGGCGATAGCAGTCGGCAATCGATTTCCATCCCGGCACGGTCTGGCGCTTCAGGTCATGGGCTCCAGGTTGCCGAGCAGCGTCGGCAGGTATTCCGCGACCGTGGGATGGATATGCACCGCCCGCGAGATCGTGGTGTAGCGGGCGCCGGCCGCCATCACCTCGAGGAACGCGTGCACCAGCTCGTCCCCGCCGATGCCGAGCAGCGCGGCGCCCAGCACCCGCTCGGTCCCGGCCTCGACCACGACCTTCATGAAGCCCTTGGTCTCGCCCCGCTCACGGGCCCGGCCAACCGACGTCATGGCGAGCTTCGCCGATAGCGCCTCGATGCCCTGGGCCCTCACCTCGGCCTCCGTCATGCCTACCCTCCCGAGTGGGGGATCGATGAAGAGGCCATAGCAGGGGATCCGATCGGAGATCTTGCGGGGGTCGTTGTCGAACAGGTTGGCCGCGACGATCTCGTAGTCGTTGTAGGAGGTATGGGTGAAGGCACCGCGCCCGTTCACATCGCCGATCGCCCAAATGCCCGCAACGTTGGTCCGGCACTGGTCGTCGACTTGGATGTAGCCGCGCTGATCGGTTGCGACCCCTGCCTGGTCCAGACCGAGGTCATCGGTGTTGGGCCGCCGGCCGACTGCCAGCAGCAGGTGGGTGCCGACGATCTCGGGCGCGCCTTCCCCGCAGGCGAGCTGCATCGCGACGCCGCCGTCCTTCCTCGCAACGGCCAGACACTTGGCGCCGAGGCGCACCGCGATGCCTTCGTCCTCCAGAATGCCCTGCACGGCGGCGCTGATGTCGGGGTCCTCGCGGGCAATCAACCGGTCGGCCATCTCGACCACCGTGACGCGCGCACCGAAACGGGCGAACATCTGGGCGAACTCGAGCCCGATATAGCTGCCCCCGACCACGAGCAGATGCTCTGGCACGGTGTCGAGCTCCAGGATCGTGCTGTTGGTGAGGTAGTCGACATCCTCGATGCCGGGCATCGGCGGCACCAGGGCCCGGCCGCCCGTGTTGATGAAGATGCGGTCGGCCTCCAGCGATTTGCCGTCGACCTCGACGCTGTGCGGGCCCGTGAACCGAGCGTGGCCGCGCAGCACGGTCGCCTTGTCGAGCCCTTCCATCCATCTTGTAATGCCGGTGCGCCCGCGCCTGACGATCTCGTCCTTGCGGGCCTTCACGCGCCCCATGTCGATGCGGACGGCGCCGTCGATGGCGACGCCATATTCGGCGGCCCGGCGGGTGGTGTGAGCGACCTGGGCGCTCGCCACCATCGTCTTGGTCGGCACGCAGCCGACATTGACGCAGGTGCCACCGAAATGCTTGCGCTCGATGATGGCGACCCGTTGGCCTTCGCTCGCTAGCCGGTCGGCGAGCGGGGGACCCGACTGACCGGTACCGATGACGATGGCGTCGTATCTGGTGAGCATGGCTCAGCTCTTTCCTGGTGACTATGTGGCCGCAATACTGGCAAGGTCCGACTCGACCGCACGACGCGGGGCGGCGTCGTCCAGGAGGGCCTGCTCTGCCGTGTCTTGCTCGGCAGACTCAGGCTGGCTGGCTGCGGTCGGCTCGTGTGGGATGATACCCTGAAGCGCATCGAACTCACCTTGCCAGGGAGCCTGCGCTATTGCCCTGCGGGTGTCCATAGGACCTGCCTCCCAGCGTTTGCGGATGCCCTGGGGGCTGAAATCGCCGTCCTTGGCCTGATCCTCGTTCTCGATGCGCGGCAACGGCAAGCGGACAAAGTGCATGTGCTCTCGACATGTCCCCTCAGGGGAATCGCTTGGGGATGATCATCCGGCCCCGTTGAGGATATCGCCGAGACAACCGGCGTTCCAGCCGGCTTTCTTGCGGCGCACCTCGAGGCTGGACTTGGTTCGCGTGGTTCGCATCAGGTTCATCACGATGTGCCTGAAGATCGCCATGTTCTGTGGCCCGTGGCCGCTGCGCAAGTGGCATTGATCCTCGTTGAAGGTGTCGTCGAGCGACCAATGCAGGCGGTTCTCGATGCCCCAGTGGGCACGAACGACATCCGCGCAGACCTCGACCGGCATCACCTTCGAGCACAGATGATAGCGGCGCTCCGGCGCGACCACGCCGTTACGAGTCGTCTCGCTCTCGACCATGCCGATCATGACGAGCCCCGGGAACTCGATCTCGCCGGGATGGCGGCGGTCGCAAACGAATTCGCCAATCCGCAAGCCCCGCTCTCGAGCGATTGCCCTGCATGTCCCCTCGCGCTCCATTGCGCTGAGAACGCGCCGCAGCTATAAGCTCGTCCGTCCCGCACGCTCCGACACCCCTGGAGGTGGCGTGCCTGGGGCCACGGGGCCGTTCTGGCCCCTTTACGATTCACACGAGAAGCGAGAGAAGCCATGGCAGAGCAGGTCGAGCTGAAAGCCACGGCGCGTCCACGTGTCGGCAAGGGGGCCGCACGGGGCATGCGCAAGACGGGCCGCGTTCCCGCGGTCATCTATGGCGACAGCCAAGCGCCCGAGCCGATCATCATGGACTACAAGGACCTGTTCAAGCCCTACCATTCGGGCCGGTTCCTGCAGACCGTCTACACGCTCGTCGTCGATGGCAAGAAGAGCCGTGTGATCCCGCGCGACGTTCAGGTCGATCCGGTCATGGACTCCATGGTGCATGTGGATTTCCAACGCATCAGCAAGGACGGCCAGCTCCGGGTGGCGATCCCCGTGCAGTTCGTCAACGACGACAAGTCGCCCGGACTGAAGCGTGGTGGTGTGCTGAACGTGGTGCGCCACGAGATCGAGCTCTACTGCCCGGTCGATGCCATCCCCCATCATATCGAGGTGGATCTGGACGGGCTCGACATCGGCGCATCGATCCACATTTCGTCGGTGAAGCTGCCGCCCGACACCAAGGCCGTGATCCAGAGCCGCGACTTCACGGTCGCGACCATTGCTGGCGCCTCCTCCGCCTCGGCTGATGCCGCTGATGCGGCGGACGCGACCGCGGAAGGTGGTGCCGCTCCGGCTGCCGCAGCGGGCGATGCCAAGGCCGGCGCCGCACCTGCTGCCGCCGACGCCAAGGGTGGTGGTGGCAAGGACGCAGGCAAGGGCGCCGCCGCAAAGCCAGCGGCCGCCAAGCCCGCCGCTGCCAAGCCAGCAGCCAAGAAGTAGCACGGGCGAGCCGGCCGATGCCGGCTTCCCCTTCTTTGGCAGCGTGACAGGCCATGAAGCTGCTCGTCGGGCTCGGCAATCCGGGCGCAGGCTACTCCAGGCACCGGCACAATGTGGGCTACATGGCGCTCGAGGCGATCGCCGGCCGGCATCGGATCGGACCCTGGAAGAAGCGTTTTCAGGGCTATGCTGCCGACGGCGAAATCGCGGGCATTCGCTGCCTGCTGTTGAAGCCGGACACTTACATGAACGACTCCGGCCGCGCGGTCGGCGAGGCTGCCCGGTTCCTGAAGATCGCGCTCGAGGACATCCTCGTCTTCCACGACGAGCTCGACCTTGCGCCCGGCAAGCTGAAGGCAAAGCTCGGCGGCGGCAACGCCGGTCACAATGGCCTGCGCTCGATCACGGCGCATCTGGGCAACGAGTACTGGCGCGTCAGGATCGGAATCGGGCACCCCGGCGTGAAGGAGCTGGTGCATCATTGGGTGCTGGGCGACTTCGCCAAGTCGGACGAAAGCTGGTTGCGGCCATTATTGGATGCGATCGCCGATGCGGTGCCCCACCTCGTATCGGGCGACGATGGGCGCTTCCTTTCGGAGGTCGCGCGCCTGCTCGCCCCGCCCAAGCAGAACAAGCCGCGCGAGCCCGCTCGCACCATCGATGCACCCGCCGCTCCCTCGGCAGAGCCGCCGGCGGGAACCCGAGAGGCGGGAAGCGGAGCACTCGCCGAGCGCCTCAAGAATTGGCTGAACCGCGGCAAGAGCTGATAGGCAGAACCATGGGTTTCAAATGTGGCATCGTCGGCCTGCCGAATGTGGGCAAGTCGACCCTCTTCAATGCATTGACCGAAACTGCGGCGGCGGAAGCGGCGAACTACCCGTTCTGCACGATCGAGCCCAATGTCGGCGAGGTGCCGGTACCCGATCCTCGCCTCGACCACCTGGCGGCGATCGGCAAGTCGGCGCAGATCATCCCCACGCGCCTCACCTTCGTCGACATCGCCGGCCTCGTG
>JANPDA010000392.1:0-5542 GCA_031431235.1 Hyphomicrobiaceae bacterium
CCATACGACCGCGGAGCTGACGGACGCAAAAAACCGGATCAAGCAGTTGGGTGGGTAGGAAGAGCGGCAGTCGGCAGTGGGCAGTCGAAAAAGCCGTCTCCCCGACTGCCTATTGCCTACTGCCTACCGCCTACTGCCTACTGCCTACTGCCGACTGCCGACTGCCGACTGCCGACTCCCCACATCACCTGCTCGATCCGCTGCGCGCCGGTCGCCAGCATCAGCAGACGCTCGAAGCCGAGCGCGATACCGCTCGCTTCGGGCATCAGGGCGAGCGCGGCGAGAAAATCCTCATCGAGCGGGTAGCGCTCGCCGT
Source organism: Hyphomicrobiaceae bacterium (assembly GCA_031431235.1). Taxonomy (GTDB): domain Bacteria; phylum Pseudomonadota; class Alphaproteobacteria; order Rhizobiales; family Hyphomicrobiaceae; genus JANNSW01. The sequence continues at coordinate 317 of JANPDA010000392.1, forward strand.
AGATCCGTGATTTCTCCGCCATGTCGGCTTCGAAGCGGCGGCGTTGCTCGGCGGCATCCCTCAATTCGCCGAACGCATTCGCCAGCTCGACCCCGCAGGCATAGAGCTCGAAGCGCTCGGCGAGCCGGGCGTCGTGGGGGCAAGGCCGGGCGAGCGCAGCCTCGGGCAGCGGATATTCATAAAGTATCGTCGCCCGCCCGAGCCCGAGCCTGGGCTCGATCCGCTCGACCATCACCCGGCTGAAAATGTCCGACCAGGTGTCGTCCCCACCCACGCGAACGGCCGATGCCGTGGCTGCTGCCGCCAGCCGGCCGCGGTCGCCCTCGGGGCCATCGAGCGTCGCCAGCAAATCGATCCCGGCATGGCGGGAAAAGGCTTCAGCCACCGTCAGCCGCTCCGGCTCAGCGAACGGATCGGCCTCGCGGCCGCGAAACGACAGACGCTTCGACCCGGTCGTCTCGGCGGCGAGCGCCAGGATCGCGGCACAGTCCTGCATCAGCCTTTCATAGCTCTCGCCGGCCCGATACCATTCGATCAGCAAGAACTCGGGATGGTGCAATGCGCCGCGCTCGCGGTTGCGGAACACGCGCGCAAACTCGACGATCCGTTGCTCGCCAGCCGCCAGCAGCTTCTTGCAGGCAAACTCGGGGCTGGTGCGCAGAAAGAGCCGCTCAGGGGGGCCGTCGGGCGAGAGCAGCTCGGTCGCGAAACCGTGCAGATGGGTCTCGTTGGCCGGCGACACCTGCAAGACTGGGGTCTCCACCTCGATGAAATCCGCGCCCACAAAGAAGGCCCGCAGCGCCGCGATCAGCCGGGCCCGGTCCATGAGAAACGGCCGCCTGTCGGCGTGGATGTGGGGCTGCCACCAGGGCGAGGGGGGGTGCATGCATTGGCTCCAGCGCAATCACAACTCATGGGGCTTGGCGTCACACCCAGCCTTCTATAGTTTGCGCGACGAAGATTCGAGGTTGCGGAGCGCGCAAGGGCGGGCGACGTGATGACCTCGCCAGCAATCCGCACACCAGTTCTCCAAAGGGAGCATTTCCGTGGCCAAGGTCGCCGCCAACCAGCTTCGCAAAGGCAACGTCGTCGAGAAGGATGGCGACCTCTATGTCGTCCTCTTTGCGGAAAGCATCCATCCGGGCAAGGGTACGCCCGTCACCCAGCTCGACATGCGGCGCATCCGCGACGGCGTCAAGGTCTCCGACCGTTACAAGACGACGGATTCGGTCGAGCGCGCCTACATCGAGGACCGCGACTTCCAGTATCTCTATCAGGACGGCGAGGCTTTCGTGTTCATGAACGCGGAGACCTTCGACCAGGTGAACGTCCCCGGCGATGTGGTCGGAGAGCAGTCGATCTATCTGCAGGAGAGCATGACGGTGAAGCTCTCGATGTTCGATGGCAACCCGGTTGCGATCGAGATGCCGCAGCGCGTGACGCTCGAGATCACGCAGACAGAGCCGACCGTGAAGGGCCAGACGGCATCGTCGTCCTACAAGCCCGCGATCCTGACGAACGGCGTGCGCACAATGGTGCCGGGCCACATCTCGGTCGGCACCAAGATCGTGGTGATGACGACCGACGGCTCCTATGTGGAGCGGGCGAAGGGGTAGCATGCGTGAGGTGCGAGGTGTGAATTGTGAGGCGTGAGTAGGCCAAGAGCAAAACAACTCACAACTCACCACTCACACCTTTTTTTCCGCTTCCAGCCGGTCGACGTCTTGCCGGAACAGCTCGTCGAGCTCCTCGCTCGCCTTGCGGGCGATGGTCTGGAGCTTCTCGGTGTCGCTGGCATGGATGAAGTCTTCCGCCAGCCGCTTCTCGTCATAGGCTTTGAAGGTCGCAACCAATTGCCGGGCTTCGGGCTCCGGCAGTCCCACCCCCCGCAGCAGCTCGTGCGTCAGGTCGAGCGCCGAGAGAAAGGTCTCGCGCCGGATCACCTGGACGCCGGCCGCCATCAGGCGATAGGTGTGCTGGCGGTCGCGGGCACGCGCGAAGATCCTGAGCAGGGGATAGTGGCGGCGGATCACCTCGGCCGTCTTGACCGAGACCTCGACATCGGAAATCGCCAGCACGAACGCGCGTGCCTTCCCGATCTCTGCCGCCTCCAGGATCTCGATGCGCGAGGTATCCCCGTAGTAGGCGCGGTTGCCGAAGCGCCGAACGAGGTCGATCTGGGCGGGATCCATGTCGAGTGCCGTGAATGGAATGCCGCGAGCGCGCAGGATGCGCGCCACGATCTGGCCGAAGCGGCCGAAGCCCGCGATCACCACATGCTCCGCCTCCTTGGGCGGGGTTTCGAACGCCGGCAAGGGTTTGGGCTGCAGGCGCAGGTACAGATCGTCGAGGAGGAGGAGGAGCGGTGTCACCATCATCGACAGCGTCACGATGACCGCGAGCTCGTTGGCGAGATAGCCGGGCAGCACATAGTCGGCGGTCGCGGCCGAGAGCACCACGAACACGAACTCGCCTGCCTGCGAGCAGATGATCGCAAAGCGCCGGGCCGAACCACTCGCCAGACCATAAGCCCGCCCGATCCCATAGAGGATGACGGCTTTCAAGAGCACGAGCCCGAGCACGGCAAGCGCGATCCGGAGCGGATCGTCGAGCACGACCTGGAAATTCAGCAGCATCCCCACCGCCGTGAAGAAGAGGCCGAGCAGCAGGCCGACGAACGGCTCGAGATTGGCCTCGATCTCGTGACGGAAATCGGATTCCGAGAGCGCGACGCCAGCAAGGAACCCGCCCAGCGCCGCCGAGATCCCGATCGATTGCATGGTGAGTGCGGCCAGCACGACAATCAGCAGCGTTGCAGCCGTCATGGCTTCGCGCAGGCCCGTGCGCGCAACGAGCTTCAGCAGCGGATTGACGCCGAAACGGCCGCCAAGCGCTGCCACGGCGATGCCCATCAGCGCCAGCAACACCGAGCCGGGACTGAGCAACGCCGCGCCCCCGCCGCCATAGGGGGCGAGCGCCGGCACCAGCGCAATCATCGGGATCGCCGCCATATCCTGGAACAGCAGCACCGCAAAGGCGAGCCGGCCGTGCCGCCCCTTCAGCTCACCCCGCTCACGCAGCACCTGCAACGCAAAGGCGGTCGATGACAGCGACAGCAGGAAGCCGATGAAGATCGCGCGCTGCTCGTGAAAGCCGATCAGCAGGCAGGCAATCGACAGCACGATGCCGGTCAACACCACCTGCATGCCGCCAAACCCGAAAACCGGCACGCGCATGAACCAGAGCCGGTGGGGTTGCAGCTCGAGACCGATCAGGAAGAGGAACAGCACGACACCGAACTCGGCGATGTGCAGCACGTCGCCGGGAGCATAGAGCGCATAGCCGAGCCCATAGGGTCCAATCAGTGCTCCAGCCGCCAGATAGCCGACGACCGAGCCGACCTGCAGGCGCTTGGCGAGCGGGGCAATCAACGCCGCGCCACTCAGAAAAATCGCCGCTTGCGCCAGATAGGACGCCCCGATTGCGACGGTGTCGGCAGCCATCGGCGTCCCCTCTCAGATCGACTCCAACGCCTGCTCCAGATCGGCGATCAGGTCGGAAACATGCTCGATCCCGATCGAGAGGCGGATCAGGTTGGGCGGGATCGGCGAATCGGGCGCTTCGACCGTCTTCCTGTGCTCGATCAGGCTCTCCACGCCCCCGAGCGAGGTCGCCGGATAAAACACCTTGGCCGCGCCCGCGACACGCCGTCCCTCCACTTCCCCGCCCTTGACGAGGATCGACATCATGCCACCGAACCCGCCCGTCATCTGGCGCCTGGCGATGGCATGGCCCGGATGGCTCGCCAGGCCCGGATAGATCACCCGCTCGAGCTTCTGGTGGCCCTCGAAGTGCCTGGCGATCGCGAGCGCGTTCCCCGACTGGCGCTCGAAGCGCACGAACAGCGTCCGCATGCCACGCACCAGCAGCCAGGCTTCGAAAGCGCCGAGCACCGCGCCCTGCTGCCTCCGGATGAAATGGATCTCATCGAAGCGGGGACTGATCTCGCGCACCGACACGACGCCCCCTGTCATGTCTGAGTGCCCATTGAGGAACTTGGTCACCGAATGGACCACAATGTCGGCGCCCAGACCGAGAGCGCGCGTCGTGCACGGCGGCGCGTTGGTGCCATCCACTCCCAGGATCGCACCGGCGCCGTGGGCAATCGCCGCCGCCTCCGCGATATCCACCACCTCGAAGGTCGGATTGGCCGGTGTCTCGATCCAGACGAGGGAGGTCTTGCCCGGCCGGACGGCCTTGCGCAGCGTCGAGATATCGCCCTGGTCGAACTGGGCGATCTCGAAACCCTTGTGCTCGGCGAGGCGGCGCAACCAGAGCAGGGCACCGAAATACATGATCCGCGGCACCACGACGTGCTCGCCGGGCTTGACGGTATCGAACACGGCCGCGATGGCGGCCAGGCCCGTCCCGAACAGGCGCGTCGCCGCCGCGCCTTCGAGCTTTTGGATGATACTCTCGGCAAGATTGATCGTCGGGCTATCATAGCGGGAGTAGTTGTGCTCGCTGATCAGCTCGTAGCTCTCGTTGCGGGCAAACGTCGAGGTCGGATGGATGGGCGGGGCGACAGCGCCTGTCTCCTTGTCGAGAAAGTGGAGCGCTTGGGCCGCATCGGTTTCGGGCGCGAGGCTGCGATTGGTCCGGTTGGTCGTCATGACGGCTCCTTCATTCCTGCCCATTCTCGACGACGCCTGCAGGCGCGCCATTCACAGTCTCGTTGTCGCCGAAGCGCGGCCCTCGCGCCAGTCGCACGACGCCACGCATGGCGACTGGCTCGATCGGCTTGCCGTGCCGCAGGATCACCACGGTGCCACTCGTCGCGAGGCGGGCGGCGACGGCCCTCGTCGTTGTCAACCAGGAACGCCAGGGCCCGCTCTCTCCGAGCAGACGCCGCGGCACCTCGGAGGGGCAGATCGACCGGCCCGCCTCGCGCTCGCCAAGGAGAGCGATGATGGCCTGCTCGATCCGGGTATCGGTCAGCTTCGTGCGATCCATGCCCTGCTGATAGCCCGACCGGCCGTCGAGGTCACGCCATCGCGCGCACCTTTCACACTTTCATACGCCACCAGCGCTGCCGCACGCGCCTTCGCATGATCGACGATCGGCTGCGGATAGGTTTCACCGAGCCGGACGCCGGCCTCGGCGAGAACCATCGGCGGCGCTTCCCACGGCGCATGAATGAGCGCGGCCGGCAGGCGCGAAAGCTCC
>JANPDA010000393.1:0-8384 GCA_031431235.1 Hyphomicrobiaceae bacterium
CCAATGCGATCAGGTCGACGCCGGCCGGCGGCCGTGTCGACGTGACGGCCGAGCAAGTCCAATCCGGCGAGAACGCCATCGTCGTCAGCGATACCGGCCCCGGCATCAGCCCGGAGGCGATCGCCCAAGCCCTGGCCGACCCGTTCGGGCCCGGCGCGCGTGCGCGCGCGGCAGGCGGCAGTGGTGGACTCGGCCTGCCTCTCGCCCGTGAGCTTGCGGCCGCCAATGGAGCGAGCCTGTCGTTTGCAGCCGCCCCCGGCCGCGGCACGCGCATTGAATTGCGCTTTGCGGCCAATGGTCCGCAACAAGATCACGACTGAGCGTAAGTATATCCTGCCCATTTCCTGCTGGATCTCAGCAATATCGCGTCACTGAAATCAGAATCAATCTAAATTGGAGACATTCTAAAGAAGCAGTGCGACAATAAATATTCCAACCATCGTTGACAGCAGCAGCATCGATCGGTTTATTGCCGGTCGCGTCCGGCATCCGGCCGGCGCGTGCATCAGTCCGATATCGGGGCCTTGAACCCCGGCGATTGGGGAGAGAACCATGAACATCCGCAGCATTCCCAGACTCGCCGCGCTCGCCGTGGCGGCCGCCTTGACCACGACCGGCATCGGCTCCGTCCGCGCCGGCGGGGAAGTCAACATCTACTCGTTTCGCGAGCCGGACCTGATCGAGCCGCTGCTCGCAGCCTTCACGAAGAAGACCGGCATCGAGGTCAATCTCATCTTCGCCAAGGACGGTCTCGTCGAGCGCATCGTCGCGGAGGGCCAGAACAGCCCGGCCGACGTGCTCTTGACCAACGAGTTCGGCCTCTTGACGCTCGCCCGCGACGCTGGCGTCACGGCGCCGATCAGCTCGCCCGTGCTGGAAGCGAGCATTCCCGCCGTCTATCGCGATCCCGCGGGCCACTGGTTCGGCCTGACGCGGCGTGCGCGCGTGCTGTTTGCCTCCAAGGCGCGCGTGCCTGAGACCGCTATTTCCTACGAGGATCTGGCCGATCCGAAATGGAAGGGCCGCATCTGCTCGCGCTCGGGTCAACACACCTACAATATCGCGCTGATCGCCTCGATGATCGCCCATCACGGCCGCGACGAAGCCAAGGTCTGGCTGAACGCGGTCAAGGCCAACCTCGCCCGCAAGCCCGCCGGCTCCGACCGCGATCAGGTGAAGGGTGTCTTTGCCGGCGAATGTGATCTGGCGATCGGTAACACCTATTACATGGGGCTGATGCAGACGAACAACGAGCAGCCCGAGCAGAAGGAATGGGCGGCCTCGGTCCGGCTCGTCTTCCCCAACGCGGGCGACCGCGGCACCCACGTCAATATCTCGGGCGCGGCACTGCTCGAGCATGCGCCCCATGCCGACAATGGGCGCCAGCTGATCGAGTACCTCGCGTCGGCCGAAGCCCAGACCATCTACGCTACCGTCAACAACGAGTATCCGGTTCGCGCCGGCGTGGCGCCGTCGGCAACGGTCGCGGCCTGGGGCGAGTTGAAGGCCGACGCGATCGACCTGGAAGTGGTCGCCAAGCTGCGCAAGCAGGCCTCCGAGCTGGTCGACGAGGTCGGCTACGACGAGGGACCCGGGAGCTGATGGCCCCACGGGGCACGATACCCGCGGCCGGTCCGGGGTGGCTCGGGCCGGCCGCGCGCGCTTTGCGGAACTGGCGGGCGCGGCGCCGTGCCTCGCCCGCCTGGACCGTCCTGGTTGCCCTCATCGTCGCGCTCGCGCTATTTCCCATTGCCGCAATCTGCTGGCTGGCGCTGGGCTCGGCCGGCGACCTCTGGCGTCAGCTGCTGTCGGCCTCGCTGCCGGCGGCCACCTGGCGCACGCTGCTGTTGCTGGCTGGCGTCGGTTGCCTCACTCTCGTGACCGGCACGGCGACGGGGTGGCTCGTCACGGTGTTCCGCTTTCCCGGCCGCGATACCGCCGCCTGGCTTGCGATCGTGCCGCTCGCCATGCCGACCTACATCGTCGCCTACAGCTATGCCGACCTGCTCGACTATGCCGGCCCATTGCAGGGAGCGGTGCGCGCGGCGCTCGACGTGCACAACCGGCGCGACTACTGGTTTCCCGAGATCCGCTCGCTGGGCGGCCTCGTGCTCGTGCTGTCTTTCGTGCTCTACCCTTATGTCTACCTGAGCGCGCGGGCGTCTTTCCTGCAGCAGTCTGTCGGTACGTTGGAGGTCGCGCGCACGTTGGGGCGGACGCTGACCCAGACTTTTTTTGCCGTCGCATTGCCGCTCGCCCGGCCGGCGCTCGCGGCTGGCGTGGCGCTGGCGATGCTCGAATGCATGAATGATATCGGCGCTGCCGAGCATCTGGGCGTGCGCACGCTGACCGTCACGGCTTACGCCACCTGGATCCAGCGCTCGAGCTTGGCGGGTGCTGCCCAGATCGCAAGCATCATGCTGATGTTCGTCGTTCTGTTGTTCTGGCTCGAGCACGCGACCAGAGGCGCGGCCAGCTTCGCCAATGCCGCCGGGCGCTTCCGGCAGGTGCCCGAGACCGAGCTCGAGGGTGGCAAGGGGCTGCTGGCGCTGGCCGTCTGCCTGCTGCCGTTCCTGCTCGGCTTCGGGGTGCCGGTCGCCGTGCTCACCGGCAGCGCGCTTGCCCATTTGGGTGAAGCTCTCGATCCCGGCTTCTGGCGGGCGGCCGGCACCAGCATTGCCGTCGCGCTCGTAGTTGCCGCACTGACGCTGGCCTTGGGCATCATGCTCGCCTATGCCGAGCGCGTCGCGCCCAACGGTTTTACGCGCCCGGCGGTGCGGGTTGCGGGCATTGGCTACGCGGTGCCGGCGACGGTGTTGGCGATCGGCGTGCTGATGCCGCTCGCGGGCTTCGACAACTGGCTCGACGCCCGAATGCGGGGCACGTTCGGCATCTCGACCGGGCTGGTGCTATCGGGCTCGGCCTTTGCCGTCGTGCTCGCGCTGACGATCCGCTTCATTGCGGTTGCCTTCGGCGTCTGCGATGCCGGGCTCGGCCGCATCTCGCTCAGCCTCGATGCCGCCGCCCGCACATTGGGTGAGACCCCGTTCGCGACGCTGCGCCGCGTGCACCTGCCGATCATGAAGCCGGCGCTGGGGGCCGCGCTTCTGCTCGTCTTCGTCGACGCCATGAAGGAGCTGCCGGCAACCCTGCTGCTGCGCCCGTTCAACTTCGAGACCCTTGCGATCCGCGTCTACGAGCACGCTTCGCTGGAGCGTTTCGAGCAAGCCGGCCTCGCCGCGCTCACGATCGTGCTGACGGGCCTGCTGCCGCTGATCCTGCTCAACCGCACACTGTTGCGGGAGAGGGGGCGTGGGTGAGGCCGGGTGTGGTCCTGTTTCTGGCTCTTGCGGTCGAACGATGCTCGCCCCACAATTGCGACTGACCAGGATCAGGTCGCCGATCTCGGCCGGGCAGTGAGCACCCAATGCGCCGAGCCGATCGCGACCGCCGAGATGAGGTGGTCCACCTCGGGCTCGGGTAATCGTCCGCTCTACGACGGGGGCGGTGGCGCGGTTGCAAGCCTGGCTCGACGACAACGTGGCGGGGATCGAGTGTTCGACTGGCTGAAAGCGAAGGGCAATACCGATCGGCGGCGCGGCGGCACGCCCAAATACGTACTGGCGATCGACCAGGGCACGACCTCGAGCCGGGCGATCCTGTTCGACGCCGCGTTCGCCATCGCTGGCGCCGCGCAGCAGGAGTTTCCCCAGCATTTCCCGCGCTCGGGCTGGGTCGAGCACGAGGCCGAGGACCTCTGGGAGACGACGCTCTCGACCTGCCGCGAGGTGATGGCGAAGGCTGGCGCGGTGGCTGCCGACATCGCCGCGATCGGCATCACCAATCAGCGTGAGACGACCGTCGTGTGGGATCGCGCGACCGGCAAGGCGATGCACCGGGCAATCGTCTGGCAGGACCGGCGTACCGCCGAGATCTGCGCCGGCCTCGAGGCCGCCGGCAACGAGGAGATGGTCGCTGCAAAGACCGGCCTGCTGCTCGACCCCTATTTCTCCGGCACCAAAGTCGCCTGGATCCTCGACCATGTGGCTGGCGCGCGCACGGCTGCCGGGGCCGGTCGTCTCGCCTTCGGCACGGTCGATTCGTTCCTGCTATGGCGGCTCACGGCCGGGCGCTCGCATGCAACCGACGCGACCAACGCCAGCCGCACCTTGCTCTATGACATCCACAAGGGTGCCTGGAGCGACGACCTGTTGGCACTCGTGCGCGTCCCGCGCGCTCTGCTGCCCGAGGTCAAGGACAGTGCTGCAGAGTTCGGGACGACCGATCCCGCCCATTTCGGTGGCGCGATCGCCATCACCGGCATCGCCGGCGACCAGCAGGCGGCAACCGTCGGCCAAGCCTGCTTTGCGCCCGGCATGATGAAATCGACCTATGGCACCGGCTGCTTTGCTCTCCTCAACACCGGCGACACGCCCGTCCGCTCCAACAACCGCCTGCTGACGACGATCGCCTACCAACTCGGCGGCAAGCCGACCTATGCGCTCGAAGGCTCGATCTTCGTTGCCGGCGCGGCGGTGCAATGGCTGCGCGACGGCCTGGGGTTGATTGCGAGCGCGGCGCAATCGGGCGAGCTCGCAGCCAAGGCCGATCCCGGCCAGGACGTCATTCTGGTGCCGGCCTTCGTCGGGCTCGGCGCGCCCTACTGGGATGCGGAGTGCCGGGGCGCCATGTTCGGGCTGACGCGGGCGACCGGGCCGGCCGAGATCGCCCGCGCGGCGCTCGAATCGGTCTGCTACCAGACCCGCGACCTGATCGAGGCGATGCGCCGCGACTGGGGAGCGGCGCGCGAGACGGTGCTGCGGGTCGATGGCGGGATGGTCGCGTCCGACTGGACCATGCAGCGGCTCGCCGATCTGCTGGCCGCCCCCGTCGACCGCCCGAAGGTGCTGGAGACGACGGCTCTGGGCGCCGCCTATCTCGCCGGCTTGCAGGTCGGCTTCTATCCCTCGCCGCCAGAGTTCGCCAAGTCCTGGTCGCTCGACCGCCGCTTCACCCCTGCCATGCCCGAGGCCGAGCGCGAGCGCAAATACGCCGGCTGGCAGGACGCCGTGCGCCGCACGCTGACGCCGGCGCGGTGAGGCTACCTGCCGGCGCTGCGCCGCCGCAGCCATTCGGCCAGCATCACCAGCAGCAGCCCCGGCACGAAGATGACTGTCGCCATCGCCGGATAGAGCGGCGAGGAGCCGGTCGCGATGCCCGAGAACACGAAGGTCGGTAGCGTGCGCGCGGAGCCGGCGAGCGAATAGGTCAGATAGAAATTCCCCCACGACAGCAGAAACGCGAAGATCGCCGCCGAGAGGATGCCGGGCCACAGCAGTGGGATCGTCACGTAGCGGTAGATCTCGTAGGGCGTGGCGCCGCAATCGGCGGCGGCATCCTCGAGGGCGGGATCGAAATTATAGACCTGCACCGCAACCACCACCATCACGAACGGCGTGATGTAGACGATGTGGCCGATGATGGCGGTGGTGAGCCCCATGTTGAAGCCGAGCTGGCGCCCGAGCACCGAGAACCAGAGCAGCAGCACGATGCCGAGCAACATCTGCGGAAACACGAGCGGCGATCCCGTCAGCCCGAGGAACAGGTTACGCCCGCGAAAGACGTAGCGCACGGCAACGATCGCGGCGAGCGTGCCGATCACGGTGGCAATGATCATGCTGACGAGCGCGATCAACGTCGAATTGACGAGAGCGATGCGCGCGTTGCTGTTGGCGAAAAGCTCGCCATACCAGGCGAGTGAGACCCCCTCGAACGGCAGCGTCAGATAGCGTCCCTGCTGGAACGAGAACGCCATCAGGGTGAAGACGGGAATGTAGAAGAAGACGAGCGCCGCCGCGACCGAGCCGCAGAGCACCATGTTCACGAGTCGAGCTTCGAGCTTGTGATCCATCGCTCAGGCCCCCGCGTGCTTCAGCGAATAGGCGCGCGAAAACAGCAGTACGACGAAGCTCGCAGCGACCATCAGCACGAAGGTGAGGGCTGCGCCGAGCGGCCAGTTGACCCGCGTCTCGAAGCTCTGCCGGATCAGCTCCGCCATCATCGGCGAGCGCCCGCCGCCGAGCACCTTGGGCTCGAGGAACGAACCGACTGCGAGCAGGAACACGAGCACAGCTCCCGCCCAGATGCCGGCCCGGCAGAGCGGCAGCGTCACCTCCCAGAAGGCCCGCAGCTTGCTGGCGCCCGCATCGTAGGCTGCCAGGATCAACGAGCGATCGATCGCATCGACCGACAGGTAGATGGTGAAGATCGTGAAGGGCAGCAGATTGTAGACCATGCCCAGCATGGTCGACCATTCGGTAAAGAGAAAGCCCAGGGTGCCCTCTGGCGCCCCCAGCAGCACGAGCAGATAGTTGCCCGCCCCCTTCTGGTCGAGGAAAAGCGCCCAGCCGAACGTCTTCAGGGTCGCGTCGGTCAGGAACGCGAAAATCAGCAGGATCTGGATTCCGGTCTTCCAGCGCTTCACCCGGGTGGCGAGCGCATAGGCGATCGGCAGCGCGAGCACGAAGCAGATCGCCACGCACACGGCCGACATCCAAAGGGTGTGAATGAGGATCGTCCAGAAGTGGGGCTTGGAGAAAACCTCGATCCAGGTGTCGAGCGACCAGGTCCACTCCAGGCGAAAATTCTTGGTGCGCTGGAAGGTGAGGGCAAACGTCATGGCGAGCGGCGCTGCGAAGAACGCGGTCTGCACCAGCGCAGCAGGCAATGCCTTGAGGATGAGCGCGGGGTCGCGCCAGCTACGCATGATCTCGCCGGCCATCGCTCAGCCCTTCTTGCCGCCAAGCACAAAGATGTCGGCTTTGTTCCAGCCGAGCTTCACCGTCTCGCCGAGTGCTGCGGGCAGGCGCGACGAGCCGGCCGTCTCGAATACGATCTCGCGGCCAGCCTCCGACCGCGCCCGGAATTGGACGGTGCCACCCTTGACGAACAGCTCCTCGATCCGGGCCGAGAGGTTGCAATCGAAGCTATCGCTGGCTGCGGTCACCCGGATCAGCTCGGGCCGCACCACCATCTGGGCTGGCCCGTGCGAGAGCCCTGGCTCGGCCAACGCGGCGGGAATCGAGGGCTCGCGGCTGGCGAACTCGCTCGCGCGGTAGCGCAGGGCATCGCCGTCGCGGCGCTCGATCTCTAGCGGCAGGAAATTGGTCTCGCCGATGAAGCCGGCGACGAAAGCGTCCGCCGGGCGGTAGTAGATGTCGTCGGGCCGCCCTACCTGCAGGATTTCGCCACCCCGCATCACCGCGATCCTGTCGGCCAGCATCATCGCCTCCTCGAGGTCGTGCGTGACGTGCAGAAAGGTGACGCCGACCTGCCGGTGCAGGCGCTTCAATTCGGTCTGCAGCGCCTTCTTCAGCTTCACATCGAGCGCCGACATCGGCTCGTCGAGCAGCAACAGCTTGGGCTGCGAGATCATGGAGCGAGCGAGTGCCACGCGCTGCTGCTCGCCGCCCGAAAGCTGGCGCGGGTAGCGGCCGAGATACTCGCGCTTCAGCTGCATCAGCTCGAGCATCTCGCCGACCTTGGCCTCGAGCTCGGGCTTGGGTGTGCGTCGCAGCTTCAGCGGAAAGCCGATGTTCTGGGCGACCGTCATGTGCGGGAAGAGCGCGAGGCGCTGGAACACCATGCTGGTCGGGCGGCGCGCCGGCGGCACCCCGTTCATGTCCTCGCCCGCGATCCGAATCGAGCCAGCCGAGGGCTCCTCGAAGCCAGCGACGATCTTCAAGAGCGTGGTCTTGCCACAGCCGGACGGCCCGACGAGCGCAACGAACTCCCCGCTCGCAACGGCGAGCGAGACGCTTTTCAGCGCCTCGATGCCACCATAGGATTTGGCGACGCTGGAGACCTCGAGAACGGCAATGTCTGCCATGGTCGGCTGCAACTCACTGCCGTTAGTGTTCCGACTCATTCACTCGGTACCCCAATGAATGGCCAGCCCACTAGCCAACTCTTTGTTCGTGTTAGGTCTTTCCATTCATTGATCCAGCCTGAACAGAATCGAATGAATGGGACTGAGCACTAGAAATGACGGATCGAAGGAAACGGCAGGGCGGCCCGTTGCCGGAGCCGCCCTGGACGCGAGCGGGTCGTCAGTTGGCGCCCGCAAGCTCCTCCTGCCAGATTGCCAGCATGTCGTCGATGTTGGGTGCCACCCGGTGCATGTTGCTGTTGTCGAAGGCGTGCCACATGTAGCCGACCTCGAGGATGTCTTTCTCCTCGTCGGTGAGCAGGCTTTCAGTCGCGGCGTTTGTCACCACGTTCGAGGTGGTGTCGAGCAGGGCGAGGAACTTCGATGAATCCTTCGACACGACATGACGCAGGAGCTTCTTGGCGAGCTCGGGCTGGTCGGTCTCCTTGAGGATCGC
>JANPDA010000394.1:0-17359 GCA_031431235.1 Hyphomicrobiaceae bacterium
GTCCTCTCCTGGCAGTTGACGCCGGGGATCTCCTCGATCCAGCCGATCCACCATTTGCCGTCCTGTTTGATGACTGCCGTGTATTCCATATCGCTCGACCTTTGTGCCTGATCCTCAAGGCGTCAGCGGCCCGCCCTCGCAGACGACCTCGATCTCGATGCGGGCGCCGAGCGGCAGGCTGGCGACGCCGATCGTCGTGCGGGCCGGGTAGGGCGCCTCGAACCACGTCGCATAAACTTCGTTCATCGCCGCGAAGTCGGCCATGTCGGCGAGATAGACATTGACCTTGACCACGTCGCCGAAATCGCAATCGGCCTCCTTCAGCACCAGCGCGATATTCTTGAAAACCTGCGTCGTCTGGGCCTTGATGTCGCCTTCGACGAGCTTGCCGCTCTTGGGATCGAGCGGTACCTGGCCTGAAAGAAAAACGCCGCCGCGGATTGCGACCGCATGGGAATAGGGAAGGTTTCCCGGCAGCTTCTTGGCCATGATGCCGTAGCGGGCCATGGGTGTCTCCTCGATTGTTGTTGCGGCTCGACGGGTTCAAGCACCCATGTGCGGTGCGAGCTTCAGGCAGGCATCGACCAGGCCCTTCACCGATTCGACCGAATGCATGAACGCCGAGCGCTCGCGCATGTTGAGGTCGATCTCGACCACCCGCTCGACGCCACCGACCCCGATCACCACCGGCACGCCGACGTAAAGCCCCTTCACACCATACTCGCCATTGAGGTAGGCGGCGCACGGCAGCACCCGCTTCTTGTCCTTGAGGAAGCTCTCCGCCATCTCGAGTGCGGCATGGGCGGGCGCGTAGAAAGCCGAGCCTGTTTTCAGCAGATTGACGACCTCGGCGCCGCCATTCCTCGTGCGATCGACGATCTGCTCGAGGCGCTGCTCGGAGAGCCAGCGCATCTTGACGAGGTCGGGGAGGGGAATGCCGGCTACCGTCGAATAGCGCACCAGCGGCACCATGGTGTCGCCGTGCCCGCCCAGCACGAACGCCTGCACGTCCTCGACCGATACTTTCAGCTCATCGGCGATGAAATGGCGCATCCGCGCGGAATCGAGCACGCCCGCCATGCCGACCACCATGTTACGCGGCAGGCCCGAAGCGCGCTGCAGCGCCCATACCATGGCGTCCAGCGGATTGGTGACGACGATCACGAAAGCGTTGGGCGCATATTTTTTCAAGCCCGCGCCCACCTGCTCCAACACCTTGAGATTGATGCCGAGCAGATCGGCCCGGCTCATACCGGGCTTGCGCGGAACGCCGGCCGTCACGATCGCGACGTCGGCGCCTTCGATATCGGCATAGGCGTTGGTGCCTTTCAGCGCCATGTCGAACCCCTCGACCGGCGCGGCCTGTGCGATATCGAGCGCCTTGCCCTGGGGCGTACCCTCGGAAATGTCGAACAGCACGACATCGCCGAGCCCCTTCAAGCCGATCAGATGGGCGAGCGTGCCCCCGATCATGCCGGCGCCGATCAGCGCGATGCGATTGCGAGCCATGAGCTTGTCCCTTATCGGGTCCCAACCCGTCGGAGAGCGGGGACGTTCTAAGTCGATATGGTGCTTCCGATAGCGCGCGTGGGCGGCGGGAGCAAGGCCGGGAGGCTGAACGCCTCAGCGAAAGTCGTGGGCCGCGCGAACGGTTCGCATGCGGGTGTACTCTGCCACCAGGCGATGGCATACTATCTCACAATGAAACGAGTCTCGCATGAGATGACGACGATGATGACACCGCTGGAAGACAGAGTTGCCACGCTGGAGAGGCAGATGGCCGAGTTGACGCTCGACAGGACGCGCCGCTCCTCGAGCAGGGATTGGCGCGCGTGGTACGGCGCGAGCAAGGACGACCCGGGCTTCGACGAGATGATTGAGCTCGGGCGCGAGTATCGCGAGCGCGAGAATAAGAAAGACGATGTAGACGCCGATGTTGGTGCTTGACACCGATCATCTGTCGGAGCTCGACCGCGCCGGGGCGGCAGGCGCTGCACTCAACGCGAGACTGGAAGGTTGCGACGACGAGGTCGCAACGACCATCATCAACGCGCAGGAGCAGCTCCGCGGTTGGCTCGCGCAGATCGAGCGGCAGCGGGACCCGCATCGGCAAATCGCGTTGTACAAGAGGCTCCAGGGTCGAATCGCATTCTTTGCTTCGGGCCTCGTCCTGCCGTGGGATCGGGCTGCAGCGGATGTGTACGTTCAGTTGAGGGCCCAACGCCTGCGTGTCGGTGCAATGGACCTGAAAATCGCCAGCATCACATTGGCTCATGGCGCCACGCTGCTTTCTCGAAACACGGTGGACTTCGAGCATGTGCCTGAATTGCGTGTGGAAGATTGGTTGACCGGGTGAGGTCATTGCAAGACCTCGAGATCAGCGCAAACAAACTTATCCCCGTCTCCCGATCCCCGCTTATCCTCCTCCCAGTCCCCCCACGCAGGGGCCTGATCACGTGCGCTGGCGTCTCGGGTGGGGGGAAGCGTCGGACGAGGGCCGGGGCCTAAGCTCACCCGGATGATGCTGCCGCTCGGGACAGTGGAGACACATCCCAAGCTACTCTCCCGTCCTGGATGCGCGGGAGCATTTGGCGGCTCAAACACCCTTCCGAGCGCGGCGGAGCGGCTTGCCCGCATCCGAAACACTTACCCAGGGCCGGCCGCTCCGCTCCCTGCACTTGTAACTCTGCGCTCCGAGCGGGGCGGCAGAGCGCAACCGGCTGCGCGAGGGAACGAAGACAGCGTGGTGCAAGGGCGAGCCATGCTATTGCGTCGTGTCCGATCCCCGGATGCCCAGGGGACGCCGCTTCATTGGAGGAGCTCGCGCTTCCGACAGCGCGCGTGCCGGGCAGGAGCAAGGCCGCTCGCCCTGGCATCGACCAAAGTCGAGCGGGAGTGATCGTAACGGCGTGGAGATTGTCACTCTTCCTCGCCTGCCGCGTGCCCTGATCGAGGGTGCCGCGATGCATGGCGGTTGCGGACCCCCGCCAATTGTGGAAGTTTCCGGCCGATTGCGAGGTCTCGATGAGCACTGGCCTACCCCAATCCCCTGCGGCCAAGGCGGCGCGCCGATTGCTCGGCAGCCGGTCGGTGGTGGTCGTTGGCATGCCGGGCGCAGGCAAGTCCTCGATCGGGCGCCGGCTCGGCGAGCAGTTGGGGTTGCGGTTCCTGGACGCCGACAGCGAGATCGAGGCGGCTGCCGGCCAGACCATCAATGAAATCTTCGACGCCCATGGCGAGCCCTATTTCCGCGACGGCGAGCGCCGGGTGATCGCCCGCATTCTCGATAGCGGCGCTTGCATCCTGGCAACCGGCGGCGGCGCCTTCATGAGCGCGGAGACGCGCGAGCGGATCGCCCGATCGGCGATCTCCGTCTGGCTGAAGGCCGACCTGCAATTGTTGATGCAGCGCGTGCGCAAGCGCAACAACCGGCCGTTGCTGAAGGTCGAGGACCCCGAGGCGGTGATGCGCCGGCTGATGAGCGAGCGCTATCCGGTCTATGCGCTGGCCGATTTCGCCGTCGAGAGCCGCGACGTTCCCCACGAGGTGATCGTGGGCGAGATTATCCAGGCCCTCGGCGCATTCGAGGATCGCCGGCCGCATCCGGATGAGGCGCCGCCATGACCAAACGGCAGGCGGTAGGGCCGACGCGGTCTGGGCGAGCGGCGGCTGAGACGATCGTGGTGCCGGTGGCGCTAGGCAACCGCAGCTATGAAATCCTGATCGGCCCCGGGCTCGTCCAATCCGCCGGGCCGATGATCGCCTCCCGTTTCAAGGGCGCTCGCACCGCGGTCGTCGCCGACCAGACGGTCGCCGGGTTGCATCTGCAGGCACTCGAATCATCACTTGCCGCCGAAGTCGTTCATCTCGGCAGCGCAATCGTGCCGCCGGGCGAGGCGAGCAAGGGCTTTGCCGAGCTTGCACGGCTGTCGGAGCGCCTGCTCGAGCTCGGCGTCGAGCGCGGCGATCTGGTGATCGCACTCGGCGGCGGCGTGATCGGCGATCTGGCGGGCTTTGCCGCGAGCATCCTGCGGCGTGGCGTCAGACTGGTCCAGATGCCGACGACGCTGCTCGCCCAGGTCGATTCTTCCGTGGGCGGCAAGACCGGCATCAATACCGCTTCCGGCAAGAACCTGATCGGCACCTTCCACCAGCCACGCCTCGTCATCGCCGATACCGCCGTGCTGTCGACGCTGTCCCCGCGCGAGTTCCGCTCGGGCTATGCCGAGGTCGCCAAGTACGGATTGCTGGGCAACGCGGAGTTCTTCGGCTGGCTCGAGCGGAACTGGCCGGCAATCCATGCCGCCAGTTGCCCTGAGCGCACGCGCGCAATCGAAGTTTCCTGCCGGGCGAAAGCCGAGCTCGTCGCCCGCGACGAAACCGAGACGGGCGAGCGAGCCCTGCTCAACCTCGGCCACACCTTCGGCCATGCGCTCGAAGCCTGGGCCGGCTACACGGCCCGGCTGCTGCATGGGGAGGCCGTCTCGATCGGCATGGTGCTCGCCTTCATTCTGTCGGAAGAGCTGGGCCTTGCGCCCAGAGGCTCGGCCGCGCGCGTCGAATCTCACCTGATGGCAACCGGCCTGCCGACGCGGATCACCGACATTGCTGGCACTGACCGGCCCGAAGTCGCCCCCCTCATGCGCCTGATGGCACAGGACAAGAAGGTGAAGTCGGGCCAGCCGACGCTGATTCTCGTCCGCGGCATCGGCAAAGCTTTCATCAGCCGTGACGTATCATGGGTTGATCTCGAGTCCTTCCTCGCCCGGCAAATCGCTTATAAGAAACCATGCAAATCGAATTAGAGACACTTCTCACCGGCGGCGCGATCGTCGCGCTGTTGCTGTGCTCGGCGTTCCTGTCGGGCTCGGAAACCGCGCTGACAGCTGCCTCGCGCGCTCGAATGCACACCCTGGAGCAGGACGGCAACCGTCGCGCGGCGATCATCAACCGGTTGCTCGGCAATCCCGAGCGGACGATCGGGGCGCTGCTGCTCGGCAACAATTTCGTCAACATCCTCGCTTCCGCCTTGGCGACTGGCTGCCTGATCGACGCCTTCGGCAGTGCCGGTGTCGTCTATGCCACCATCGGCATGACGGTCCTCATTCTCATCTTCGGCGAGGTGCTGCCCAAGACGATCGCCATCACGCGGCCCAACCGGACCGCGCTACTGGTCTCGCCGCTGGTGCAAGCGTTCGTTGCGATCGTCTCGCCCGTCAACGGCGCGATCCATGCGACCGTCCGGCTGCTGTTGCGGCGGCTCGGGATCGCGGGACGCCGCGCGCTCGATGAGGACGTGGCCCATCAGGAGCTGCGGGGTGCGATCGACTTGCATCATCGCGAAGGCGCCGTCGTCAAAGGTGATCGCGACATGCTGGGCGGCATCCTCGACCTGCGCGACCTGGAGGTGTCGGACGTGATGGTGCACCGCACCAGCATCGAGGCGGTCTGCGGCGACGATTCCCCCGAGAAGATCGTGGACGACGCGCTTCGAAGCGAGTTCACGCGCATTCCGGTTTGGATGAGCGACCCCGACAACATCGTCGGTGTGCTCAACGTCAAGGACCTGCTGCGGGCTCTGCATGGCGCGGACTGGGAGATCGGGCGCCTCGACTTGAAACTGCTCTACTCACAGCCCTGGTTCGTGCCGGACACGATCGGCCTCAAGGATCAACTCAGCGAATTCCTGAAGCGCAAGTCGCATTTCGCCCTCGTCGTCGACGAGTATGGCGAGGTGCAGGGCCTCGTCACGCTGGAAGACATCCTGGAGGAGATCGTCGGCCAGATCTCCGACGAGCACGACGACATGCCCGACGAGGGCATCAGGCCCCAGAGCGACGGCCGGGTCGTGGTCGATGGCGCCGTGCCGATCCGCGACTTGAACCGCAACATGGACTGGAATCTCTCCGACGACGAGGCAACCACCATCGCCGGCTTCGTCATCCACCAGGCCGAGATCATCCCCGACACCGGCCAAGTCTTCACCTTCGAGGGCTACCGCTTCGAGATCATCAAGAAGAGCCGGAATCGGATTACGCTGGTGCGGATCGCCCGGCTGGGGGAGAGGGCAGGGGCGGAGGAGGAGTGAGGCCCCTACTCCCCCCGCTTCACCACGTGGCCGACGAAGGGTAGCTCGCGGAAGCGGTGGGCGAGGTCCATGCCGTAGCCGACGACGAACAGGCTCGGGCATTCGAAGGCGCGGAAGTCGGCCTCGATCGCGGCCGCGCGCTCGCCCGGCTTGTCGAGCAGCACGCAGGTCCTGACCGTGGCGGCGGCGCGCGCCACCAGCAGGTCCTTGGCATAGGCGAGCGTGCGTCCGCTCTCCAGGATGTCATCGACGAGGAGCACGTTGCGCCCGCGCACATCGGTCTCGATGTCGCGCAGGATCTCGACCTTGCCCGACGAGCTGGTGCTGGCGCGGTAGCTCGAGAGCGAGATGAAGTCGACTTCGGGCGCAATGCCGGCACGATGCAGCGCACGAATGAGGTCGGCCGCGAACACGAAGCTGCCCTTCAGGATCGCAACCACCAATAGCGGCCCCAGGCGCTGCGCGGCGATCTCCCGGGCGAGCCCATCGACGCGCTCGGCAATTTGCTCGGGCGTGAAGATGACGTTGATCTGCAGACCGTCGGCGGTCATCGACATGGCTGGTTACCGGGCGGACTTGGAGTGAAGCCGGGGAGCAGCGACCGCCCCCGATCGAGCGGCTCTGCTAACACGTCGTGGCGTGCGCAGCTATCGTGCCCTTGCGAAACGTAGCTGCAGATTGCGCACGGCCTCGGGCGGCGCGGGGATGCGCGCCTGGAACTTGCTGCGCTTGCCGGGCGGCAGCGGCGAACGGCGAACGGGTGTCGCCCAGTGGAACAGCTCGAGCCCCTCCTCGTCCTGGAAGGCGAACACCACGGTCGGCACCATCACGGGCGCTGCCGACACATTCTCGATCTCGCCGGCGACGTCGATCGCGGGCCGCCCCTTGCCGTCGACCGTCCAGACGTAGGTGACATCACGAAACTCGAGGCCGCGCCGATTGACCGGCATGCCGAGCGAAGCGTAGACGGGCGCGGCGCCCGGCAGCACCTGCACCACGGTTTCCCGGCCGAACAGGCCGAACATGGCCCCGCCCGTCAGCACGGCGACGAGCGCGAGCCAACCGAGCACGACGCCCATGCGCGAGCCGCGCCCTGGCAGCGCAGGCTCGGCGAAATCATTGGCCTGCTCGCGGACGGGTCGATCCTGCGGATCGTAATCGGTCTCGCCATCGAGCTGTGAGCCACGGTCCCACGACGCATCGACCTGGCGCGGATTGGTCCGCACCGGATCGGTCGGTTGGCGCGATGGGCCATTGGCGAGGGCGGCATGCCCGTTGGTGTAGCTTCGCTCCCGCTCGATGCGCCGCTCGGCAGCCGACCAATTGGCCCCGAGATCGGAAAACGGCGTGCTCGATGCGCCGGCACCCGCCGCTGGCGCCGAGCCGGCAACGGGCTTGGTCTCGTCGAAGGGATCGAGCGAATAGCGGTCAGGACGCTGGCGGGATGGTCGCGCGGTGGTCGGAGCTGCAGGGGCAAGCGGCGGCGCTGCAGTCTGATGCCAACCGGCAGGCTCCCGCCGCAGCGTCGCGTTGGGCCGCTCCGGAGCCATAGGCGCCGGCTCGGCTTGCGCACCATCGCCCTCGGATGGATCCTCCCAGGGCCTGTCGCCGTCGTCGGGCCCGGCATCGGCATTCTGGGCCGCGAGTTGGTCGTGGTCCTCGCCCGGGTCCGGCGACGAATCGCCAGAAGCTTCAGCCTCGGCGCCCTCCTGGGCAAAATCAGCGTCAGCCTCGGTGATTTCGGGCTCCGGCACGACCGCTCTGGGATTTTCCTCGACTGCCTCGACCCGCCAGACATGCGTGCAATTGGTGCAACGCACCTTCTTGCCGAGGACCTGGGTCGATCCGGCAATCTCGTAGGTGGAGTCGCATTGCGGGCAACGAATGATCATGTCACGCTCGGCAGTAGGGAATTCTCGTTGTGAATTCTAGTGCAAAAAGCGCCGCGAGTAAGGCTAGACCCGATTTCCGCTCGCTGCGCCATGCTAAATCACACCCGGTTTGCATTGCGCAGCTCCGCGCGCCGGCTTCAACCGGGCTCGGAAGCTGTTGCCACGGGCTCGCGGACACGCCTTGGCCACACGACTCGGATGTGTTGGCGGCTCGGTAGCAATCTGTGGAAAGACCGATCGCATGGGCCGGACCTCTTTTCGCCGAACAATTACCCGATTGTCACCCGATCAGGGTCGCTGACCCTGTGCATGGCCTCGCGAGGAATGATTTTTCATGATTCGGCTACACAACGTCGGACTGACTTACGGGCGCGGGCCTGAAGTGCTGCTCGACATCGACTTCCACCTGAAGGCGGGATCATTCCACTTCCTGACTGGCCCTTCGGGCTCGGGCAAGACCTCGCTGTTGCGGCTGCTCTTCATGTCGCTGCGACCGACCGACGGCCAGATCCATCTGTTCGGCCAGAACGTGTCGCGTGTCTCCGCGGCACGGCGTGCCCAGCTCAGGCGACGCATCGGCATCGTGTTCCAGGATTTCCGGCTGCTGGACCACCTGACCACCTGGGAGAACGTCGCCCTGCCGCTGAGGGTGGTCGGCAAACGCCTGTCCGACTACAAGGAGGACGTGACCGACCTGCTGCAATGGGTCGGGCTCGGCGAGCGCATGCATGCCTATCCGCCGGTGCTGTCGGGCGGCGAGAAGCAGCGTGCGGCCATCGCTCGCGCCGTGATCGGCAAGCCCGAGCTGCTGCTGGCCGACGAGCCGACCGGCAACGTCGACCCGCAGATGGCGCGCCGGCTGCTGCGGCTGTTCATCGAGCTCAACCGCCTCGGCACCTCCGTCCTGATCGCCACCCACGACCACCAGTTGATGAAACAATTCAAGGCACAGCGTCTCGAGCTGCACGAGGGCCATGTCCGAATCGTCTGATAGCTACCCCAATCCGACCAGGCTGAGCCGGTCCGAGCCGGCCGCTGGCCCAAACGCAGCTCCGCGCTCGCGCCGCGCGCCGACGCTGGACGTGGGCATGCCGGCACGCCAAGCCAAGGCGAGCAACAGCAATGTCAGCGCGCCAATCGTGCCAGCGGGCTCCGTGACCGGGCGCTCGTTGACGCTGGTGATCAGCATCATGTGCTTCCTCGCCTGCCTGACCGCCAGCGCTGTCTACCTGATCAATCAATCCGCCACCGCCTGGATGCACAACATCGCGAGCGAGGTCACGCTGCAGGTCGATCCCGGCGACCCGGTCGAGACCGAGCAGAAGGTGACCAAGATCGCCCTGTTTCTCGCCAGGCAGAAGGGCATCGTCTCCGTGCGGCCGCTGACGCCGGAGGAAGGCAGCGAGCTGCTGGAGCCCTGGCTCGGCAAGACTGACGTGCTCAAATCTCTGCCGATACCCAGGCTGATCGCGATCGAGCTCGATCGCAGCGAGCCACCCGATCTGGAGGCGCTGCGCAGCACCATCGCCGGCAGTTTCCAGGGCGTCAACCTCGATGACCACCGGCACTGGCAGGTGCAGATCCGCACCGTGACACGCTCGCTCGCGCTATCGGGCCTCGCCATCCTGATCCTGGTCGGCGCCGCCACCACCGCCATCATCATGTCGGCGACCAACAGCGCCATGGCCGCCAACCGCGAGATCGTGGAAGTGCTGCATTTCGTGGGTGCGACCGACCGTTTCATCGCCCGCGAGTTCGAGAAGCATTTCCTTGCGCTCGGGGTGCGGGCGGGGCTCGTCGGAGCACTCGCCGCGATGGCGGTGTTCTTCCTGCTGCCGCTGCTTGCGCCGCTGCTCGGCGGGGGCGCCGTAACAGCGGCGGAGCTGCGCAACTTGTTCGGGCAGGGCAGCCTCGACTTTGCAGGCTTCCTGTTGCTCGGCATCGTGGTGATCGTAGTTGCCGCGCTCTGCATGCTGACCTCGCGCTATGGCGTCTTCCGGATCCTCAACGTTCGCAATTGATCGGCCACAATCGCCTGCTAGCCACGCTACAACTACGGATTTTCCCTTAGCGGCAAATCGGGTATCCTGTGTTCAGGCAATGAGCGGGGCGAGCGAGGGCAGGATGCCCGTTGGAGCACCCAGGTACGGCATCTCGATGCGGCGGCGCGATATGCGGCCGGCATTGGTGTGCGCGCTCGTGTCCTTGGTGGCACTCGCTGCCGGTTTCCTCGTTTTCACGAGCTTGGTCGAGCGCCGGGGTCCCGAGCTGCCCAGGGTCGCCGACGGGATCGTGGCGTTGACGGGTGGTGAAGCGCGGATCGAGGAAGCCATCCGCTTGCTCGATCACGGGCTCGCCCGCCGGCTCTTCATCTCAGGCGTGCATGAGCGGACGTCGAAATCGGCACTGCTGCGCCATTCGCCGGAGTATCAGCGACTGTTCAACTGCTGCATCGACCTGGGCTGGGAGGCCCGCGACACCGTCGGCAATGCGGCTGAAACCAGCGAATGGGCCCGCCAGCGCGGCTTCAAGTCGATCATCATCGTGACGTCGAGCTATCACATGCCGCGCAGCCTGATCGAGTTGCGCCGCGCCATGCCCGAGGTCGAGCTGATCGCCTATCCGGTGGTCTCGAGCGGCTTCCGGATCGAGCGCTGGTGGCTGCACCCGCCGAGTGCCCGGCTGCTGCTCAGCGAGTATGTGAAACTGCTGCCGGCGGCGGCACGGCTGGTGGTCTCGCGCCTTGTGGGCGAGCAGCGTTCGACCGGCACGGCGCTGGCGGATCCGATGCGCTATCCCAAGCTGTAGCGGGAAGAGCGAGCGATGCTGCGGTCGATCGCGTTCCGGCTCGCATTCACGACCGCGACGGCCCTCTATCTGCTGCTGGGCAGTCCATTGTTGCTGATGCCGCATCGCTTCGCCATGGCCGGTCTGAAGTGCCATGGCCGGAGCGTCATCGGCCTGCTGAGGTTGATCGCCGGAGTGGGCCTGGAGGTTCGCGGCCGCGAGCTGGTGCCGCCGGGCGCTTTGCTGATCGCCTCCAAGCACCAATCGGCCTTCGACACGTTCGCGCTGCCGATGCTGTTCGACGATCCGGCATTGGTGATGAAGGCCGAGCTGATGCAGATCCCCGTCTATGGCTGGTTCGCGCGCAAGTTCGGCATGATCCCAGTCGAGCGCGACAAGGGTCCGGCAGCGCTGCGGCAGATGCTGAAGGCCGCCAAGAAGCGGGTCGCCGAGGGCCGTCAGGTTTTGATCTTTCCCGAGGGCACCCGCCGGCCGCCGGGCGCTTCCCCCGACTACAAACCCGGCGTTGTCGCGCTCTATCAGACGCTCGCGGTCCCTTGCGTGCCGATCGCGCTCAATTCGGGGCATTTCTGGCCACGCAGCGCCGGCCGCTATCGACCAGGAACCATCGTCGTTCAGATCCTGGAGCCGATCCCGCCAGGGCTCGAGCGAGCTGAGTTCCTCGCCCGCCTCGAGCACGCAATCGAGACTGCTTCCGCCCGCCTGCTCGAGGAGGCAATGGCGGCGGCCCGGCGCCCAACCCCCCAGTTGCAGCGCGAACGCGGTTGACGCCGCGGCACCGATCGTGTACAAAACGTGAACATTCGCTGCGGTAGTGCGAAGTGCCAAGCAGGCAGGGCAGGCGGACATGAGCCAGAGCATCGATGTCATCACCGGGATCGGAAAAGCAATCTGGGAGCAGAAATACCGCCTCAAGGATGACGCCGGCGTAGCGATCGACCGCACGGTCGGGGATACGTTCGCCCGGGTGGCGACGGCCGCCGCGCAGGCCGAGCAGGAAACCCACCGCTCACTGTGGCGCGAGCGCTTTCTCGCGGCGATGAGCGATTTCGAGTTCCTGCCGGCCGGGCGGATCCTGGCGGGCGCGGGCAGCGGCCGCGGCGTCACCCTCTTCAACTGCTTCGTGATGGGCCGGATCGAGGACGATCTCGGCTCGATCTTCGACAACGTCAAGCAAGCCGCGCTCACGATGCAGCAGGGCGGCGGCATCGGGCACGACTTTTCCACGCTGCGGCCGCGCGGCGCCCCTGTCCGCAGCATCGGGGCGGATGCGTCGGGCCCGGTGAGCTTCATGGACGTGTGGGACGCCATGTGCCGGACCATCATGTCGGCGGGCGCGCGGCGCGGTGCGATGATGGGAACGCTCAGGTGCGATCACCCCGACATCGAGAGCTTCGTCGCGGCGAAGTCGGACGCGACGCGCCTGCGCAACTTCAATGTCTCGGTGCTGGTGACCGACGCGTTGGTTGCGGCAGTTCGTGCCGATGGCGCCTGGCCACTCACGTTCGCGGGCAAAGTCTACCGGACAGTCGGCGCGCGCGATCTCTGGCAGCGGATCATGCGCGCGACCTACGACTACGCCGAGCCGGGCGTGATCTTCATCGACCGCGTCAACGCTCTCAACAACCTCAACTATTGCGAGACGATCACGGCCACGAATCCTTGCGGAGAGCAGCCACTTCCCGCCTACGGCGCGTGCCTGCTCGGCTCGATCAATCTCGCCCGGCTGGTGCGCGAGCCGTTCACCCCAGCCGCCCGGCTCGACGAGGACCGGCTCGCGGAGATCGTGCCGATCGCGGTGCGCTTTCTCGACGATGTGATCGATGTGTCGGGCTATCCGCTGGCGGCCCAGCAGGCCGAAGCGGCCGCCAAGCGTCGGATCGGGCTCGGGTTGACGGGGTTGGCGGATGCGCTCGCCATGTGCGGCGCCCGCTACGACAGTGCGGAGGCCCGAGCGCTCGCGACGCGCTGGATGGGGCTGATCGAGCGCCACGCCACGCTCGCGAGCACTGGTATCGCCCGCGAGAAGGGCAGCTTCCCGCTCTATGATGCCGGGCGGTTCCTCGCTTCACCCGGGATCGCTCGGCTCGATGAGGACGTGCGCGCGGCCATCGCCGCAGGCGGCATCCGCAACGGCCTGCTGACCTCGATTGCGCCGACTGGGACGATTTCGCTGTTTGCAGGCAATGTCTCGAGCGGCATCGAGCCCATTTTCGACGTCACGGCACGCCGCCGGATTCTCGCTCGCGACGGCAGCACGCGCGAGGAGGAGGTCGAGGACTACGCGCACCGCCTGTTTCGCAAGCTCCACGGCGCCAGCGCCCGTTTGCCGGAAGCCTTTGCGCGCGCGACCGAGATCGCGCCGCACGCCCACCTCGCCATGCAGGCCGCGGTCCAGCGCCACGTCGACAGCTCGATCTCCAAGACCATCAATTGCCCACGTGAGATCGCATTCGATGAGTTCCAGTCGATCTATCTGGACGCCTTCGACCTCGGTCTCAAGGGCTGCACCACGTTTCGCCCCAACACCGTCACCGGGTCGGTGCTCGCTCCATCGAGCAGCCAGAAGGGCTCGCGGCCCAAGGATGGCTCACCCCAGACCCGGCCGCTCGCATCGGATGCGGCCACCACCCCGGATGGCCCCCACCCCAGTGGCGATGTCGTCTACATGGCCAAGCCGCTGGAGCGCGATCCTGTGCTCGAAGGCTTCACCTACAAGCTCAGATGGCCCGATTCCGATCACGCGATCTACATCACCGTGAACGACACCTCCAAGGACGGCAGGCGCCGGCCGTTCGAGATCTTCATCAACTCCAAGAACCTCGAGCACTATGCCTGGACGGTCGCGCTCACCCGCATGATCAGCGCCGTGTTCCGGCGCGGCGGCGATGTCGCTTTCGTCGTCGAGGAGCTGAAAGCCGTATTCGATCCGCGCGGCGGCCAGTGGATGGAGGGGCACTACGTGCCGAGCCTGCTGGCGGCGATCGGGGGCATCATCGAGACCCACATGATCCGGATCGGCTTCCTGCCCCAGCCCGCAACCATGGCCCCCGAGCCGTCGCGACCGGCGTTGCGAGCCGTCGCCGGCGATCCCAGGCCGCGGCATTGCCCGCGCTGCTCCTCGCCCACCTATGTCCGCAGCGAAGGCTGCTGGTCGTGCAGCACGTGCGGGTTCTCGACCTGCACCTGAACGTCGGGGAGGATCGCCGTGCCACACGACACTGCGCCGCGGCCGCGCTCAGCGGCGCAAGCGCACGCCCAGGCGCAGTGCCTCGACCGAGAAGTCGCGCCCCGGCTCGCTGGAGCTGAACTGCAGATGCTCGTAGTCGCCCAGCAGCGCCCACTCGCGCGAGACGATGTACTCGCTGCCGAGCCGCGCGCTCAGCTCCTCCTCCTCGAGCGCCGCTCCCTGGTAGTCGGAGAAGGTCGCCCCGACGCCGGCCGTCACGACCAGATAGCGCCGGAGCTCATGGCGCACCTCGAGGTCGACGGTCTGGCCCAGCACGCCGGCCGCACCTGCCAGCGTCGTCGGCTCGAGTGTGCTCGAGGCTTCGAGCCGCACTGTCGTCAGCGCCGAGGGCTGCCAGGTCAGCGAGCCGTCGAGCACGAGACCATCGGCGCCACCAAGGCTCGCATCGTCGGGATCGAGCGCGGCATGGCCGACCGCGAGCTCCCCGCGCAGTTTCGGCGCCAGCTCGAGGAAGGCGCCGACCCGCAACTCCCTGGTGGTCGCATCGCGCAGTCGCCCGTCGCTGCCCGCGACCGCATCGAAGCTGCGCCTCCCCCCAACGCCCTCGACGAACAGCGACAGCCCAGGCGAGACCTCGTAGCCGGCGCGCGCCACCACCTCGCCATCGCTGAAATCGTCGTTGGTCGAGGCCAACCCACCGGCCGCGACGCCGGTCCCGCTGGTCGCACCAGCACTCTCGTTGACGCGGCGCAGCCTCACGCCCAATCGCGTGAACAGCCGATTGATGCGATGGTCGAGCGTGAGCGCGGTCGCCGTCGTCGTGATCTCGGGCCGCTCCGTCGCCCCGGTCGGGAAGTCGACCGCACTGCGGCTCTGCTGGCGCAGCTCGTGGCTGATCTCCCCGCTCAGGCTCGTCTCCCCGCTGACATCGAGCCGGCCGCGCAGCGCTGTCGTCAGCTGCCGGTCGTCCTCGGAATCGAACCGTTGGTGGAAGCTGGCGAGCGCGCTCGCCTCGGCCTCCAGCGAATGCACGCTCCAGTCCGATCGCAGCCGGAAGGACGGCCGCAGCTCCGCCACGACGTCATCGGCCTCGCCAGCCGGGGAAAGCGTGGCATTGTCGGTCAGCACGGTGCTGGCGATCAGCTCCGGCAGCAGGCGGAAACCGCCGATCCGCAGGCCGGCAGGCTCGAAGGGCTGTTGCTCGTCCTCGGGATAGGCGGTAGCAGCCAAGCTCGGCTCGGACTCGAGCGGATCCTGGTCCTCGGGCAACACGCGCAGCGCCGCCGGCTGGGCGGCACGATCGAGCGGCGGCGCATCGGCTTCCTCGGCGAGATCGATCCGGCCATCGGCCGTCAGATCGCCGTCGCTGGGGCCCTGGTCGGCGTCGGGCACGCCATCCGCGGGCTCCCCCGCCTCGCTGTCGGCACTACCCGCCACGGCCTGAACGATGGGGGGCGGGGCTTGGCTGCCCGGCTCCGGCAGCACGGCGTTCTGCGGCTGCGCCCGCTGCCCGCCAGTCGGATCGGGATCGAGACCCTGGTCGGAGGAATTGCCCACCCCGGCCTCCGCCGTCCCGTTCGCATCACCCCC
This sequence comes from Hyphomicrobiaceae bacterium, assembly GCA_031431235.1. Taxonomy (GTDB): domain Bacteria; phylum Pseudomonadota; class Alphaproteobacteria; order Rhizobiales; family Hyphomicrobiaceae; genus JANNSW01. The sequence continues at coordinate 15,569 of JANPDA010000394.1, forward strand.
GTCCTCGCCAGCATCCGTCGCGATGTCGGTCGCGCGCAGCTGAGCACCGGTCGTCCCTTGCGCGAGGGCCGGCTGACCCGAGCAGGCGAGGAGGAGGGCCGCCGCCAGAGCAACCGGCAGCGCCAGTCCCAACAGCTCGATCGGATGCCGGATCACATGCGCCTCGTACAGAATGCAACCACCGAGCAGAAGCGCGGCCGATGCCTCTCGTCTCTCATTGCCCCGCGCGCCTGCGGCCGCCTGCGACTGGCGCCCGATCGAGCATACGAGAGCCCTTGCACGCGGACCCGACCCACACCACCCGCGTGGCTCGAGGTTAGGCGGCAAGGTGTTAATGTCGGGTTTCAGGCGGTGCCGTTTTGCGACGAGAAAGCGCAAGAGCTGGCAGTGGCACCCTCTGGACAGGCGCCCCGGACTCTGTCGAGACTATCCGCGGGCCGGGCGATATCCCCGGCGAGGCCCGAAACGGCCGGAAGGGAGAACGATCGAGCGATGGCACCCAGATCGATGGCACCGCGGGCGAAAGTCAAACGGCCACCGGCCGCGACGGCCCCCAAGCCGGAGCAATCCGCGGTCAGCTCGGCGCTGCGCACCCTCGCCCTCGAGACCGAGGGATTGCGGGCGCTCGATGCGCTGCTGCGGCTGGAGGCCGCCGACGCCTTTGCGGCCGCCGTGGCGATGATCGCAACCGCGCGCGGCCGCGTGATCGTGACCGGCATCGGCAAGAGCGGGCACATCGGGCACAAGATCACGGCGACGCTGGCCTCGACCGGCACCCCCGCCATGTTCGTCCACCCCACCGAAGCGAGCCACGGCGACCTCGGCATGATCACGCGCGACGACGTGGTGCTCGCGCTCTCCTGGTCGGGCGAGACGGTCGAGCTGCTCAACATCCTCAACTATTCGCGCCGGTTCCGCGTGCCGCTGATCGCGGTCACCTCGAGGATCGACAGCGCGCTCGCCCGCGCGGCCGAGGTGGTGCTGCTGCTGCCCCGTGCCAAGGAAGCCTGCCCGCACGGCCTCGCCCCCACCACGTCGACGACCATGCAGCTGGCGTTGGGCGACTGCCTCGCGATCGCGCTGCTCGAGGGCAAGGGCTTCACGGCCGAGAACTTCCGCGATTTCCACCCCGGCGGGTCGCTGGGCGCCAGCCTCAAATTCGTATCGGATCTGATGCATCCCGCCGCCGACCTGCCGCTCGCCAGCGAGGCGACGGTGATGAGCGAGGCGATCGTCACCATGACCGAGAAGGCGTTCGGGTGCCTGGGCGTCACCGATCGCAATGGCCGCCTCGTGGGCATCGTCACCGACGGCGATTTGCGGCGGCACATGGGAGGAAACCTGCTGGCGAGCCGCGCCGCCGATATCATGACGCGCAACCCCAAGAGCGTGCCGCCCGACACTCTCGCCTCGGCCGCGCTCGAGATTCTGAACTCCTCCAAGATCACCTCGCTGTTCGTCGTCGCCGCCGGCAAACCCGTCGGCATCGTGCATGTGCACGATCTGTTGCGGGCGGGCGTGGCATAGGCGGGCGGGCGGGCGCGCCTCTCACACCAGCCTGACGACTTGCTTGCCGAGGTTCTGGCCTGCGAGCAGGCCGAAGAATGCGTCGGGAGCGGCGTCAAGCCCCTCGGCGATGGTCTCGCGGTACTTGAGCGCACCACTCGCGACGAGGGGAGTCAGCTCGGCGAGCGCCTCGCGCCAGACCAATTTGTCGTCGGGCACGATGAAGCCCTGCATCCGAACCTGCATCACCAGGATCGTCCGCATGTTGGAAAGTGTGCTCGGTTG
>JANPDA010000395.1:0-22579 GCA_031431235.1 Hyphomicrobiaceae bacterium
CCCGGTCGAGAGAAACCCATACCGAACGCTGAGTCTCGAGGAGAATATTTCATGCCTAACATGTCGGACGCGCGGCGCAAGCGCATACAAGCCAAACAACGCAAGGCGAAGAATACTATGAAACGGGTGGCCAAAGTGGCCAAACGCAAGCTCAATAGCTCGAGTTGACATATCCGGCCCGAAGCGAGGCCGACCAGAGCTCTGCTGACGGCAATACTACATAGGGACCGGAAATCCGCTCCCCAACAGCATTCGATACCTTCGTAATTGCCATCGACTGGCTGTGAGGCCTTCCCCTCTTGCCGATCGACGGATTTGCGTCGGTCGACGACCCGCGCTTGGCTCATGTCGCAGGTTTTGCACGCACCCCGCCATGCCAGCGCCCCTTCCAATCGCCCGGCCGCACCCCATATCATGCGTCGAGCTAGGCCCGCGCGACGCCGTTCCAGGGTCGCGCCGGCTAGGTTTGGCCCATTCAACGACGGCGCTTGCGCTCGTGCCCATTGGGGCGAGGCTCGCGTGCCGAGGAGGGAAGACATGAATTTCGAGAAGTATACCGATCGCGCCCGTGGCTTCGTGGAGTCGGCACAAAGCCTCGCCTTGCGCGAGAGCCATCAGCAGTTCACCCCAGAGCATGTTCTGAAAGTCCTGCTCGACGATCCAGAAGGGCTCGCCGCCGGTCTGATCGAGCGCGCGGGCGGCCGTCCGGGAGATGCCCTCGTCGCCGTGGAGCAGTCGCTTGCAAAGATGCCGCGCGTCTCGGGCGGTAGCGGCCAGCTCTATCTGGCTGCCGCAACCGCTCGCGTGTTCGCCGAAGCAGAGAAAGTCGCCAAGAAGGCCGGCGACAATTTCGTGACGGTCGAGCGGCTGCTGCTGGCGCTAGCCATCGAGAAGGAAGCGGAGGCTTCGCGCATCCTGGCGCGGGTCGGCGTCACGCCACAGGCCCTCAATCAGGCGATCAACGATCTGAGGAAAGGTCGAACGGCTGACAGTGCGTCTGCCGAGCAGTCCTATGACGCGCTGAAGCGCTACACCCGCGACCTGACGGAGGCCGCTTCCGAAGGCAAGATCGATCCGGTGATCGGGCGCGACGAGGAGATCCGCCGCACCATGCAGGTGCTGTCGCGGCGCACGAAGAACAACCCCGTGTTGATCGGCGAGCCGGGCGTCGGCAAGACCGCGATCGCCGAAGGCCTCGCCCAGCGCATCGTTCAAGGCGACGTGCCCGAGAGCTTGCGCGACAAGAAGCTGCTCGCCCTCGACATGGGCGCCCTGATCGCCGGCGCGAAGTATCGCGGCGAGTTCGAGGAGCGCCTCAAATCCGTGCTGTCGGAGGTCCAGTCCGCCGGCGGCAAGATCATCCTGTTCATCGACGAGATGCACACTATCGTCGGCGCCGGCAAGGCGGATGGCGCCATGGATGCCTCGAACCTGCTGAAGCCCGCACTCGCCCGCGGCGAGCTCCACTGCATCGGCGCAACCACCCTCGATGAGTACAGGAAGCACGTCGAAAAGGATGCGGCCCTCGCCCGGCGCTTCCAACCCATCTTCATCTCCGAGCCGACCGTCGAGGACACGATCTCGATCCTGCGCGGCCTGAAAGAGCGCTACGAGCAGCACCACAAGGTGCGCATCGCCGATTCCGCGCTGGTCGCCGCCGCAACTCTGTCCAACCGCTACATCACCGACCGGTTCCTCCCCGACAAGGCGATCGACCTCGTCGACGAGGCGGCTTCCCGCCTCAGGATGCAGGTGGATTCCAAGCCCGAGGAGCTCGACAGCGTCGATCGCGAGATCATGCGGCTGAAGATCGAATCGGAAGCCTTGAAAAAGGAGACCGACACTGCTTCGAAGGACCGCCTGCAGAAGCTGGAGCGCGAGCTGAGCGGTCTCGAGGAGCGCAGTCAGGGTATCACGCTGCGTTGGCAGTCCGAGAAGGACAAGCTCGGCAAGGCGGCCGACCTGAAGAAGAAGCTCGACGCCGCCAGGAACGATCTCGCGCTCGCCCAGCGTCGCGGCGAGTTCCAGCGCGCCGGCGAATTGACCTATGGCGAGATCCCCAAGCTCGAATCCGAGCTTGCCTCGATCGAGGAAAAGGGCGGTGGCGCCGGCCTGATGGAAGAAGCGGTCACGCCAGACCACATCGCCGGCATCGTCTCACGCTGGACCGGCATCCCCGTCGACAGGATGCTCGAAGGCGAGCGCGACAAGCTCATCCGCATGGAGGAAGCGCTCCACAAGCGCGTGATCGGTCAGGATGAGGCGGTCACCGCCGTCTCGACCGCTGTCCGGCGTGCGCGTGCGGGCCTCCAGGACCCCAACCGGCCGATCGGCTCGTTCATGTTCCTCGGCCCCACCGGCGTCGGCAAGACCGAGCTGACGAAGGCCTTGGCCGCCTTCCTGTTCGATGACGAGCACGCCATGGTGCGCGTCGACATGTCGGAATACATGGAGAAGCACTCGGTCGCCCGGCTGATCGGCGCGCCTCCCGGCTACGTGGGCTACGAGGAGGGCGGCGCGCTGACGGAGGCCGTCCGCCGCCGGCCCTATCAGGTCATCCTGTTCGATGAGATCGAGAAGGCCCACCCCGACGTCTTCAACGTGCTCCTGCAGGTGCTCGACGACGGGCGGCTCACGGACGGCCAGGGCCGCACGGTCGATTTCAAGAACACGCTCATCATCATGACGTCGAACCTGGGCTCCGAATACCTGATCGACCAGAGCCAGGATGCGGGCAAGCTCAAGGAGCTGGTGATGGGCGCGGTCAAGGCCGCGTTCCGGCCGGAGTTCTTGAACCGGCTCGACGAGATCATCCTGTTCTCGCGCCTCGAGCGTGGGCAGATGACGGCGATTGTCGACATTCAGCTCGCCCGTCTCGCCAAGCTCCTGGTCGATCGCAAGATCGTGCTCGAGCTCGACGACAAGGCGAAAGTCTGGCTCGCCAACCAGGGCTATGACCCGGCCTATGGCGCCCGCCCCTTGAAGCGGGTGATCCAGAAGGCGGTGCAGGACCCGCTCGCCGAGCTGATCCTCAAGGGCATCGTCCACGACGGCGAGACCGTGCGCGTGACGGCCGGACGCGACGGCCTCGTGATGAACGGCACGGTGGTCAGGGCGGCGGCTTAGCAACCGGCCAAGGTAGCAGGCACATCGTGCCTGCTACCGCCACAGGCTTGCCCGATCGAAATGGAGCGTCAGCGATCCGCAGGATCGGATCGCTCAGACATTGCGCTGCACCACCGAGCGCGCGAGGACGCCCGGCTTCAGGCGCTCGTCGGTGCCGTAATCCTCTGCCGGATGGAAGAACAGCTTCGGCGTCCTGTCGAGCTCGACCAAGCGCTTGCGATAGGCTTCGAGATAGGCTTGGCGCCCGCCCGGCCCGACGCGACCCGGCATATAGGCGATGAACGGCGGCAGGACATCGAAGCCGGCGTAGCGCAGCAACCCATTGTGCAACGGCCACAGGACGGCGAGGATATCGCCGTCGATGCCGTCGGGCGCATAGGTGTCGGCCGAGGTTCCAGTTGTCGCGGCGACCATGGCGGTTTTGCCGCGAAACATGCCCGTATCGTATTTCCGGCCCCCCACATAGGCAAACCCGCGGGCAAACACCCGATCGGCCCATCCCTTCAGGATTGCCGGCATGCCGAACCACCAGACCGGAAACTGGAATATGACCAGATCCGCCCGCCGGAGCTTGTCCTGCTCGGCCACGATGTCGGGCGCGAGCGTCCCCGTCTCGTAAGCTTTGGTCTGCTCCGTGGCGATGCTGAGAAAATCGGCGTCCGCGCGCTCGCCCGTGAAATCCCCCGCTCCAACCACGGCCTTGAACCCCATAGCGTAAAGGTCGCTGACGACGACCTCATGGCCTGCGCCCTGCAGCGTCTCGACGGCCGCGTCCTTCATCGCGCCATTGAAGGATTTTGGCTCGGGGTGCGCGTAGACGACGAGAATGTTCACGATGATCGATCCGCGGAGGAGGACCAGGAGGATCGAGCCCGTGCCCGACCCAAACGCCATGCCGACAGGACCATAGCAACCACGACCGGCAGCCGAAATGGCCATCATCGCCACCACGCCACCGGTGGCTCTCGGTCGACTGGCTCGCCCCGAAGCGGCTGAGCTCGATGGCGCCCCGCAGGGGATTCGAACCCCTGTTACCAACGAGAGAGGCTGGTGTCCTAGGCCACTAGACGAGCGGGGCGGAAGCCAAACGAAGCAGTCCTATAGCGTCCCGCAGCCCACGCGATCAAGCACGAAGTGTCGGATTGGCCCAGCCGCCTCGATTGACACGCTCTGGGCGATGTGCAGCCTTCGCGACGAGGAGTGACCGTGCATTGCGTGATCCGCTGCGGGGTCGAGGGTGGGACAGATGATGAATTGGCGGCGACAGCGCATCGGACAGCCGCCGCGAGTCGTCCGACCGATAGCCGGTCGCCTCCTCCTGATCGCCGCGCTCCTGCTTGCAGGCAACGCTCGGGCTGGCGAGCTCGGCTCCCCTTATCGGGCGGCGGGACGCTGTGGCGCCTACCCAAGGCTGCCCGTGTCGACGCCCGACGGCCTGTGCGTCGGCCTGGTGGCTGGCCCCGAGCATGGACTGAAAATGCCGCGCTCGATCGTGCTGATCGCACCCGGCCGCTTCCTCGTTGCCGACATGGGGAGCTGGGGCCACAAGGCCGGACGCATCCTCGCGCTCACACTGCTTGCGGCCGGCGATGTTCGCGTCGAGACCCTGTTCGAGCGGCTCGACGTACCCCACGGACTCGCGCTTGGTCCCGACGGCCTCGTCTACGTGGGCGAGCAGGACGAGATCTGGCGCTTCGACCCCAAGCGCCCGGCCCAGACCCGCGAGACCCTCGTCACGGACTTTCCCGCCGAGGGCCTGCACCGCCTGAAGGCTCTCGTCTTCGACAGCAAGGGCGGCCTCATCGTCAATCTCGGCGCGTTCACCGACCGCTGCGAGCAGGGAGGCAAGGGGCGTCCGCAATGGCCCTGCCCGGCCGACAAGCCCGCGGCCAAGGAAGCCGCGCTGTGGCGCCTCACATTCGATCGGCCCGGCGGCCGGGTGAAATCCTTCGCTCCCCTCGCCCGCGGCCTCAGGAACTCGGTCGCACTCGCGGTCCATCCGGTCTCGGGACTGCTGCTCCAGGGCGAGAACAACATCGACCTGTCGGATCCCGCCAACCCACCCGAGGAGTTGAACGCCATCCGGGATGGCGCCCACTATGGTTGGCCCTATTGTGTCGGCATGGGCGTCGTCTTGCCCGACTATCGGCGGAGGAAGCCCGATTGCGGGCGCTATCAGGCTCCCCTCGCCCTGCTGCCGCCGCACTCCGCGCCTCTCACCATGCGCTACGAGCAGGCCGGCGGTCTGCCGGGTCTCGCCGGCAAGCTCCTCATCACCCTCCATGGCTATCGCGAGACCGGCCACCGGCTGATCGCCTGTGAGGTCGGACCCGACGGCTCTCCCGTCACCTCCGGGCAGGGCAAGATGGCCAAGTGCGAGGACGTGATCTCCAGCTGGACCCAACCGCTGGGATCTCCGGTCGGCCTGGCTCGCGCGGCCGACGGCAGCCTTTGGCTGACCGAGGACAAGAACCGCACGGTGATCGTGCTGATGCGGGAGGGCCGGCGGGAACCGGGCGCAAACGCTTCGCCAGGTCGAGAAGGCGTCCCCGAGAGGGCGAGCATGGCGCCTGCGGGATGGGCCGAATTCCAATCCAGGGTGCTGCAACGGCGGTGCGGCCAGTGCCACGCCCACCTCGCCACCACCAGTCCCGAGCAGGCTTGGCAATCGACGAATGAAGTCGGCTGGGTCGATGGACCCGAGGCCCGGCAATGGCTGATCGTCAGGGCCATGCTCGGCGAGGGCGTACGCCGCCCGATGCCGCCACCCAATGGCCTTGCCGCCAACCCCGACGATGCCGCAAGGCTCCGCGCTTTCCTCGCCACTCCCCGGTAGTAACTCAGAGCGATCGAGTGGCTTCCTCAGTGGACTTGGCCTGTGCAATAGTCGCTTGCTGGCCGCGGGTTGGCCATCGATCGGTCGCGGTCGCAAGTGACCATCTCGGGAAGCGCAGGGGAGCGAGGTCTTGGATGGCGGACATCTTCGAGCGCTTGAGCGGGCAATATGTCGGCATTCGCGGGTACGCTGTCGAGCTCGGCAAGTGGTATGCGAGGGCCAAGCAGCTCCTCGCTCCCATCATCGACAACCCGTTGTTCGACCGCCTCGTGCTCGTGCTGATCCTCGTCAACGCGACGACCTTGGGCCTGGAGACGAGCGACGTCGTCATGGCCCGCGTTGGTGGCCTGCTTCACGCCATCGACCAGATCATCATCCTCGTCTTCGTGTTCGAGCTCACGGCCCGCATGATCGTACGGGGCAAGGCCTTCTGGAGCGATGGCTGGAGCATCTTCGATTTTCTCGTGGTGGCGATCACGATTCTGCCCTTCGCCAACAACATCTCGGTGTTGCGGGCGCTGCGGACCATTCGTGCGCTCAGGGTCATTTCCGCGATCCCCTCGATGCGCCGTGTCGTCAACGGGCTCTTTGCAGCACTGCCGGGCATGGGCTCGATCGTGATGCTGCTCGGCATCATTTTCTACGTGTTCTCGGTGATGGCGACGAACATGTTTGGAACGGAGTTTTCCAAGCAGTTCGGCGATGTCGGCTCTTCTGCTTTCACCCTGTTCCAGGTGATGTCTCTGGATGGCTGGGCGGGCGACGTCGTGCGGCCGCTGATGGCACGCTACCCCTACGCCTGGATGTTCTTCGTCCCCTTCATCCTCCTCACCAGCTTCACCGTGCTCAACCTCTTCATCGGCATCATCGTCGATGCGATGCAGCAGCAGCACTACGAGCGGCTCGGCAAGACCGATCTGCTGGCCGCCAAGCGCATGGGCAAGCTCGAAGGCCTGTTCGGCTCGGAGAAATCCTCAGGCATGGCGGAGCCATCCAGACCAGCAGAGCCAAGGCCCGACCCGCGCTTCGATACGATGATGGAAGAGCTGCGCCACCTGAAGGATGAGATCCGCTCGATGGCGAGCGCCGGCAATGCGCTGGTCGCAGCTGCCAGGGACAAGGCCATGATCGAGCCAGGTCCAAAGGATGCGGGCTGATCTGCCATGCGCTCGTCGCGCTGGACGCCGATCGGCTGCGGGATCTAGCATCGCGGCTGGATTCCACGACCCGACGCCGAGGTGCGACCATGCGGCCACGCCCCTATTTCGATCCCGACGAGCCGGCCCTCGAGGCCTTCCGCGACGAGGTCGTGCACTTCCTCGAAACGAGCCTGCCCGAGGACATCCGGCGCAAGGTCGCCGAGGAGCGCATGGACCTGCCCAAGGAGGACCAGCGACGCTGGCACCGCATTCTGAAGGCCAGGGGCTGGGTCTGCCCGAGCTGGCCCAGGGCGCATGGCGGGCCCGGCTGGGACGATGCGCAGCTCTACGTGTTCGAGCGCGAGATCGCCCTCGCCGATGCGCCGCGCATCATGACCTATGGCGTGCAGATGCTCGGGCCTTCCATCATCAAGTACGGCAATGACGAGCAGAGGCGGCGCGTCCTGCCGCGCATCGCCAATGCCGATGACTTCTGGTGCCAGGGCTTCTCCGAGCCCAATGCCGGATCCGACCTCGCCGCCTTGCAGACCCGCGCCATCCTCGACGGCGACCACTATGTCGTCAACGGCGCCAAGATGTGGACGAGCGAAGCGCACATCGCCGATTGGATGTTCGCGCTGGTCCGGACCGACTCCTCGGGCAAGAAGCAGCACGGCATCACCTTCCTGCTGATCGACCTCGCCACACCCGGCGTCGAGATCCGCCCGATCTGGACCTTCGACGGTGGTGGGCGCGAGGTGAATCACGTGTTCTTCTCCGATGTCCGCGTGCCCGTCGCCAACCGGGTCGGCAAGGAGCACGAGGGCTGGACCATCGCCAAATACCTGCTCGGCCTCGAGCGCTTCGGCATCGCCGAGGTGTCGCGCTCGCTGCGCACGCTTGCCCGTGTGAAGCGCTTCGCGGCCCAGCGCCGGACCGGCGATGGCCGGCTGATCGACGATCCCTTCTTTGCCCGCCGCCTCGCCGAGACCGAGATCGAGCTGAACGCCGTCGAGCTGACCGAGCACCGCCTGCTGTTCGGCGGCGACGGCACGGTCGGAGCGGAAGCCTCGCTCTTGAAGCTGCGCGGCTCGGAGGTGCAGAACCGGCTGATCGAATTGATGCTCGAGGCGATCGGCCCGGAAGGCCAGATCGCGATGGGCGATCTCGAGACGGCGGACGCCCTGCCAGCCGGTCCGCCCGAGGCCCGCTCCACCGGCACGGCGTTCTACAACTACCGCAAGACGATGATCTATGGCGGATCGAGCGAGATCCAGCGCAACATCATGGCGAAGGCCGTGCTGGGGCTCTGATGCCGTGATTGCAGGCTGGGCTGATCCCGGACTCGATTCGGGGGAAACCCAGCGACCTGACCGCTGAGCTTCGGCCACGACGTGGCCTCGGCACCAGCCTAGTGTTCTGACTCATTCATTCGGTACCCCAAATGAATGGCCAGCCCACTAGCTACCTCCTTGTTTGTGTTCCGTCTTTCCATTCATTGATCCAGCTTCGCCGGAATCGAATGAATGGGCCGGAACACTAGGGTCGAGAGGATGACCGCATGCGACTGAACGACGAGCAGAGGCAGTTCCGCGAGAGCATCGCCCGTGTTCTCGGGGCCCGGCTGCCATTCGATGCCCGCCAGAAGGCGGCCAAGTCCGAGCATGGCTACTCCCGCGAGCTCTGGCAGACCGCGGCCGAGCTCGGCTGGCTGGCAGCCGGCTTGCCCGAGGAATCCGGTGGCCTCGGCGGCGGCGTGGTCGAGACGGCCGTCTTGTTTGGCCAAGCCGGGCGGCACCTGGTCACCGGCCCATATCTGGCAACACTCGGTCTCGCCGTTCCGGCGTTGGTTGCAGCCGGCGGGCCACTCGCACACTCTCTCCTCGGCGACGTGGCGACCGGCAAGACCATCCTTTCCTTCGCCCACGCCGAGCCGGCTGCCCGTCACGAGCCTGCCTTCGTGGAGACCCGCGCGGAGAAGCGGGCCGGCGGCTACCGCCTGTCGGGCGTCAAATGCCTCGTTCCGTTCGCCGATGCGGCTCGCCACATCCTCGTCAGCGCACGGACGTCGGGAATGGCAGGCGAGCCGGACGGCATCTCGCTGCTCGTCGTCCCGAGCGACACCAAAGGATTGTCGATCCACGCCTTCCGCACCCATGACGGCGGCCGGGCTGGCGAGGTGAGGCTGGACGGTGCCGACCTGCCCAAGGCCGCGCTGCTGGGCGTGGAGGACAAGGCCTTCCCGATCATCGAGACCACTCTCGACCATGCCTCCGCCATGCTCGCCATGCAGGCGCAGGGCTCGATGTGGGCGGTCTACGAGGCGACGCTCGCCTACTTCAAGACCCGCAAGCAGTTCGGCCAGACGCTCGGCTCGTTCCAGGCGCTGCAGCACCGGCTGGTCGACGTCTACGTCAAATGCCAGCTCGCCCAGTCGATGGCCGAGGACGCGGTCGTCGCGCTCGGGTGCGAGGATCCGGTCGAGCGCGCGCGCCGGGTTTCGGCGGCCAAGGCCTATGTTGGCGAGGCCGGGCGCACCGTCGGCAAGGAAGGCGTGCAGCTCCACGGCGGCATCGGCATGACCGACGACATTCCTGCCGGCCACCACCTCAAGCAGCTGACGGCAATCGCCCTCACCTACGGCGACGCCGACCAGCACCTGTCGCGCTTCCAGCGCCTCAGCGCCCACAACACCGAAGCCAGCAACTGACGAGGACCCACAATGGTACCGCTTCCCTTCGAAAAGGCAGAGTTCGCCAAGCGCCTGAAGCGCGTGCGCGAGGAGATGACGAGGCGCGGCATGGACCTGCTCGTCGTCACCGACATCGCCAGCCAGTACTACCTGACGGCCTATGACGGCTGGTCGTTCTACACCCCGCAAATCGTGGTGGTGCCGCTCGACGACGATCCCTATTGGATCGGGCGCTACATGGACTCGGCCGGCGGCAAGCTCACCTGCTGGATGGACCACGACCACGTGGTCGGCTTCCCCGACACCTACGTCCAGCAGAAGGACCGCCATCCCATGGACTGGATGGCCGAGTTCATGCGCGGCAAGGGCTGGGGCAAGAAGCGGATCGGCATCGAGGTCGACACCTATTATTTCTCGCCCAAGGCCCACGCTCATCTGACGAAGGGCCTGCCCGACGCCAAGTGGATCGAGGCCGATCTGTTGGTCTCCTGGGTACGCGCGGTCAAGTCGCCGGCCGAGATCGAGATGATGAGGAAAGGCGCGCGGCTCGCGGAAGCGGCCATGCGGGCGGCCTATGAGGCAATCGCGCCGGGCGTGCGGGAATGCGAATCGGTCGAGAGGATCTATGCTGCCGAGGTCGGAGGTTGCCCGAAGTTCGCAGGCGATGTCACCTCGCTGCCACCGACCATCCTCGCCGGCCCCAACGCGTCGGCCCCGCACATGCTGTGGACCGACCGCAAGTACACCAGCAACGAGACCGTCGCGCTCGAGCTGGCGGGCGCCTGCCGCCACTACACGTCGGGCCTCGCCCGCACCATGCAACTGGGCAAGCCGGCGCCCAAGGTCGAGGATGTGGCTAAAGTCACGATCGAGGCGATGGGCATCGTGGTCGATGCGGTGAAGCCGGGAGCGACCGGCGCCGACGTCGAGCTTGCCTTCCGCACGCACATGGCCAAGCACGGGCTGAAAAAGGAATCCCGCATCGGCTACTCGATCGGCATCGGCTATCCCCCCGATTGGGGCGAGCACACGATCAGCCTGCGCGCCGGCGACACCAGCGTGCTCGAGCCCGGCAATGTGATCCACTCGATCCTCGGCATGTGGATGGACGATTGGGGCTTCGAGGTCTCCGAGACGATCCTGGTCACGAAGAAAGGGTCGGAGTGCCTGACGGCGTTCCCGCGCGAGCTCTATCGCAAGTGATCCCGGCGGCTGGGCTGAGCCCTTCGCCAAGCCCAGCAGCCCGGATGCTGGACTCCGGCTTTGCCTCGGCTCCAGCCTGCGCCAAGTGACAGCCGATGCCCCTCCCTCGCGACATCGCTCGGCACATGATCGCGGTGCGCCGTGCGCTCCATCACCCGCAATTCCGGGTCGACGAGGACGCGCTGCCACTCGGCGCAGCAACACTCGAGGCCGCCACCCTCGACTTCGTAAGGGGCAGAGCCTGACTTCTGGATAACCCCGCGACCGGAAGGACAGCGCCATTGCGCCGGAATGGGTGTTCCGCGTATATTCCACGACGAGATTTCGAAGCTGCCATCGGGACGCCGCGACGCCGCGCATAAGCCGGCTGCGGCCGGGCAATTGGCAGCCCCAGCACAAGAGAACCCACCGCCTTGGCCAAGAAGAACGATCCCCCGCCCCCGCCCGCGAGCGGGGGTCCCTCCGACATCCGGCCGATCTCGATCGTCGAGGAGATGAAGACCTCCTATCTCGATTACGCCATGAGCGTGATCGTCTCGCGCGCGCTGCCCGATGTGCGCGACGGCCTGAAGCCGGTCCACCGCCGCATCCTCTACGGCATGTCGGAGCTGGGCCTCGACTGGAACAAGAAATACGTGAAGAGCGCCCGCGTCGTCGGCGAGGTGATGGGCAAGTACCATCCCCACGGCGACCAGGCGATCTACGACGCGCTCGTGCGCCTCGCGCAGGATTTCTCCATGCGCGTGCCGCTGATCGACGGCCAGGGCAATTTCGGCTCGATCGACGGCGACCCGCCCGCGGCGCAGCGCTACACCGAGTGCCGCCTCGCCAAGGTCGCGCAGTACCTGCTCGACGACCTCGACAAGGATACGGTCGACTTCCGCGACAACTACGATGGCGCCTTCCGCGAGCCGGTCGTGCTGCCCGCTAAGTTCCCCAACCTGCTCGTCAACGGCGCCGGCGGCATCGCCGTCGGCATGGCGACCAACATCCCGCCGCACAACCTGGGCGAGGTGATCGATGCGGCCATCGCGCTCCTCGACAACCCCGAGCTGACGATCGAGGATTTGAACGGCATCATCCTGGGCCCGGATTTTCCGACCGCCGGCATCATCCTCGGCCGCGGCGGCATCCGCTCCGCCTACCAGAAGGGCCGCGGCTCCGTGATCCTGCGTGCCCGCACCGAGGTCGAGGAGATCCGCAAGGACCGCGAGGCGATCATCGTCACCGAGATCCCCTACCAGGAGAACAAGGAGCGGTTGATCGACAAGATCGCCGATCTGGTGCGTGAGAAACGCATCGAGGGCATCGCCAACATCTGGGACGAGACCAACCGCGAAGGCATCCGCATCGTCATCGAGCTGAAGCGCGATGCCATCGCCGACGTGGTGCTGAACCAGCTCTACCGATTCTCGCCGCTGCAATCGACCTTTGGCGCCAACATGCTCGCCTTGTCCGGCGGCAAGCCGGTGGTGCTGACGCTCAAGGATTTCCTCGTTGCCTTCAACGCTTTCCGCGAGGAGGTCGTCGCCAGGCGAACCAAGTTCCAGCTCAACAAGAGCCGCGACCGCGCCCATGTGCTGGTCGGCCTCGCCATCGCCGTCGCCAACATCGATGAGGTCATTCGCCTCATCCGCCATGCGCCAAATCCGCAGGCGGCCCGCGACGACCTGATGGCGCGCGACTGGCCGGCGCGCGATGTCGCCCCGCTGGTCGAGCTGATTGCCGACCCGCGCCACAAGGTCTCGACCGAGGGCACCTACCGCATGTCGGAGGAGCAGGCCCAGGCCATTCTCGACCTCCGGCTGCAGCGCCTGACCGGCCTGGGCCGCGACGAGATCGCCGACGAGCTGCGGACGATCGGCGGCCAGATCTCGGATTTCCTCGAGATCCTAGGCTCGCGCACCCGCATCGTCGACATCATCAAGCGCGAGATGACCGAGGTCCGCGAGCAGTTCGCGACACCGCGCAAGACCGAGATCATGGATATCGACGGCGAGGTCGAGGACGAGGACCTGATCGCGCGCGAGGACATGGTCGTGACCGTGTCGCACAAGGGCTACATCAAGCGTGTGCCGCTGTCGGCCTATCGCGCCCAGCGGCGCGGCGGCAAGGGCCGCTCCGGCATGTCGACGCGGGAGGAGGATTTCGTCACCCGCCTCTTCATCGCCTCCACCCATACGCCGGTCGTGTTCTTCTCCTCGCGCGGCATGGCCTACAAGATGAAGGTCTGGCGACTGCCGCTGGCAACGCCACAATCGATCGGCAAGGCGCTGGTCAATCTGTTGCCGTTGCAGGAGGGCGAGCGGCTCTCGACCATCCTGCCGCTGCCCGAGGACGAGGCGAGCTGGGAGACGCTCGATGTCATGTTCGCGACGGGCTCTGGCTATGTCCGGCGCAACAAGCTCTCCGACTTCGTCGAGATCAATCGCAACGGCAAGATCGCCATGAAGCTCGATGAGGGCGATCACATCGTCGGCGTCGCCATCTGCAGCGAGGCAGACGACGTGCTGCTGACGACAGCGAAGGGCCAGGCGATGCGCTTCGCCGTGCCCGATGTCCGCGTCTTCAAGGGTCGCGATTCGACCGGCGTGCGCGGCATTGCGCTCGGCGAGGGCGACACGGTCATCTCTATGGCGATCCTGCGCCACTTCGAATCGACGAGCGAGGAGCGCCAAGCCTACCTGAAGCTGCGCCGCGCCGCTGGCGGCGAGATCGTCGAGGCCGAAGGAGCGAGCGACGAGGAGGTCGTGAGCGACGACGTCTCGCTCACACCCGAGCGCTACGCCTTGATGGGCGCCGCCGAGCAACACGTGTTGACGGTGTCCGAGCGCGGCTACGGCAAGCGCTCGTCATCGTTCGAGTTCCGGACGACCGGTCGCGGCGGCAAGGGGATCGTCGCCATGATCGTCAACGATCGCAACGGGCGGCTGATCGCATCGTTCCCGGTCGAGGAGAACGACCAGATCATGCTCGTCTCCGACGGCGGCCAGCTGATCCGCTGCCCCGTCCACGACATCCGCCTCGCCGGCCGCAACACGCAGGGCGTGACCATCTTCAAGGCCGCCGCCGACGAGAAGGTCGTCTCCGTCGAGCATATCCCGGAAGAAGCGGGGAATGGCGAGGAGGGTGAGGAGGAGGTTGGCGGCGGCGAATCTTGATGCCCACCGGCCTCAATCCGTTTCTCCAGACGGCCGTCACGCCGGAGGCACGCGCCTCCGGCGCGATGGTCGATCCGGGGCCTAGATCCGCGCACCACTACCTCCCGCTCACGGCGCGCAACTACATGTCTTGTCGCGAGCCGAGCGGATGGCGTCGAGGCTGCCGTAGATGGCGTTGCCGACGAGCCCATAGTGATCATTGCCAACGGCTAGGTAATGCGCCGCCTCGATCAGCGACAGCGCGAGCCTGGCCTCGGCCTGGATCGCGTCCGACATGCCGCTCGCCGCGTCGGATTTGATGAGCGCTGAAATCCGCCCGAGCGCATCCAGCGTGGCCGTTGCCTCGGCTACGGTCTTGGCATCCGCCGCGGAGAATAACCCTCGCGCCACCTCGACCGCGAGCGCAAGATGGTGCCGTCCCGCCGGCGCCGGAGTGGTCCCGGTGGCGACACCCATTGCCGCATTCGCGTTGCCGACGAAAGCGAAGGACGGCGCTTCCTCGGCTTTGACCGCGCCCGCCGCTGTCGCCCCTGGCAAGGTTCCGCTCGCCAACGCCGTCACCCGCGCGACCCGGCTGGCGGCGGCCACCTCGGCTGCGGCGGTAGCTGCCGCAACGGTGTCGACGGTCTCTTTCAGGTAGCCGGAATTGCCGATGAAGAAATCCGCCATGATATCGACGCCCGAGCACAGCGCGGGATTGGAGCCCTGCTCGAGGTAGGAGCAGATATCCGTCATGATACGGTTGCTGATCCAGCTGTAGCGGCCGCGCCGGGAAAGGTCGTTGGCCGCACCGCGGCTCGACACGAACTCGGCCGCGATTTGCATCAGCTTGCGCTCGCCGGTCGTGGCAACTCCAGGCTCGAGGCTCGCCGCCGACTCGCCCTTCTTGTTCTTTTTGGTCCCGGCGAACGAGCCCCTGGGATTGAACACCCACGCGCCCGGTAGCGCGTCGTCGGGCGTGCTGGCCCGCTTCAGACCGCTGGCGAACAGATCGGCCCGCTCGGCCAGGATGCCTGCGAGCGCGCCATGAAACCGACTCGAGCAGTCGGTGAACAGATAGGTGAAATCGACCGGGGCAGAGACGGCGCTCGTCTCCTCCCCGATGGTCGCGAGCGCGATCCCGAGCTTGCCTTGCCCGGATGCTTCTCCCGCTTTCGGCTTCAACTCGACCAGCAGCGACAGCCCCGCCGACTTGCCGAAGCTGATGGTGGCGACATGATTGGCGCCGACCGTCATGGACTTGACCGCCTTGCCGACGGCGATCACGGCGGGCTCGCCGCCTTGGCTGGTGATGCGGATTTCGGCCGACTGGATCCCGGAGCCCTTCGGCTTGCGCACCGTGACCTCGGCAAACGCGCTGCCGCCTGCCAGCAGGGCACGCCCGTCCGACAGCGAGCGCACAACAGCGCGCAGCCTGCCCGCCTCCAGCACTGTCGAGCCCGGATGCTCCGCAAGCAGATCATCTACTTTGGCGTCCTGCTCGGCCTCGACCGCTCTGGTTGTCCGCTCGATCGTCTGGCTCGCGCGCCGCTTCCGTTTCTTGCGCGCGGCCTCGGCATCGTCCCCGATCCCGGAGAAGCTGACTGCGAGCACCAGCAGCAGAAGCGTAGTGAAAACCCGGCGCAAGGGCGTTGCCGCGGCCTGCCCACGGTCATGGCTTCTCGTCGATCCGGTCATGTCGATGCTGCCCCTGGCGAAAGGCTTCAGTTTGCTAAACTAACACATGCACTTGGTTGCTCGTGCTCGTACCGATCAATTTCAGTTAAGAGCGTTACACGGCTCGAAGCGCCGATCAAAGACGGCAAAGTGCAACACCGACGATGCGGGCAGGGGTCCGAGCATCCGATCAATGCCGCCGGACCCTTGCGGAACCGGCGGCACCCCTCTCGTCGCGAAAGCACCCGCAAGGGGCACGATCGCGGCCGTCTGCGATGCGAGCGAAAGCCAACCGCCGCGGCAGCCGGACATTTCGAGCGCACCCGAGGGCGTGGCGACATTCGCCGAAGCGATCGACCGGGGCAAGGGGGAAGTCCCCCATGACCACAAGGTCGTCAACGAGCGATACCGGACGAGTTGACGCAGTTCCCGCCTGCTGTCAGCCAGCACTGCCCGTCCCGCTCGCTGCCGGTTTTGGTGTGACGCCGCCTGTAGGCGCAGTGCCGGCGCGGAAGGCGTCGAGCCGCTTGCCGAGGTCGGCCTCGTGGCTCTCCCACCAGAGCGAATCGAACCTCAGCGCATTGGCGAAATTGGCACGCTCGGTCGGCAGGAAGGGCGCCATCTCGACACCGACGATCGGGTGCTTGCCGACGAGGGGCAGCGCCGACAGCCGCGCCGGGCCATAGGGCAGCAGCCGGGCAAACGCCGCCATCCGATCCGGCCGGCTCGCCTCGGCAACGAACTTGCGTGCTAGCTCCGGCGCCTTTGTGCTCGCCGCGACCGTCCACACGTCGAGCGCGTAGATCTGCCCGTCCCAGATCGTACGATAGGCGCGTCCGCCCGTCATCGACTCCAGAAACGCCCTGCCGTTGAAGGCGATGCCCATTTGAGCTTTGCCGGCGCGCATCAGCTCGAAGGGCTCCTCCGGCCGGCTCCACCAGACGATGCTGTCGCGGATGGGTGTGAGCTTCCTGATGGCCCGCTCGATGCCCTCAGGCGTCGCCAGAGCGCCATAAACGCCGGCGGGTGCGACGCCGTCGGCCAGCAACGCCAGCTCGAGCAGATAGCGCGGGCCCTGCGGAAACGCACGCTTGCCCGGAAAGCGCTTGACGTCGAACAGGTCGGCGAGGCGTTGCGGCCTCTTCCCGGAAAATCCGGCGTCGTCGACGATCGCAACCGCCGACCAGGCCATGCTGGCGACAGTGCAGGTGCCTAGCATGCCGGGCAGGAAATCGCCCGTCGCGGCTTCCGCACCCGCTGGATCGAGCATCGCCGGATCAATACGCGCGATCACGCCCGCGTTGCAGGCTTTGTCGGCAATGTCGCCAGGCAGCAGAGCCACATCCCAACCGACACCGCCAGCAGCGAGCGGGGCTATCGTCGCCCCATGCAGTATGATTTCGCTGCCGATGCCAAGCGATTGCACGGCCGGGTCCAGCATCGTGGAACGCTGAGCCTCCAGATACGCGCCGCCATAAGTCGCGATGCGCAGGCTGGTGATCGGAGCCGTGGCAACGGCCGGGGTCGGAGCCGTGGCAACGGCCGGGGTTGGCGAAGGTGGAGGAGCCGAGGCGGCAGCGGCCGGAGCAGGCGCTGTACGCGCAGCGCCCGGGTCCGTTCCCGAGGTCTGTGCTCCAACCGGACCGGACGCCAGTGCGAGTGCCAGCACTGCGGCAAGGGTGATCGTTCTCGGCATCGGTCGGACCTCGATCTCATGGCATCGCTGGGCGAGCCGGCCCCGGACGCACCTCGTGCGTCGGCTTCGATGTCCCCCTAGTGTGGTGTCTCGCAAATGCCATCCAGCATCCGCAGCGGGCTCGGAGATGGCATTTGCGAGGCGAAACCACACTAGAATCATAGAGTTGCTAGTGTCCTTTCATCTCCGAAATACGCTTCAGAGGACACTGCGAGGTTGAGCGCATTTCGGAGACAGGACACTAGAGCAATCCCATGGCGCGCTCAAGGCCCGGCGGCAATTTCGCCGCTGGCTGCGCCGTGCTCGCCTCGTTCGGCCGGCTCGATACGTGGTTGCCGCCAAGTTCCGCCGAGCCTGATGACCGCCGGCCCGGGGCTCCTTGCACCTGCCTTCGCCTTGCCGGCGGGGAGCTGCCAGATCTGCAGGTCGATCGCACTATCGGCGACCCCGACGGTTCCCCGGCCGGCGAGCCGCTCGCCGCCCAGGATCAGTTCGAACTCCCGCGCGCGCACCTTGCCGCCACCCAACTCGAGCTCGGCAGTCAGGCCATCGAGCGTCAGCGGCCGGCCGGTCGCGGTCGCACCATCACTCTGGTTTTTCAGTGTCGTGTCGATCAATAGTGCGACCGCTCCCGCATCGCCGTCGCGCACCACGCCGCCTTCGATCAGCGCTATCCGGACAGCTCCGGCGAGTGTCGACACGATGTCGGCCGCCCGGTTGCCGGTTCCCCCGACCTGTCCCCTGACATCGATCCTGCTGCCTGCGATCGCATCGATCCCGACCAGGGCGGCAATCGCTCTCGACAGCCGCAATTGGCTGGCAGTGCCGCTGATCGAAACCTGATTGGAGCCGGCTGTACGCAAGATCGCAATCTGACCGGTCGCATGCCCCCCCAGCAGCGCCAGCTCCGCGATCTGCCCGGACATTGACGGCCCTTGCACCGACATCGTCGCCGCGACTGGTCCCATGTCCTGACCGGCAAACCGCAATTGTGCGGCCGATAGGCGGATGTCGGCGTCCAGGCCGGCAAGCCCCGGCGAAACACTCGGCACCGCCGCGAATGGTCCTTCGGGCGAGGGCAGCGTCGCCAGCAGATGCTGCTCGAAGGCAAGGCCGGTGAGATCGAGGCGCGAGAAGTCGAGTGTGCCATCGATCACGGGCTTGCCGTCGTGGAGGCGGAGCGAGATCGTGCCGGTTGCCTGGCTCTGCGGTGTTGCGATCCTGGATGCATTGAGCGAGGCAACTCCATCGGAGATTGTGATCCCGCCCTCGGCCTCGATCTCGACCAGACCGAGCATGCCTGGAGCCGCGATCCCGAGCTTGCCGGCAAGCTCACCGAGATCGGCGATCCGCACGGAAACGACGCCGGACGGCCCGATCCCATCGCCAGTGCCGAGACCTCCCTCGAAAGCCGCATTCATCCGTGCGCTCGCCAGGCGAACGCTCATCGGCCGCGATGCGCCCGCATCCGCCTTGGCCCCTGTATCGAGCGAGATGTCGAACGCGACGCTATCGCCAAGGAGATCGAGCGTGCCCGTCAGCAGCGCAACATCACTGCCACGCGAGAGGTCGGCCGTCGCATCGATCCGTGTGAGCCTGACCTCACTCCAGCCGAGCCCCTCCACCTGCAACACGCCGCCGGTGATCGCCACTTTACCGATACCGCGCGAAGCGATCAGCGCCGCGAGGTCGAACGTCGGCTCACGGACACGCGCTCCGCCTGGTACGCCTCGTGGGTTGGTCCGCACCACGATCACGGCATCATCGATGACCAGTGTGGTGTGCGCGCCGATCGTTGCCCGCGCCTCGCTGACGAAGGGCTCGAGCAGCGAGCCGGTCACGATCGTCCCCGACACGATGCTGACATCTGGGGACGAGCTGATCCTGATCGGCTCGGTGATCGCGATCCCCCGGTTGCTGCTCAGTAGCGGCCCGATCGTCGCGGTCGCACGCTCGAGGCCGAACCGGGGTAAATCCGGATCGATCGCGGCGACCACTCCCAGGCCGGTGGCGCCGAGCAGGATGATGGACCAACCGATCCGCGTCCGCACCGCAGCGCGCTCGCCGACTGCGCTCGAATCGCGCCACTTTCGCCCCTCCCGCAGGAGTGGCCGCAACCAGGTCATCGGTACCTCCCACACACGTTCCGACGACGAGCGGGCGTCGAGCCCGGCGCACCCCAATCGCGCCGTATTGACCGCCAACCGCTAGTCAGCATATTCCCGCACCGTCTATAGAGCGCCTTCGTGACGGGATTGCAACCTCGGAGACGAAGCATGACAGGCCCGCTCTGGAGTCCCAAGGGGGAGCATCGTGGCGATGCCAATCTCGCCCGGCTGATCGCGGTCGTATCGAAGGCAGGCCGGCCGGAGATTGCGGACTTCGACAGCCTCCATCGCTTCTCGATCGAGGACCCGGCCGCCTTCTGGTCGCAGTTCTGGGATTTTGCGGGCGTGATCGGCCACAAGGGTGCCGCGCCCTACCTCGTCGACGCTGACAAGATGCCTGGCGCTCGGTTCTTCCCGGCCGGCCGGCTCAACTACGCCGAGAACCTGCTGCGTCGCACGGACGATTCGACCGCAGTCGTCTTCCGCGGCGAGGACAAGGTACGCCGCGAGCTCTCCTGGGCCGCGCTCGGCAGGCAGGTTGCCCGCTTCGCCGCCATCTACGAGGCCGCGGGCGTGAAAGCTGGCGACCGGGTCGCCGCCATCATGCCGAACATGCCCGAAGCGATCTCGGCGTTTCTGGGAGCATCCGCAATCGGCGCCATCTGGTCCTCCTGCTCGCCCGATTTCGGGCCGCAGGGCATCCTCGATCGCTTTGGCCAGATCGAGCCGACCGTGCTCGTTGCCTGCGATGGCTATCACTACGGCGGCAAGCAGCATCGGATGATCGAGAAGCTGGCGGAGGTCACCTCGAAGCTCCCTACCCTGAAACGCATCGTCATTGTGCCCTATCTGGGGGAAGCCGAGCAGGTCGCCTCGAAGCTGGTCCAGGCGATCGCATGGGTCGAGCCGCCGGCATCGGCGCCTTCCCGCCCGTGCTTCGCGCAGCTCCCGTTCTCGCAACCGCTCTACATTCTCTATTCCTCCGGCACCACCGGCGTGCCGAAGTGCATTGTCCACGGCGCCGGCGGCATCCTGCTGAAGCACCTGGTCGAGCAGGGCATCCATACCAATCTCAACGCAAACGACCGGCTGTTTTATTTCAGCACCTGCGGCTGGATGATGTGGAACTGGCTGGTCTCGGGGCTGGCTTCGGGCGCGACGCTCCTGCTCTACGACGGCTCGCCAACCTATCCCGGACCCGAAGCCCTCTTCGATTTCGCCGACGCCGAGGGTATGACCGTGTTCGGCACCTCGGCCAAATACATCGACGCCATCCGCAAATCTGGCCTCAGGCCCCGCGACACCCATCGCCTCGCCAGCGTCAGGATGATGTGCTCGACAGGCTCGCCGTTGGCAGCCGAAAGCTTCGACTTCGTCTACGAGGCGATCAAGACCGACATCCACCTCGCCTCGATCTCCGGTGGCACCGACATCTGCGGCTGCTTCGTCGCAGGCATCCCCGGCAAGCCGGTCTGGCGGGGCGAGATCCAAGGCCCGGTGCTCGGCATGGCGACCGACGTTGTCGACGGTGATGGCAAGCCCGTGCGGGGCGAGAAGGGCGAACTGGTCTGCCTGAAGCCGTTCCCCTCGATGCCGGTGATGTTCTGGAACGATCCCGACGGGCGGAAATACAAGAACGCCTATTTCGCCCGCTTCCCCGGCATCTGGCACCACGGCGACTTCGCCGAATGGACCGCGCATGGCGGCATGATCATCCATGGCCGCTCCGATGCGACGCTCAATCCGGGTGGCGTCCGCATTGGCACCGCGGAAATCTATCGCCAGGTCGAGAGTCTGGAGGAGATCCAGGAGAGCATCGTCATCGGCCAGGATTTCGACAACGACGTGCGTGTGGTGCTGTTCGTGGTGCTGCGCCCAGGCGTCGCCTTGGACGAGGCCTTGCGCGATAGAATCAGGAAGCGCATCCGCTCCGGCACAACGCCCCGCCACGTGCCGACGAAGATCATCGCCGTCGCCGACATTCCGCGCACCAAGAGCGGCAAGATCACCGAGCTGGCCGTGCGCGACGTGGTGATGGGGCGGGAGGTCGAGAACAAAGAGGCCCTCGCCAACCCGGAGGCGCTGGAGCTGTTCCGGGGGCTGGCGGAGCTGGGGACGTGACAAGCCTCGGGTTCGTACGCATTCCCGTTGAAAGCCCCCTCGTTCGGGCGCACACTTGAAAGGCAGTCGTTCCAACGTCGGTCGGCCACAAGACCGCACCGCAATCGAAGCAGGGAGTCGAGCGTCATGGCAGTTTCCATTCACCCTTCAGTCGACAAGGGCCTGAAGCCCGGCAAGGCAGGTTTTGCGGGCGGCACGCTCACGTGCCACTGCAAGAGCAACGCCGTCGAGGTGACCGCCTCTTCGCAATGCGCGCACAATCACGTCTGCGGCTGCACCAAATGCTGGAAGCCCGAGGACGCGCTGTTCTCCCAGGTCGCCGTGGTGCCGCGCGACAAGCTGAAGGTCACAAAGCATTCCGAGAAGTTGAAGGTCGTGGATGCGGCCGCCGCCATCCATCGCCACGCCTGCAAAGACTGCGGTGTCCACATGTTCGGCCGGATCGAGAACCAGAAGCACCCCTTGTTCGGGCTCGATTTCATCCATACCGAGCTCTCCAAGGACGACGGCTGGGCGCCCGCCGAGTTCGCGGCCTTCGTTTCCTCGATCATCGAGTCGGGCGCTGACCCCAAGAGCATGGGTGCCGTCCGCTCACGCCTGAAGGAATTGAAGCTCGAGCCCTATGACTGCCTGTCTCCCCCGATCATGGACATGCTCGCGACCCATGCGGCGAAAGCCTCGGGCAAGCTCAAGGGCTGAGCGAAGGCTCATTCTCCCACCCACACCCCCGTCATCCCGGACGCGCAAAGCGCGATCCGGGACCCTTGTCGTCGGCACAGTGAGATCGGGGTCAAGATTGGGGTCAGACCCCTTTGCCCGGGGGCTCCATATATATATATAT